>CP166130.1:2265000-2565000 GCA_041228335.1 Alphaproteobacteria bacterium LSUCC0684 | reverse complement strand
GGCATCGACTTCCGGCATGTCGCGCCAGCTATCCGGATGGATCTGGGCGGCGCAGCCTGTCACGATTATCCGCGCATCCGGATCAGCGCGGCGGGCTTTCCGGATCGCCTGACGTGCCTGCCTTTCGGCTTCGGCGGTCACCGCGCAGGTGTTGATCACCACCGCATTTTCAAGCCCCGCGGATGATGTATGGCGGCGGATGACCTCGCTCTCCCAGATATTGAGCCGGCAGCCGAAGGTTTCTATCCGGGGGGGCGGCTTCATCATGATCCGATCCCCTTTTCGGTCAGTATCATATGGCCCCTGAACACTTCTGCCGTCGGCCCGCGCATGAAGACATGCCCGGCCAGGGGCCCGTCTTCCTGCCAGATAATGCCGAGGCTTCCGCCATCAAGCACAACCTCCACTTCATGGCCAGTCCGTCCGGTGCGTGCCGCCGCCACCGCCACCGCGCAGGCCCCCGTCCCGCAGGCCCGGGTGATCCCGACCCCGCGTTCCCAGACGCGCATGCGTAGCCGGTTTTCGCCGAGGCCTGACACAAATTCGATATTGGCCCGATCCGGAAAAAGCCGGTGACGTTCAGCTTTCGGGCCGATGGCCGGAAGATCGATCTGCTCGGCGTCAGCAACAAAATGAACGGCATGGGGATTGCCCATATTCACGCAGACCGCCGGCGGCAGGCCCGCAAGGCCAAGATCGACACAAGCGGTATCACCCGGCTCGAGCAGCGGAATATCCTGCCAGTCAAGCCGGGCCGGGCCCATATCGATGGTGACGAGATCTTCCTCCCGCAAGGCACTTATGACGCCGCCTTTTGTATCCATGGTCAGATTCTGCCCGCCGGTCTGCCGCATCACCAGATCGGCCACGCAGCGGCTGCCATTGCCGCAGGCCGCGGCCTCGGAACCGTCGCTGTTCAGAATGACGAGACCGATATCGGCGATGTCTGACCCCCGGATGATGAGAATCTGGTCGCAACCGACTCCAAGCCGCCGGTCGGCGATCATCGCCGCCTGATCGGCATTGAGGGTAAGCGGCTCCTCCCGTGCATCGAAGATCACGAAATCATTGCCCAGCCCATGCATCTTGACAAAAGAACGTTCCATCAGGCCGATATACGCCTTCTGGACGCATTTGAAAAGATCAGGTCATGATCTCGGCGATCACCGGCGCGTGATCCGATGGCTGTTCCCATCCCCGCGCCTCTCGCAACACCCTGGCCGCCTTGACGCTATGACCCAGTTTCGACGTCACCCAGATATGATCAAGGCGGCGGCCCTTGTCTGCCGCATCCCAGTCCCGGGCTCGGTAGGACCACCAGGAATAGAGTTTGCCTTCGGGAATGGCCTTGCGCACGGCATCATGCCAGCCGCCCATCGCCATCACCGCTGCCAGTGCTTCGGTTTCAACCGGCGTATGACTGATGATCTTGAGCAACTGCTTATGTGACCAGACATCATCTTCACGGGGGGCGATATTGAGATCACCAACCAGTATGGAGGATGTATCCGACGCTGTTTTCGACCAGGTCATCATTTCATCAAGAAACCTGAGTTTGTGATCGAATTTGAGGTTGGCTTCGCGATCCGGCACGTCTCCCCCTGCCGGAATGTAGAAATTATGCAGATGAATGCCGCCATCGAGCGTCACCGCCTGATGCCGGCAATCGCCACGCCCGACCCAGTCAAGATGCCGGTGACCCTGAAAAGGCCGGCGTGAGAGGATGGCAACACCGTTATATCCCTTCTCCCCGCGGATGGCCTGATGGGGATAGCCTGCCTTGTCAAAAACCGATGCGGGAAAAGCCTCATCGGGGCATTTCGTCTCCTGCAGGCAGAGGACATCGGGGGTTTCTTCTTCGAGAAGCCGAAGCACCAGTCCCTGCCGCAGCCGCACCGAATTTATGTTCCAGGTGATGATTTTCATGTGTATCCAAGATTTGTTGTTATTGCGAATATCCTGCCATTACAGGGAAACAAAGAATAGCATTGCCCCATCATGTAATGATATCCTTAGTTCTTCAGGTACAGATTTTGCAAGTCAACCTCTGATGAGTTGAGAAATTCAATGCAACGAGATGGACCCAAGGGGAGAAACATATCATGGCCAATGATGAAACCCGGGAAAGAGATAATCATCAGGAAGACGAACTCATCGCCAGCCTGAAGACGCTGCTGGCGGATTTTTCCGATTATCAGTCACCTATTCTGCGGGCAGATGGAGATATCGTCATCCCGCTTGATCCAACGCTGAAGAAAAACCGCGAGGCTCAGAAAAACCTTGCCGAAGCCATCAGCAGCATGATGAATGGCGATATGCGGCGGCGAAGCTCTGCCTGGGTTGAGTAGAAAGACTACCCGAAAAGATAGGTTCAACTTTAGTCATACCGCGCTTCATGCAATTGCCAATAGGCATCAGTGCCTTTGACCTTATCGTTGTCTTCGGCCAGATCTGCGGGAATCCCCCGCCTTCAGTGCGGGCTCTGGTATTCGCCCCGGCCTTGATGAGCGTACGGACATTCTCAGGTGTGCCTAATCCAGCCGCCGCATGAAGCGGGGTGGTGCCATTCTCGCTACAGGCCTCAATCTCCGCCCCAGCCTTGATGAGCATACGGATATTCTCAGGCGTTCCGACTGCCGCCGCCTGATAAAGCGGGGTGCCGCCATACTCGGTGCGGGCGTCTACCTCTGCCCCGGCCTTGATGAGCACGCGGATATTCTCAGGCGTGCCATCTGCCGCCGCCAGATGAAGCGAGGTGCCGTCATTCTTGGTCCGGGCGTTTACCTCTGCTCCAGCCTTGATGAGTGCTTGGATATTTTCAGGTGTGCCCTCTGCAGCCGCCAAATGAAGCGGGGTATAGCCTCTTAGGGTGCGGGCTTCTATCTCTGCCCCGGCCTTAATGAGTGCTTGGATATTTTCAGACGTGCCGAATGCCGCCTCATGATGGAGCGGGGTGATGCCATCCTCGGCGTGGACGTTCGCGTCGGCTTCCTCTGCCAATTCGGCTTTCACGCTCTCAGCGCTAGCATTTTTCCTCCACTCCTCATCATCCAATCCAGCGCATGGGTTCTCTTTGACCGTAGCAACGTCTGGTTTCATCTCCACCAGAAGATGTACCTTCTTCAATATAGTTTGAACCATCCTGCGAAGCATCATCTTCCCTCCATTGTTATCTCCCCTTTACGGGGCACGAGCCAGCGCATGGCGGCTCACCTTCCTTGCCGAGACTCTAGCAGAAGGATGGTTAACAAATCCTTAATGCCGAAAAGGTTTTTGCGGGAAAACGGCCTTACCCGAAAAGGCAATCCTGAAGCATCGGCTCAAGCCGGTTGACCCGCCCGCGGATCGATTTGAGCAATTTTGTTTCCGCCGGGCTCAATGCGGTGATTTCAATCCTTGTTCCGGGCGGCAGTCCTGCGGATATATCACTGATCTGCTGGCGGAGAACAAGTTTCAGCGCGAAATGAATATCTTCGGCCAGGAGGGGTACTTCCGGCGGCACGGTATTCGTTCGATACAGCGCTTCGGCACGTTGGGCGCTGCTGCGTTCCGAAATTCCGCGTGAGATGGAAAGAACGCGCAAGGTTTCGATCAAAGGCAGAAGCAGATATTTTTTGATATCGTAGCGGCCGGCCTCCGTCTTCAGGCCGCCGAACAGTGTCGTTCCGGCCTGGGCATTGGCCGCGCTTCCCGCCAGCCTTTTAAGAAAATCCGGCCGCCGTGTGGCCCGCCCTTCCATGGCAAGCCGCAACAGGGAGGCCAGTTCCACCTGGCCATAGACAGGCTCGAAATCAAAGAAGATATCAACACTCAACAGATCTTCCGGCCGTGCCAGTTTCACCCAGTCACTGAGGGCGCTACGCCAGCCGGAAATCGATCGGCACCATTTGGCGTGACGCGACATCACCCCGCCCTGGCAATAGGGAATTCCGGCCTCATCAAGGAAATCGGAAATATGCCCGCCAAGGGTTTCATACCAGGCCTGCACCGCGGCATCATCGGGCATTGCGCCATCCCCTTCGATACCATCGTCATAGATGATCGCGTGGTCCTGATCGGCGGCAAGCAGGCTTTCGCCACGCCCGGCCGAGCCCAGCACCAGAACGGCATAGGGCCTTGGCGGCGGCGTTTCCATCCTGGCTTCGGCCAGTTGGGCGGCCTGGGCCAGCGCCGCCCGATACTGGCTGCTGATCACCGCGGCAATCAGATGGCCCTCAACGCCATCGGAAAGAAGGGAGCTTGCCAGCATGGGCAATGCCTTCAATGCCGCGGCAATTTCCGCTGAATCCCGGGCCGTCGCAATCTGGTCACCGATCACCATGGCGCCGGTCACGCGCTGGCGGATCAGCTCACGCGTGGAAATCCAGCCCACCAGCTCCCCTGACGCGCCCACAACACCAAGATGGCGGATATCAAGCCGGCTTATCCGGCCCAGCGCCACATGCATGAAATCATCCTCACGGACCGTGATCACCGGCGACGACATGACCTGACCGATCGGGATTGCCCGTGCATGCCCGACTTCCTCGATTGGCAGCGCCATGGTGTGAACGAGATCACGTTCGGAGACAATGCCATCAATCTTATTCGTGGAAGGGCCGATGAAGACACAGTCCGTTTTTCGATCCTTCATGGTCACGGCGGCTATCTGGATGGGTGTTTCCGGCGGCAGGACAACCGGATCCGTCAGCATGATCTCCCTGATCCGGTGGCGGTAGGGATAGGGGTCGATGCGTTCCACCGGCCGGGTCTGCGACGGCTGATACAGCCCGCTTGCCACATCCACCCACCCGGCCCGGGTCGATGACAGCCTCAGATCATCAAGACCGGATACCGAACGCAATGCATCGGCCAGCGTGACGATGGATTTACCGTTGAGATCAGGCAGCATCGCCCGAAAGATCCGGCCCGTGATTCTGGCATCCCCAAGGGCGGTGTGCCGATCACTGATGCTGATATCGTAATGTTCCGCCAGGGCGTTGAGATCCCCCATCATCAACATCGCCTCATTGCCGAGGGCAATCACCCCGAGCTGGCGGACGCATAGAGCGGCACTCCATTCCCATTCAAGCCCGTATCTTTCCGCTTCGGCCGACAACACCGCCAGATCGAAGCCGATATTATAGCCGATCAGCACCCGCCCGTTGAGCCGAGCGCGGAAATGGGGCAGGACATGGGCGATGCTTTGGGCCGTCTTGACCTGCTGATCGTCAATGCCGTGGATGGTCGTGCTTTTTTCAGGAATGGCCATACCCGGATTGACAAGCAGATCGAGCTGATGCGTTTCATCCCAGGGATCGGTCATGCCGATCTGGACAATGCGGTCCCGGGCAGGTGAAAGGCCGGTTGTTTCAAGATCAATCGACGCCAGCGGCAGTTTTTCCAGCGGCATGGTTGCAAGCGTAGTCATCTTCATCCCCCTGAAATGAAAACCTGCTACGGTGACTATCCTAGATTGAGCGGACGGGAATGGCCAGCCCCGGCCATGCTGGCCCGGTGAAGATGGTGGCGCGCTAGTTTCTGGTATCCGGATACTCGGTCGGCACGAACAGACGCGGCGAGAGTTTATGGCCTTTGGTGATATTGCTCAGCAATACGGACGTGGTGATGCCATTGGCATCGGTCACAAGCCAGCGGCGAAGGACAAATGGCTGTTCAGTGAATTCAAGCACGATCCGGCCCGCCGCCTCACCTTCGGGCTGATCAAGGGTGATCCGGGTTACTCCATCCCTGCTTTCGGCGCGGGTGGTGAAACCTTCCCCCTCAAGCCGGACCGGATCTGCCAGAATCACCGCAAGAGGTGTCTCGCTTACCGGATAGCTGGTTATCTGGCGCCGGTCTTCTTCGTCGACATGCAGCCAGGTCCGGGTCGTGATCAGGGTAAGCGGAACCGGGTCGTCATATTCGAACCGGCTGCGATAGGGTCGCCACAGATAGAATTGCCCCTCGGCCGAACTGCCATCGGAAGAGACCTGAATAAACCTGGCTTCAAGCGTGGTGATGCTGCTGAACCATGCTTCGGCCTTTTCAAGGGATGTGGCCATGGCAGACGAAGAAATCACCAGCCCCGCAAGCACCGCGCCCGAAACCCGAAGGAGGAGACGCCGAAGACAAGAGTTGAGATCAATCCCGGGCATCGATCAGCACCTCACGTTTGCCGGCATGATTGGCGGCGCTGACAACACCGCGACGTTCCATTTCCTCGATGATGGTTGCCGCCCTGTTATAGCCGATCCGAAGATGACGCTGAATGAAGGAGGTGGACGCCTTGCCTTCCCTTGCCACCAGCTGCACCGCCTGATCGTAGAGGCCGGCATCGCCGTTGTCTTCGGGCAACCCGCCCATGGCCGAAAGAGGCGCATCGGCATCAACCTCTTCGGTGACGCTGTCATCGTAGACAGGTTCACCCTGCTGACGAAGGAAATTGGCCACTTTCTCCACTTCGCCATCGTTTACAAACGGGCCGTGCACCCGGACAATCCGGCCGCCGCCTTCCATGTAGAGCATATCTCCCTTGCCGAGAAGCTGTTCGGCCCCCTGTTCGCCGAGGATCGTCCGGCTGTCGATTTTCGACGTCACCTGGAACGATATCCGGGTCGGGAAATTGGCCTTGATGGTGCCGGTAATCACGTCCACCGACGGCCGCTGGGTCGCCATGACCACATGGATGCCCGCCGCCCGCGCCATCTGCGCGAGCCGCTGGACCGCCGCCTCAATATCCTTGCCGGCAACAAGCATCAGATCCGCCACTTCATCGATGATCACGACAATGAAGGGCAGGGGATTGAGATCAAGTTCCTGTTCCTCGAAGACCGGCTTGCCGGTTTCCGCATCAAAGCCGGTCTGGACCCGGCGGGTGAGGGTTTCCCCCTTGCGACGGGCCTCTTCAAGCCGCTTGTTGTAGCCGTCGATATTGCGTACCCCGAGTTTGGACATGTTGCGGTAGCGGGTTTCCATCTCCCGCACCGTCCATTTCAGTGCGGTGACCGCCTTGCCGGGATCCGTCACCACCGGGGTCAGGAGATGGGGGATGCCGTCATAGACCGAAAGTTCGAGCATTTTCGGGTCTATCATGATCAGGCGGCAGGTTTCCGGCGTATGCGTGTAGAGAAGCGACAGGATCATCCCGTTGATCCCGACCGACTTGCCTGAACCGGTGGTGCCGGCAACCAGGAGATGCGGCATCCGGGCAAGATCGGCAATCACCGGATGCCCGGCAATATCCATCCCCAGCGCCATCGGCAGGGAGGCCGACTGCTCGGACCAGCGATCACCATCGAAAATATCCCGGATCAGCACGGTCTGCCGGTCGGTGTTTGGCAACTCAATACCAATGACATTCTGGCCCGGCACCACCGCAACCCGCACCGATAACGCCGACATGGACCGGGCGATATCATCGGCAAGGCCAATCACCCGCTGGGTTTTGGTGCCCGGGGCCGGAGACAGCTCATAGCGCGTGACGACAGGCCCGAACCTGGCTTTTTCAATCTCGCCCCGGACACCGAATTCCGCCAGCACGCTTTCAAGCATGCGGGAATTGGTATCCAGCACATCCTTGTCGGGCCCGGCCAGCGCCTTGTTCGGCGGCGCCAGAAGATTGAGCGACGGCAGGCGATAGCCGCTGGCATTTTCAAGATCAAGCGATCCCTGCCCGCTATTGCCCCGCGGCTTGCGACGCCTGGCGGCTGTCAGGGAAGGCGTGTCATCTTCAGCACTTTCCTGTGTAACCACCACGGGCTCCCGCCGAGGCTTTGGCTTCTGCCGCCGCTTGGCGCTGCTGTCTTTTGGCGTGCGGCTTTCCTGCCAGAACCGGGCGGCCAGCGCCTTCAGTGACCGCACCGGATAAAGCATGCCCTGCCGCATCAGGCCCAGAAGACGAGAGACAAGACGCATTTCCCCACGATCAATCGCCGCGGCATAAAGATAGACCACGAGGCCGAGACCCGTCAGCGCGGCCATGAGCAGATGGCCGTATTTGATCATCTCCAGCGGTTCCGGCAAAGACAGATTAAGCTCCGGCATGGTCAGAAGCGGCGCCACCAGCATCCGGCCGATCGCTCCGCCGTAACTTTCACCAAGCCAGGCGCTGGCCGAAAATGAAAGCAGGCAGAGCGCAACCGGCAGCACCAGAAACCGGCGGCGCATCCGCTCCGGCCGGGCATGCCGGATCAGCCGGATACCCCAGATGAGAAAAGCAATCCCAAGGGCAATCGCCGCGGGCTGGCCCATCGCCGCCACCAGATGCGCGGCAATTTCAGCCCCGACCACCCCGAGAAGATTTGATATCTCGCCGGTGCTGATGCTTGAGATGGTGTGGCTGGACGGATCGGCCGGATCGTAACTGACGATCATGGCCAGGACAACACCGCCAAGGCCAAGGCAGATCAGGCCGAAGATCTCCTCCATTCGCCGTTGCAGGAAACCTTTGAGGCCCGCAGAGATAAACGGTGTCGCCGTCTTGGGATCATTCATGGTTGGGTGAAAGCCTCGCTTTTCCTTCCTTGATGTCAAGCCATAGCAAATTGTACCTCAAATATATAGAGGTTTGCACCTGCTGCTTCCACAAGATGCTGAGTTTTTCCCGAGAAAACTCACCTCACCGATTGCGCTTATGGGGTTTCCGGCTTATCTCTCTTTAATGGAAAAGAAAACACGGGCCATTTTTCTTGACCGGGACGGCGTGATCAATGTCGATACCGGCTATCCCCACAAGATCGAGGACTGCCGGTTGATCCCCGGCGCCGCGGCGGCTATCCGACGTGCCCGTGATGCCGGATACATGATCGCTGTCGTGACCAATCAGGGGGGGATTGCCCTTGGCTATTACGATGAGGCGGCACTCCTTCATTTCAACGTGCATCTGGCAAGATTGCTGGAAGAAGATGGCGCCGTCCTGGATGCGATTTCATTCTGCCCGCATCATCCGTCTGCCCCTGATCCGGCCCTCAGGCAATGTTCATGCCGCAAGCCTCTGCCGGGGATGCTTCTTGAATTGGCGGAAAAATATGATATCGCCATGAATGAAAGCGCCATGATCGGCGACCGCATAACAGATCTCGAAGCTGGTGAAGCCGCCGGTGTCCGGGCTTTTCTTTTCGATGGCGGCAATCTCGATGAGATGATGCGCCATGTGCTGGCACGGCTGGATGAGGGACAGGATGGATAAGAGCAACACGCATGATATCGTGATAGTCGGTGGCGGCATGGCCGGGCTGGCCACGGCGCTGGCGCTTGCCGATCGAGGTGTTTCCTGCCTTGTGCTGGATCATGCCGCGGGCAGGACCGATACCATCCGCACCAGCACGATCAATCCCGCCAGTCATGCTTTTCTTGATCGGCTCGGTGTCTTCAAGGTCATGGATGATCAAGGTCATGCCATCACCCCGGTGCGTGAGATCCGGGTGAGCGATGCCCAGAAACCGCGTCCAGGTTACGCGGTGAAAGATACGCTCCTGTCATGGGGCGAGGATGACAGCGCAACCGGCCCGCTTGCCCATGTCATGCGGAACAGTGCCGTGATTGCCGCCCTGATGCATCTGGCCGCAGCGCATCCCCTGATCCGTATCCGCAACAGCAGGGCAACCCCGCCAGCGCCGGATGTATTTCAGCATAAAGATACACGTTGTCACCGCCTTGACCTTGATGATGGCGAGGTGGTGGAAACACCCCTGGTGATTGCGGCAGATGGCGGCCGAAGCCCGTTTCGGGAAGCTGCCCTGATCCGGACAATCCGGCGAAGTCCAGGCCAGACCGCGATCGTTGCCGATATCCGCTCAAGCCTGCCGCATCGGCATATCGCCTGGCAACGATTTGTTGACGGCGGTCCGGTGGCGCTGATGCCGCTGGACGATCCCCATCTTTCCTCACTTGTCTGGACCCTCCGGGATGAAGACGCTGCGGTGATGCTCAAGGCAGATCCGCTGATGTTCGGGCAGGTTCTTGAAGAAGAATTCGGCCCTGCTTTCGGCGAGCTCAGCCTGGCAAGCGAACGCCATTCCTGGTCGATGCGGCTCTGCCATGCGATCCGTCCTTTCGCGCATCGGCTGGTGCTGGTGGGTGATGCGGCCCACAGCATTCACCACCTTGCCGGTCAGGGCTATAATCTTGCCCTCGGTGATGCGGCGGCCATTTCAGATGCGCTGGCCTGGGCCATGGAGCACGGGGCTGATTTCGGCGACCCGATGGTGCTGGAACGCTATGCAAGGCAGCGGTTTGTCGAAACCGCGGCCATGACCGTTGCAACCGACGGGCTCAACCGGCTCTTCTCCTTCGGGCCGAAAAGTCTCCGCTCCGCGGCGGGGATGGCCATGGCCGCGATGGATCGGTCTCCCTTCAAGGCGCTGGCGATGAAAATGGCAAGCGGCGGGCTTAACCGTCGCGGCTGAGCCCTTGTTCCTCCAGCCGGGCCAGATACCGGGCCATGAGATCATCCCTGTCGCGGCCGTATCGATGCAGTGTCGTCCAGGTAAAGAGCCCGCTGTCATGGCCATCGCTGAAGACCAGCCGGATGGCGTAATGCCCCACCTGCTTGATATCGGTAATCTTGACCTTGCGCTTGCCGGCGGGGGTGGTTTTCTGGCTTGCACTATGGCCCTGAACTTCGGCTGACGGCGATTCAACCCGCAGAAGCTCTGCTTCGAGATTGAAAATCTCGCCGGTATCAAACACAACGCTGAGGGTGTTTTTCTCCGGATTGAGGGAAATGGCCGTCGGCCATGGCTCCGGGGTTGTGGCCGATGCCGACATTATCAGCTTTCCGCCCCGTCGAGGGTCCTGGCTTCTTCCTTGAGCAGCACCGGCACCCCGTCTCGGACAGGATAGGCAAGTCCAGCCTGACGGCTGATCAGTTCCCGGCTGGTCCGATCATAGGTGAGCGGGCCGCGGCTGACCGGGCAGATGAGCAGATCGAGCAAGATCGGATCAAGTGGTCTTGCATCTTCGTTTTCAGTGGCGGACATGGCCTTGATTCTCGGAGATGAGGCCATGGCTCGAGACCTGCATCTCAAGCATTGTTGTCAGAATTTCAGCTCGCTCAAACGTCGTTGGTGCCTCGAGCAGCGCCTGTTTGTCGGAAACTTCGAGCGGGCAGATCATCGACAGGGTTGTCACGAGTTTTTCGCTTTCACAGACCTTGATGGCCTCCCAGTCCGCGGTGAAGCCCTTGAGGTCAAAGAACCGGCGCAATGCCTTCAGCAGTTTTTCCCGA
This sequence comes from Alphaproteobacteria bacterium LSUCC0684, assembly GCA_041228335.1. Classification (NCBI taxonomy): domain Bacteria; kingdom Pseudomonadati; phylum Pseudomonadota; class Alphaproteobacteria; species Alphaproteobacteria bacterium LSUCC0684. The sequence continues at coordinate 2,553,791 of CP166130.1, read as the reverse complement.
TTGATGCTGTTATCCTGAACCAGAAGATCATCGGTGAAGGTGCTGTAATCCACCTTCAACCGGCGATACCCATCCTTCATGTCAATTTCGCTTTCAACACGAAAGCGGATCACCCCGTCAAGAGAGATGAGATAGCGGCCATCGGTGGTTTCCTCAAAACTGGAAAGTCGGCCGACGCAACCGATTGAAAAGAGGCTTGGGGCAACTTCATTCTGTCCGGTTGAGGTGGTGCTCTGGATCATCCCCATGAGGCGGGTCGGGCTGGTGAGCACATCGGAGATCATATTGAGGTAGCGCGGCTCGAAAATATTGAGCGGCAACCGCCCTCCGGGCAGCAGGAGAGCACCGTTCAACGGAAACACGGGTATCGTTTCCGGAAGATCCTGAAGATCAGGAATGATGGCGCTACGTTTCATTATGCCGGTTTCCTTTCAACGGCCTTCATCATGAAAACAGAAGTGACGAAAGTTTACGCCGTCCCTCAAGCACTTCGGGGGCGGCAGGCCCGAGGGTGGCAAAAATCTCAAGCAGCTGAAGCCGCGCCGCATCATCATTCCACGACCGGTTGAGCCGCATACAGGCAAGCAGGCTTTCAATCGCATCTTCGGACATGCCGGCGCCATATTGGGCCATGGCCAGATCAAACCTGGCCTGAATATCTTTCTCATCGGCGGCAACCCGGGCTTCGAGTTCCGCCAGCTGACCTGCCGCTTCAGCGCCACGTTCCGCCATATCAAGTCCCTTGATGGCCTTCTGGACGGCGTCGCTTGCCTGCATCTCATCGGTCATGGCGGCCAGCATGTCGCGGGCAGGCGCGTATTCCCCCGCCCCGGTGAGGCACCGGATGAGCCCGGCCATGGCTTCGGCGCTGTCGGGGCGCTGGGCAAGCATCTCCTGAAAAATGGCGGAAGCTGATGCAAAGTCTCTTCTGCCGATCGCCTCTTCGGCGGCCGCGAGCAGATCATCCATCGATGCCGCCGCGCCGCCAGCCTGCTGAACCAGCCGGTCGACAAACTGGCGAACCGCCGATTCCGGCTGGGCACCGGCAAAACCATCCACTGGCTGACCATCGATGAAGGCATAGACCGTGGGCACGGATTGCACGCGCAACTGCGCGGCAATTGCCTGATTTTCATCGATATTGACCTTGGCCAGTTTCACGGCCCCACCGGCTTCGGCGACGCATTTTTCCAGCACCGGCATCAATTGCTTGCAGGGCCCGCACCAGGGCGCCCAGAAATCAACGATGACCGGTTTTTCCTTCGATGCTTCGATGACCTCCGCCATGAAATCTGCGGTGGATACATCGATAATGCTCACATCACTGCCGGTGGCATTCTGTTCAATCAGCACCATTAGTCTATGATCTCCTGCGTCTTCAATGCGGAAACTGTCCTCGGGTAACACAAAAATTCGGGTATTACCCTATGAGATGGGGCGTTGGCAACCGCTGGCAAGTTATTCATTAATATCAATTTCATCCCCCTCATCCCTTCATCAGATCACGATCCGGCCAGCCCAATGCCCGGTATGTTCAAGAAATTGCCGCAGCCCAGGGGTGGAAAGAGACAATGTCTTGTCATTCACCAGTGGATGAACATTGATCATTTCCGCCTGATCGAGGCTTTCATCGAAGATCAGGGTAACGTCACGGGCCGTATCGTTGATCAGGGTCAAGGGCGAAACAGCCCCCGGGCGAACCCCGAGAAATTCCATCAACCTGTCGGGGCTGCCAAAGGAGAGGCGACTGCCGCCAATCGCAATACCCAGCTCCTTGAGGTCAATCGGACGGCTTTCTTCTGCAACAACAAGAAAATTCTTCTTCTTGCCGTCGCGGAGATAGAGATTCTTGATATGTGCGCCATCGATATCTCCACGGAGCGCGCGGGAATCTTCAACTGTTCTCAACGGTGGATGGGTATGGAGCGTATAGGAGATGCCGAGATCATCCAGTATCCCCATCATCTGAACGGATGATGTGGGAAGGCTGTCTTCAAATTCAGAGGATGCATCGGCCTCTGGTGATGCGGCGATCGCTGACATGGCTCAAATATCTTTATTGCTTGCTGTTGGTTTTGTTGATTAATTCGAGTATTCGGCCTTGTGGTCACATAGTATCAAGCTTTACCCACCCGAACCTGTGGCGGAGTGTCGCATGCCGGACGTCACCCGTTGCTGTCCTGCCGGGTTATCTGCCGGTATTTTTCCTTCACATCAGGTTACAAAATGCAACGATTGACGGGAATCCCGGCATTCGCTAGCAACCAGAGAAGATTTGTATGGGTGAAGATCAATATGGGAAAAGATGTTCGCGTTGCGCTCTTTGGCTGCGGGATGTGGGGCCGGAACATTGCCCGCAATCTGGATGAGCTCAACTGTCTTGAGGCCGTGGTTGATGCTGATCCCGTGGCCGCGCAAACCTTTGCTGACACTTTTGGCTGCCGCGCCATGAGTGTTGAGGACGCAGTTTCAAGCCAGGAGATTGATGCGGTGGCGATCGTCACCTCGGCTCCGTCGCATCATGATCTCGTGACACGGGCCCTAGAGGCGGGCAAACCGGTTTTCGTCGAAAAGCCGCTTGCGCTTTGCCTTGATGAAGCCGAGGCCATTGCCCGGGTTTCATCAGAGACAGGTCATCCCGTGGTCGTGGGCCATCTGATCAGGTATCACGCCGCTTTCGAGACGATGCTGGACTGCATCAGGGCAGGGGAGATCGGTGATCTTCGACACATCCGCGCAAGCCGCCTTGCGCCGGGGCGTATCCGGGATACGGAATCCGCTCTTTATGATCTCTGCCCCCATGATCTTGCGCTGATTGCCGCCCTGACGGGTGAGGAAATCCCGTCCCGGGTTGAGGCCCATGCCATCAGCCACATCACCCCGGGTATCGATGATATGGTCACGGCCCAGCTCGAGTTTTCTTCCGGGATAACGGCCTCGGTTCAGGCCAACTGGTATAATCCGGTCAAGATCCACAACCTGACGGTGATCGGAAGCACCGCGGCGCTGGTTTTCGACGATACAAAGCCCTGGAAAGCAAAACTGAAGCGCCATCCTTTCGCCGTCACCAAAGATAACGGCGCCATCACCCTTGACCGCGGGGATGCCCAGCCCATCCCGCTTGAGGAGAGTGAGCCGCTCAAGGCAGAAATGGCACATTTTCTGGATGTGGCGAAGGGAAGCCCGCCAAGGACCGGACTGGCCGAAGCCCTCTATGTTCAGGCCATCATGACACGAATGGAAACCGCGATCAGGACAGGAGCCGCTGCATGACCAACCCCGATATTCCGTTGATCGATCTTGCCAGCCAGCAGGTCCGTATCCGCGACCGCGTCGATGCGGCCGTCGCCCGCGTGCTGGATCATGGCCAGTATATCATGGGACCGGAAGTCGGCGCGCTGGAAGAGGCGCTTGCGGCGTTCTGTTCCTGCCGCCACGTCATCAGCTGTTCCAGCGGGACCGATGCGCTGATGCTAGGGTTGATGGCGCTTGGCGTCCGCCCGGGTGATGGTGTCATTGTTCAGAGCTTCACCTTCGCGGCATCGGCCGAAGTTCTCCCCTGCCTTGGCGCCGTGCCTGTTTTTGCCGATGTTGATCCGGTCACGTTCAACCTGAGCCCGGGCAGTGTTGCAAGTGCAAAGGCCGCCGCCGACAAGGCCGGTATCCGGGTAGTGGGAATCATCACCGTCGGGCTTTTCGGCCAGCCTGCCGACATGGACGCCATCACGGATCTTGCCGAAAAGGAAGGCTGGTGGGTTTTGGATGATGCCGCGCAATCTTTCGGGGCCAGCTACAAGGGACGGCCGGTGGGCACGCTGGCGCCACTTACCGCCACCAGTTTCTTTCCTGCCAAACCTCTTGGCTGCTATGGCGATGGCGGGGCGGTTTTCACCGATGATGATGACTTTGCCGCCATCATGCGCTCGGCGCGGATTCATGGTATGGGGCAGGAACGCTACAGCCATGAACGGATCGGCATGACCGCCCGTCTTGATACGATTCAGGCCGCCATCCTGCTTGAGAAGCTTGAGATATTTGAAGACGAGCTTGCCAGCCGGCAGCAAATCGCAGATCGTTATGAGGCCGGGCTTTCCGATATCATCACCGCCCCGCGGCTGGCGGCGGGCAATAGCTCAAGCTGGGCGCAATACACCATCACCCTTGCACCCGGTGCTGACCGTGGTGAAGTGCAGGCCGCGCTCAAGGACAAAGGCATTCCAACGGCGATCTACTACCCGAAAGGCATGCACCAGCAGCCGCCCTATGAAATGTATCCGGTTGCCGGCAACGGGCTGCCGGTGACCGAGGATCTCTGTGGCCGGGTGCTGGCGCTGCCCATGCATCCCTACCTCGATGCAGCAACCCAGGATTACATCATCACCACCCTTCGGGAGGTGCTTGCCTGATCGATGATTTTTTTCTTGCGTATCGCTTTCGGATGGCTATATTCCACCCATCGGATGCGGGTGTAGCTCAGGGGTAGAGCATAACCTTGCCAAGGTTAGGGTCGTGAGTTCGAATCTCATCACCCGCTCCATACGCTCCTTAAACGGAGCCTCTTCACCAGGCTATTTCAATCAGTTGCAAGCATTTGCCCCGCTTGCACCTGAAAGAAGCAGAAAAAATAGCAATCGCAATCACATCCTGACTTGATGAACACCGGATGACTTTCAGGATCCGGAAACGAAGATACCCGGATTGATGGCAATGTATCAGAAGCCGAAAACCTCCCTGATCAACGGCGCTCGTGTTTCCATGACCTCGCCCAGATCGTGACGGAAGGCTTGCATCTGTTCCGGCGTCGTTTCAATGGAAAGATTGATCATCCCGCGCCGCGCGTAGAAATGCCCGCGCTCGATCATATCAAGATGAAGAAGTTCTAGCAGTTCCTGAGGCGGTTTATCCTTGCCGAGAAGAGGTTTTTCCGGCGGTGTTTCACGGAAATGAAACACCATCATTGAACCAAGTCCGGCAACGGAAATGGGAATATCTATGCGGGCAAGGTCAGAAGCGAGCGCGTTGCGGAAAGCGTTCCCTTTACGGAAAAATTCATCGGCTACCTCTTTTGTATAGACCTGGCTTAATCCTGCATACCCTGCGCTCATGGAAAGGATATTGTTGTTGAACGTGCCTGCATGTCCCCAAGCGGCGGGGTGGCCGGGATTAAAACGATCCATGATATCCGCGCGCCCGCCAAAAGCTCCGAGGGTTAACCCGCCACCAATATATTTTCCGAATGTTGCCAGATCAGGCGTGATCTGGTGAAACCCCTGCAACCCCCCGCCGGTATGACGTGACGTCATCACCTCGTCAAAGATCAGCAGCGCGCCGGTCTTTCGGGTTGCATCCCGCAAGGCACCCAGAAATTCGGCTGATGCCGGCATGCCGCCGCCCGCACCGACCATCGGCTCAACAATCACGGCGGCCAGCGCATCACCGCGTGACATGATCAGGTGAACAGCCTGATCGGTATCATTGTAGTCAGAAAAATTGTACTTGAACGGCGCGTTCATCTTGCCTGCCCCTTCAAAGGAGAGCAACCCGCCATGATAGGCGCCATTCATCACCAGGATTTCCTCCCGGCCGGTGAACGCCCTTGCCGCGGAAATAGCCATCATGTTGGATTCGGTCCCGGAATTGGTAAACCGAAGTCGTTCCACGGCATGAAAGCGATCACAGATCAGCTGGGCAAACCTGCTTTCAACAAGATTGGGACCGCCGAGAACAATTCCCTTTTCAAGCGCCTCGGCGATGGCGGCGGCAATCACCGGATTACTGTGCCCGAAAAGGCCGGCCGTGTATTCGCCAAGGAAATCCGTCAGGCAATTTCCTTCAGCATCCCAGATGACCGATCCCTCACCCCGGGCCACGGTGAAGGGGAAAGGGGAGTAATGAAGAACCGTGCGGGTATTCCCACCCGGCATGGAATTCCGGGCTTTCTGAAACAGATCAAAACTGACGGAATGGGCATCCTTATAGGCCACCCTGGCCTCATCCAGAGCTGTCTTGAGAGTCAGATTTCGACGTTGATCCGGCATGCTCCCCCCAGATTCTATCAATCAAATCATTTTTTCTTCAGCTCATTTGCCCCTGATGGAATGTGAGATCAGGCAGGTCAGCTCAAACATCAGGTTTGCAGCGGTCACGCTGGTAATGCCCGTCGGGTCGTAGCACGGGGCAACCTCGCAGATGTCAGCGCCAATGATATCAAGGCCCATCAGCCCCTGAAGGATCTTCTGTGTATCCCGCGGCGTTATCCCGCCTATCTCCGGCACCGCCGTCCCCGGGCAGTATGAAGGATCAAGCCCATCAATATCGATGGTGATATAAACAGGCCCACCCATCAGCGTCGTGCGAATTGTTTCTATGGCGTTGGATCTGCCCATATCCTCGTAATCATCCATGGGGATCATGGTAAAGCCATGGTCATATCCATACTGGATATCTTCGGGCACGAAACGACTTCCGCGGAGGCCCAGCTGAACAGTTCTGGCAGGATCAATCAGGCCTTCTTCGGTGGCGCGACGCATGAAAGTGGCGTGATTGATCTTTGTGCCGCACATTTCATCCAGAACATCGGCGTGGCTGTCAATCTGGAGGAGCCCAACCGGACCATCAACCGCCAGCGCCCGCAGAATAGGTGTCGGAATCGTATGATCACCACCTATGGCGACAGGGCGTATGTCCAGCGATTTCAATCTGGCGAAAAAATCCTGAATATTCTGGATGGATTCGTCAAAATTGAGTGGATTGACAGGGGCGTCACCAAGGTCGGCAATGTTGCAGTTCTTATAGGGCTCAACACCTGTTGTCGGATGCGCCATCCGGATCAGTCGGGAAGCATGACGCACGGCCCCGGGAGCTTCGCGCGGGCCAGAACGATAATTCAGCCCGATATCAAAAGGCACTCCGACAAGTCCGATGCCGATCTCGGGGTTTGGTTCAACACGTTTGGTGCGCATGAATGTTGCCACATCGGAAAATCGTGGAACCTGTGCGGCGTCAACAGGCTGGTATTTTGGATCAGGCATAACCGGGCTTCCTTTCAAAACAATATTCGTGCGGCGAAAAAGCTTGCGGCATCAATCTTCCAGGTATGATGACGCAAGGGTTTCAAATTCCTGCAAGGTAGCATCCAACCTTTCCAGCAATTCATCCGCTTCATCTTCCGTTATGGTGAGCGGCGGCGCAACAATAAACCAGTCCCCGTTCTTGCCGTTAGCTGTCCGCCGCGAATAGATGATCAGACCATGTTCAAGCCCGCAACGCCGGATATGTTCCGTCGGGGGGAAATCGGGCGGAAACTTCCCTTTTGACTTCTGACTTGTGACCAGTTCTACCCCGAGAAGCAATCCCCTCCCCCGTATATCGCCAATAACAGGATGGCTATGTGCAAGCTTTTCCAGGCCTGCCCTGATCTGGGCGCCACGTTTCCGGGCATTCCCCATAAGGTCGTGATCCTGATATTCCTTGAGCACGGCAATACCTACCGCGCAGGTAATGGGGTTCGCGTTATAGGTATGCGAATAATTGAACCCGGTGAGTTCTGCCAGTTTATCGACCATGGCCCCGGGCATCAGCACAGCCCCCAGCGGGGCATAGCCTGAGCCAAGCCCTTTGGCCAGAACAACCAGATCCGCCCGGGCATCGGGGAAAGATTGACTTGCAAGAAATTCTCCGGAACGTCCGGTGCCACAAAGAATTTCGTCATAGACAAGATAAACACCATGCCGGGTGCAGATCTGCCGGATACGATTCAGATAATCCTTCTCCATCGGCATGGCGCCCGTGGCAAGACCGCCGATGGGTTCAACGACAAAACAGAGCACATTTTCAGCGCCAAGCTCGAGGATTTTATCTTCGAGCGCATCGGCGCATTTCATCCGGAAACCTGCCGGCGTTTCTCCCTCGGGAAGACGATACTGCCAAGGCGCTGGTATCCTCTCTGATTTGATGGCAAAGCCATCGAGAAACGCATCGAGATCCGGGTCTCCGGTAATCCCCAAGGTCGCAATCGTCCCGCCATGATAGGACGGCGACAACGTGATGATTTTCCTGCGCGATGCCTTACCTGTCGCAACAACATACTGACGCAGAAATTTAAGGGCGATTTCCATCGCCTCTGAGCCTCCTGAGGCCAGTGCGACCGATTCATATCCAGTCCCCGCCATGTTGGAGATCATCGCCGTCAGATCCATGTTCGGCTGATGCCTGGCAACGCGGCTATAGGCAAAATCCATTACTCTTGCCTGATGTGCCATCGCTTCGGCCACCCGCTCATTTCCATGACCGATGTTGCTTACAACAGGCCCTGAAGACAGATCAATATACTCATGGCCCTCCTCATCCCACATGCGAACGCCCTCGGCCCGGACAATCAGGGGCAGGGGCACGATATTGGATCGAGCGTAGAAATGATCCTGAGGTAAACCTGCTTTTTTAACCATTACATGAACCTTAGCACGAGCTGATCTTTTACCGATATGAAATATGCGTGTTTCACCCACATCATGCGATTTTCAATTTCCAGAGCAATCTCGGGTTTCGATCCATGGAAACAGACACCTTGAGCAGAAAAAAATTAAGGGGAGCAGAAAAAATCATCAAAGGGGGGACTTCACCCCGGAAGATCCATACTGCTGCGGGTTCTGACTTTGGTCATTGCATCACTTGCAGTTTTGTAGTTTTCACCCATATTTACCCTTGGTGACCGTCGATAATGCAAATCCAGTTACGGTCCGGCAAGACATTTAAACCAAGCGGGCGGGCAACGTTGATCATATGCACTGATGCAGATTTACGTTTTCTGCCTATGGCTTTTCAAAGTGGTGGTAGTTGTTCATGAAAATACCCAGAAACATATCGCGGCGCAGGTGGTTGCTTTCAACTCTCTCTTTTCTTGGAGCAAGCATCGTCACCCCGGTTTTTGCGCAAATAAAATACCGTCCCGTGCGCAGCCAATACATTGCCGCCCTTGCCCCAGCGGATGCCACCTCAGGAACTGGTGCGGAAACCTGGGGGATCTGGCGGGTTGATCCCGGACCCATCGGGGTCTGGCTTCGGTTATACAAAATATTGCGCAAGGCAGGTAACATTGCTCCCGCCGGGTGGAGATTCGATATTGACGACTGGTGGCTTGATGAGAACGGGCTTATCATGAAAGCCCCTGATTTTCCAATTTCACCAGGGAAATATTTGGTGACAAACGGGGAAGACCACGCATCACTTCTGACCATCGAGCAACCTGACAAGGATGGAAAACAAAAATGGTCTCTATCCGATGGCAAGACGATCGGTAATGTCACCCACGGACCATGCCGATCCGCGCGCTACACGCCAATAGGCGAAAGCGGCACATGCACCCCGGAAAACGCAGATTTATCTGCTTTTCCCCTGAAGCCCGGTGAACAGTTGCCACCGGTCAGCCTGTGCAATCGAAAGATTTATTCCGTGTTGATTGTTTTCGGCTTCCCTGTGGAAGGGTAGGCCTGTACTTCACCTGTCAAAAATTATTCTTGTCTTGAAAAACAGCCAAGACAAACAACAAGGCAGAATGGATGAGAGGCATAACAATCCGGGTGCAAGAACCAGGATGCGTTAAGGCTGAAACAGAAATCCGTAAGGTGGTGTTTGGCTATTGATGTTTTCCAGCTATTCCTGAATGATATTGGCGTGATCAACAGGAATAAACATGAAATTTTCCATCCAGCTTTCATCCGACTATCCTGACAAGTCCTATGGGGGAGACCGCGTTTATGCGGATATGCTGGATCAGGCTGTTCTGGCGGACAGGCTCGGGTTTGATGCTGTTTCGATAACCGAACATCATCTCATGAACTGCCTGATGATGCCGGCACCGCTCCAGTTTGCCGTCAAGATTGCCGCCATGACCAAACGTATCAACATCATGACGTCGATCGTGGTGCTGCCCCTGCATGATATGCGTGTCTATGCAGGTGAGGTGGTGGTTGCAGATATCTTTACCGAAGGCCGCCTGATGCTTGGTGTCGGCCGGGGTGCATTCAAATATGAGATGGAGCGCCTCGGTGTTCCGATGGATGAAACACAACACAAGTTCAACGAATCCCTTGATGTGCTGCAGGCGTTGCTGAATGAAGAAGAGGTTTCCTGGGATGGTACCTATTACAAGTTTGATTCATTGACCATCATGCCGCGGCCGGTCCGGCCTGGCGGTCCGCCGATCATGATGGCGGTCATGAACCCGGAAGGGATCTACCAGTGCACAAAACGAGGCTTTCATATCCAGACAACACCGCTTTCCGGCAATCATGAATTGCTCAAAGATCAGGTCTCGGCCTTCAACCGCGCCAAGGCCGAGATGGACGCCAAACCGGGGGAAGTGACGCTGACATTGTCGCGCGTTGGTCATATGGCCAGAAGCGCAACCGAGAAGAAGCGCAAGATTGAGGCAGCGCATCAGTATTACGGCAGATTTGACAATGTTTTCACCGGCCCGGGCATTGTCCGCAACGGCATGATAAAACCCCTGCCCTGCAAGACCCCAATCGAGGAGCTTGGGGAAAGCCTGTTGATCGGCAATACCCAGGAGATGATCGACAAACTCGCACCTTACGCCGAACTTGGGATAGACCGCGTGATACTCAACCCGAATTTCGGCCTTGATCAACGTGAGACAATGGAGACGATCACCGCCTTTGCCGAAGAGGTGATGCCGGTTTTTGCCCCGAGCTCTCCGCTGGCGGCCGAATAATGCTGAGGATAATGGAAACGGGTCATGCCGATCATTCGTATCGAAATGTTTGAGGGGCGCAACAGCGAGGACAAGCGCCGGATTATCAGGGAAGTCACGGAAGGGTTCTGCCGCGCAACGGGTGCAAGCCCTGAAGCGGTTCATGTGGTGCTTCAGGATATAAGCCAGGAAGACTGGGGGCGTGGCGGCGTTGCCTTTGCCGAAAGGTCGCCGAAATGATCCTGCCAGCTCCCGTCGATTGCGCCTATTCTGTCGAAGGCAGTGGCCCCCCGCTTTTCCTGATCCATGGTATTGGCGCTGCCCGGAACACCTGGGCCAAGCTTATGCCCCTGCTGGTGCCACATTTTACCGTTGTGACCTATGACTTGAGGGGTCATGGAAACTCACCCCTGCCGGAAGGTGAATTTGGCCTTGATGATCTTGTTGCCGATCTGGAGCATATCCGGGTTCAAACCGGTTTCGAGCAGGCGCATGTTGCCGGCCATTCCCTTGGCGGGATGATCGGGCCTGCCTATGCCCGCGCTTTCCCTCATCGGGTGCTTTCCTTGGGTCTTCTATCCACCGCGGCCTTTCGATCCGAAGAAGATAGCCGCAAGGTCTGGGCCGTGGTCAAGGCCATGGAAGATCGCGGCATTCCCGATGTTCTCGAAACCCTGACAGATCGCTGGTTCACCGACGGGTTCATCGCAAATCACGGGGATGTTGTTCGCCGCAGGCTTGATCAGGTGATCGGGACCGATGGGGATGTTTTTCTCAATGTCTTCCGCATCTATGCCGGAACGGAAATGGGCCCGTGGCTTCATGAAATTCAATGCCCGAGCCTTGTCCTGACGGGAGAGAATGATGGCGGCTGTAACCCGCGGCTGAATCAGCAGATCACCGCAGCGTTGCCGAAAGCCGAACTTGTTATTCTGCCCGGATACAAGCATTCTCTTCTGCTCGAGGCAGGCGAGATTGTTGCCTCCGAGATCATCCGCTTTATCGGCAATCTCTGAACATTCAAGTCTCGAAACAAAATGACCCGGCGCCGGCTTCAGATGGTGTTCTAGTTCGTGGATGTCTGCTCCATATTTTGCACCGAGCAGGCGTGACCAAAGCATGGTATAAATATAAACTCTGGCCTGATGATGTATGTTGAAAATGCTGGTTCATCCTGTTCAAGAAAGAGGTGTCAATTGACTGAACTCACCAATAAAAAAGCGCTGGTTACCGGCGCGGCAGGTGGCATTGGTCAAGCTATTGTCACGGCACTTAAATCCGCTGGTGCAAAGGTTGCCGTGGCCGATCGCAATACGTCAACCCTCTCGGCTGATGCCTGTTTTCCGGGTGATCTCCTGGATGCGGTTTATGCAGATACCCTTCCCAAAAATGTCAGCGAAACATTAGGTGGTCTTGATATCGTCATAAACAATGCGGGGGTTATAACGCGCGGTGATGTTACCGAAACCAGTGACGCCGACTGGGCCTTGTCTGTTGGCGTAAATGTTGAAGCACCGTTTCGAATTTGCCGTGCCGCCATTCCCATTATGGCGGCGAGGGGCGGAGGGGTGATTGTAAACATAGCTTCATGCTGGGGCGGAAAAGCCCCGGGGCCAAAGCATGCCCTTTATTGCATGACCAAAGCTGCACTTGCGTCACTGACCCAATGCATGGGGATGGATCACGCCCATCAGGGCATCCGGGTCAACGCGGTTTGTCCGAATGAAGTCAACACTCCCATGCTGCGTTCAGGTTTTGAGAAGCGTGGTTTCGATCCTGACAGGGCCGTCCATGATTTGGGGAAGACGGTACCGCTTGGCCGTATCGCTGAACCTGAAGACATTGCGGATGTAGTGATGTTTTTAGCCTCGGATTCTTCGCGCTATATGACAGGCGCTCTGGTTGAGGTTAACGGTGGAAAGCCTGTATCATGATGCGATTCAAGGGCAAAACGGCGATCATCACCGGCGGTGGATCAGGTATTGGCCGCGCGACGGCAGAGCGTTTGCGAGATGAAGGCGCGCGCGTATTTACTGTCCAGCGTGGGGTAGATGATAATTTTGAAAGTATTTCAATTGATCTTGGCCAGCCCGAAGCCCCACAACAGATCATCGATCAGGTGGTCTCAAAAACAGGCCAGATTGATGTATTGATCAACAATGCCGGCATGATGATGGAAGCCAGGGTGGAAGATATGTCACTTGACGATTGGTCAAAGACGATCGCGCTGAACCTGACGGCACCTTTTTTGATGATCAAATCTGCCTTGCCGTTCTTGCGCGAAACCAGGGGCTGTATCGTCAATACAGGATCAATAGAAGGGTTGGGATCCAATCCCATGCACGCAGCTTACGGTGCATCAAAGTCAGGACTTCATGGGTTGACCCGTGCTGTTGCGGTCGATCATGGACATGAAGGTATCCGCTGTAATGCCGTGGCTCCCGGCTGGATAAATACGGACCTGAACAATGACTTTATCGAAAGCATGAACGACCCGGAAGCCTTCCGTCGTGATCTTGGAAAAATTCATCCTGCTGGACGCGCAGGTGACCCGCAGGAAGTGGCTGCTGTAATCGCTTTCCTGGCCTCCGATGATGCCAGTTTTATAACAGGTCAGGTCTATATCGTTGATGGTGGCCGCATGACAAAATTGAGCCTGCCATGAAAAACGCCATTCAACACCTTGTCTTACACGGGCTGAGATTTCGGGAGGTTTAACTTGGATACGTCAATCCGCGGTATTGTCCCGGTGATGCTGACACCGTTTAAGGATACAGGTGATATTGATTGGGAAGGTCTGGAAGCGCTGATCCACTGGTATCTTGACCATGGTGCCGAGGCCCTTTTTTCGGTTTGCCAGTCATCAGAAATGGCGGCTTTATCGCTCGCTGAACGCGGTGATCTGGCTCGATTTACGGTAAAGACGGTCGCCGGGCGTGTGCCGGTGCTCGCTTCAGGGCATGTGGCAGATTCCATGGATGATCAAATCATCGAGCTGCAAACTCTGGCTGATACAGGGATTGATTGCCTCGTTCTGGTGACCAACCGCCTTGATACGGCAAATACCGGCAGGCAAGCCTTTGTTCAATCTTTGAAGGCGATCACCGCGACGCTTCCGGATGACCTGCCGCTGGGGCTATATGAATGCCCGGCGCCCTTCAGGCGGCTTCTTGATGATGATGAAGTCAAGATTATCGCAGATGATCCGCGGTTTGTTTTTCTAAAGGATGTGAGCTGTGATCTCAGCACCGTCAAGAGGCGTCTATCCTTGGCTGAAGGATCAGCACTGGCGATCAATAATGCCAATGCCGCGATCGCATCAGATGCACTGAAAGCGGGGGCGGACGGGTTTTGTGGTGTTTTCACCAATTTCCATCCTGATCTGTACCGCTGGCTGCAGGATGAAGGCCCGTCGAACCCTGAACTGGCCTATGAGATGGCCATTTTTCTGGCACTTGCAGCGGCGACAGAGCCCATGGGCTATCCGAAACTGGCCAAACTTTATCACCAGAGACTAGGTACTTTTGCTTCGCCCCACAGCCGTGTGGTCAAAGATGATATCCAGGTGAAATACTGGGCCCTTGATGAGGTGATTACGAAAGTCATTGAAGGCACGGAGCATTACCGAAACAAAATATCAGCCAGCAAGACGTGATCATGCTGTCCTGACCGGGGGCATTTGGACTGCGGAAAACCCTACATGTATTCGAGCGTATGGGTCAGCCCGTTCCTGATATGAAGCGTCAATATTTCCTTTGCCGTTTTGCTGTCGCGTGCGAGGGCGGAATCAAAGAGTGCTTTATGTTCCTGTCTTGCGATTTCGCCGCGATAGGTCAGGACAAGCATTTGATAGCGCAGGTATTTTCCAAACAAGGTGGCGTGCAGCGCCAACAGGTTTCTTGAATTGCAGGCGCGAATTAAAGAAAGATGAAACTGCCAGTCATAGCGTTTCCATGTTTCCAGATCAGATGAGCTGCCATTCTTCATTCGGCGTTCAACCTTGCTCAGTTTATGGTATGAGCCGACCACTTCTGCTTCCCAGTCCTCATCGCCATTGAGGAAAGATTCTTCAAGGGCATGGCATTCCAGCAGAATACGCAGATTAGCAATTTCACCAAGATCATCAGGTGAAACCGGCGTGACAAAAAAACCTCGCTGCTCGGCCGCTGAGACAAATCCATCACTGGCAAGGCGATTGAGTGTCTCGCGCAGGGTAGAAACACTGGCAGCATAATCTTTTCGCAGCACTTCAAGCTTCAGTTTGGCCCCTGGTTTCAGTTTGCCAAAGATGATGTCATGCTTGATTCTCTCGTACGTGGAATAGGCAACGGTCTTTTGTCTGCTGCTGCTAAGAAATCCCAATTTGCCGAGGTCTTTAAGCATGAATTGTTTTTTTGATTTCATGGAACGGAGATGAATTCGGCTGAACTTACTATATTTTGCATTACTGTCATAGGTCTTATAAAATCATTGATTATTGAAAATATATGATATTTAACTTGAATACCAAATGAATTCAGGGCAGCTATCTGGTTTATTCCTCTTTGACAGCCGCGTTGAAAAAAAATGGGTGGGGAAACATGTCGGCAATGACCAGCTCTCTTAAACTGGTATGACTATTGAGCAGCCAATCCGTCTGGCTATTGCAGGGCTTGGCCTTGTTGGTATTCGCCATGCGCAAGCCATGCGACATGTCGAAGGTGTTCAACTTTGTGCTGTTGTTGACCCTGATCATCAGGCAAAAGAGAAAGCCGCTGATCTGGGCGTTACCTGCTTTCAGGACCTCACAGAAATGATCAAGGCCGAAAAGCCGGATGGGATCATCCTTTCTACGCCAACAGACCTTCATGTCAAACAGGGGCTGGAATGCATCGAGATGGGTATCCCCACACTTGTTGAAAAACCGCTGTCACATGATCTCCATGATGCGGAAATTCTGGTGCGGGCATCTGAATCTGCCGGCATCCCCCTGATGGTAGGTCATCATCGCCGTTTCAACCCCATCATCCAGAAGGCCAAGGAAATCCTGAGCGCAGGAAAAATAGGTGCTCTGCGCGCTGTTCATGCCAAATGCTGGTTCTATAAGCCTGATAAGTATTTTGATACGGCACCCTGGCGCAAGCTGAGAGGTGCGGGCCCTGTTTCGGTCAATCTTGTCCATGAGATTGACCTGCTCAGATATCTTTGTGGTGAGATTACCCATGTCCAGGCGCAAATGATGCCTTCAATCAGGGGGTATGAGAACGAGGATGTGGCGGCGGCGATATTCTGTTTTGCCAATGGCGCAATCGGGACGGTTAGTGTTTCAGATAGTATCGCTGCGCCGTGGAGCTGGGAATTCACTTCAAAAGAAAACCCGGTCTATCCCCATACAGAAGAAAGCGCATATCAAATCGGCGGCAGCCTCGGTTCCCTCTCGATCCCGGATCTGAGGATCTGGAAACATCATGGTGAACCTGATTGGTGGTCCCCGATTTCTGCGGTTTCAGAAACCAGTGATTTTTCTGATCCACTGGTCAACCAGATCAGGCATTTCACTGAAGTTATTGCTGGTGATACAGCACCATTGATTTCCGGGCGCGAAGGCTTGCGCACCCTGGCAGTTATTGATGCAATTCAGGTTGCAGCCAAAACTGGCCAAACAATCCAACTTGCCAATCAATCCGGCGTAACAGAGTTGGCAGAATTCAAAAAAAATTCTGAGAGAGTACTTGCATCCAAGCCAATTTTCACCAAGACGGCGTTCTAGCGGACGCTTATTTATCACCCAGGAGGAGAAACAATGATAAACAAGATTAACCGTCGTTCTGCAATGGCTGCCATGGTGGCCGTCGGCATGCTTGGAGGGGTGTCACTTCCCAGCCATGCAGCAGATATGACCTTCACCCTCGCAACTTCTGCTTCGGAAACAGATATGCGTTCCGTCGCCATGAGGGAAGTTTTCGCACCCATGGTTGCCGGCTTTGCTGATTACAAGGCTGGATACAATGGCTCACTGTTTGCCCAGGGTACGGAACTGGAAGCCATCAGCCGTGGTAATGTGACCATGTCGATTGCTTCAGCGCAGGAGCTGGCCCAGTTCTTCCCTGAATTCTCTATCTTTGCCACAGGCTATGTTCACCAGGATGCCGCACATCAGGTGCGTGTCTTCAACAACCCCCTGATGGATCCTTTCAAGAAAAAAGCTGAAGAAGAGTTGGGTGTTAAACTCCTTTCCGTCATGTATCTTGGCCGTCGTCATGTGAATCTTCGTTTCCCGAGAAGCGAGAAGAACATCATGACTCCTGCTGATCTGGCTGGTGTTAATCTCCGTATGCCAGGCACGGATTCATGGCAGTTCCTCGGCAAGGCCCTTGGCGCATCACCGACACCGCTTGCATTCAATGAAGTGTATACCGCATTGTCCACGGGTGCTGTCGATGGTCAGGACAACCCGCTGCCAACCGTTGTCGACAAGAAATTCTATGAAGTTACCAAGCAGATTTCGCTGACTTCGCATCTTGTTGACCTCAACTACATTGCCTTCTCCAAAAAGACATGGGACAGTCTTAACGCTGAACAGCAGATGACCGTTCAGAGAGCTGCTGACGCTGCTGCTGCCTATGGCCGGCTGAAACAGCTCGACAAGGAAAACAACCTTGCCGAGTTCATTCGCAGCCAGGGTGTGGAAATTTACACCCCTGACCTGAAAGCCTTCCGGGAACATGTCCAGGCACAGTATGTCGGGAGTGAAGTGGCGAAAAGCTGGCCTGCAGGCGTGCTGGACAAGATCAACGCGCTGGGCAACTAATATCACGACCCAGATGGTGCGGGAGATTCAGATGCTTGCAAAAGTTGTTTCAAAGGTCACCCGCACTGCCGAACTCATCGCCGCCATGGTTTTGGCGGCGATTTTTATCACTTTCCTTTTACAGATTTTTACGCGCTATGCCCCGAAGATTGCCTGGCTTATGCCTCTATCAAGCATCGAAGCCTGGATGCAATCGCTGGTTCCCATCGGCTGGACAGTCAACCTGATTTCCCTCTTTTGGGTCTGGCTGATATTCATCGGCTGTTCTTTTTTTGTCCGTGACAGGGATCACGTGATCTTTGATGTCTTCTACATGGCCCTGCCGCCGCAATGGCACAGATATTTTGCCATGGTCACCTGCGCGTTGTTGGTGGCAACGATGATCTACGCCCTTGGGCCGACCTATGATGCAATCTTCGGCAGCATGCTGATGAACCTGAAAAAAATTCAGACACTGAGAATACCCCTTACCGGCGACAAGATAGCCATCAAGTGGCTTTTTGCACCGATCATCATGTTCATGGTAGCAACGATCCTTCGTTATGGTTTCAGGTTTTATCTTCTGATGATACGAGCTGATCCTGACGTCAGTCACGGTTCTGCTTCCCCTGAAAAACCCCGGGGAAAAGGGGAAAACTCTTGAGCGTTGAACTGCTACTGGGCATTGTCACTCTGTTTGGCGCCGCGGCGATTGGCATGCCTGTCGCTTATGCGATTCTGGCAGGGGTTATCATCTATCTAGGCTATTCCGGGCAGGATCTGGCAATTGCCGGTGAAACCATGGTTCAGCGCCTCTTTGACGGCTTCCTCCTGCTTGCTGTCCCGTTATTCATTGTTTCAGCAAATATCATGAATGCCGGTTCAATTTCCGACCGGCTGCTGAATTTCTGTGTTGCGCTTGTGGGGCGATTCCGAGGCGGGCTCGGGCATGTCAATGTCGTCGCCAGCCTGATCTTTTCAGGCATGTCAGGTTCTGCCGTCGCCGATGCGGCAGGTATCGGCAAGCTGATCATTGACATGATGATCAAGAGTGGCCGCTACACCCGCGGCTATGCTGCCGCCATCACTGCTGCGACGGCCACCATAGGCCCGATCATTCCACCGTCGATCCCGATGGTTCTCTATGCCCTGGTTTCAAACACATCCATCGGCAGCCTGTTCCTTGCTGGCATCATCCCCGGATTGCTCATGGGGGCTGTGCTCATGGGGATGAATGCGCTCATATCACGCCGCCGGAATTTCGGTCAGGAAGAAGCGATCCCGCTGCGGCAACTCCCTGTCGTGACGTTCAGGGCAGCGCCGGCCCTGCTCATGCCGGTCATTCTTCTGACAGGTATTTATTCCGGCGTCACAACACCGACCGAAGCGGCAGCGATTGCCGCGCTTTATGCGTTGCTGGTTGCCAAGGGATTGTATCGGACGCTCAAGATCACATCGCTGATCGAAGTCTTTGTCGAATCTGCTCGATCTGCTGCTTCTGTCGGCCTGGTGATCGGTGCGTCGATGATCCTGACTTATGTGGTGGTTCAGGAAAATATCCCCCAGATGATTTCAGCGTTGTTTGCCGGGGCGGAAATCAGCCCCCTTGCATTCCTTCTGCTGGTCAATGTTCTGGTTCTGTTATTGGGCTGTGTGCTGGATGCAACGGTGATCATTCTGGTGATTGTTCCTCTTTTTATCCCCACATGCATCGCCCTTGAAATTGACCTTGTTCATTTTGGTGTGGTGATTGTGGTCAATTCGATGATTGGCCTGATCACGCCACCCTACGGGATCTTGCTGTTTGTGATCAGCGCGGTTTCCAAAATCCCGCTTACGGAGATTATTGGCGAAATTTGGGCTTTTCTGGCTGTTCTGCTGATTGCTCTTTCGGCCATGATTCTTTTTCCGGATATCGTTTTATGGCTGCCCCGAGCCTTGGGGCATTAAGCAGGTTTTGATCATCATTCTTCAGAAAGTGGTAGCTGATGAAATGCGTGAAGCTTGGATTAATCGGCGATAATATCATGTCATCAAGTGCGCCCAGGCTTCACCAGTTTGCCGCAGCACAACTTGGATTGGATCTGACCTATGATTTGATCATCCCGGCGCAGTTCGGTTTTGATTTCGATCAGGCGTTTGGCCATGTCAGACTTGAGGGGTATAGCGGCGTCAACATCACCTTGCCCTATAAGGAAAAGGCCTTCAGGCAGGTGACTATTGATGACCCTGCCATTCAGAAACTGGGTTCGGTCAACACGGTTTGTTTTCAGGGGCAGAATATGTCCGGCTTCAATACGGACTACACGGGTTTTCTGAAAAGCTATCAATCCATCCGCGGTGATAAACCCGTGGGCAGTGTATTGCTGATCGGCGCAGGTGGTGTCGGCCGTTCCATTGCATTCGGCCTGATGCAACTTGGCGCAACCCATCTGGCGATCATCGACAAGGATCCATCAAGGGCCGTGCAGCTTGCCGATGAGCTCAATACCCATATGCCCGGCATTGCCGAGCACATAGAGCGTGGGGCTATCTCTGCCTATGATGCGGTTATCAACTGCAGCCCTTCGGGGATGCACGGATATGGCGGTCTGCCCTTGCCTGAAGACAATTTTCCACGTCGATTTGAATGGGCTTTTGATGCTGTCTACCAACCTGTCAACACGCCGTTCAAGCAACTGGCAGAAAGCAGAAAGGCCGAGTTCATTTCAGGGTTTGAGCTGTTTTTTCATCAGGGGGTTGATGCTTTCCTGATTTTCACGGGCCATGAAGTCAGGGATCAATCCGCATTGAGAAAAGCACTGATGGCTTCCTTGCCCCAGATGGAGACGGGGTGATCGTCACCATAATCACCGATAGCATCGTATCACCCGCTACATGGAAAGTCGGCCCCCGGGGGCTGGACAACTTTCCATCCATATCCTAGGAAAGTGATTGATCCAGCCTTAAGACAATCAGACAGGTTCCTTATCATGCCGTGGCTTTTTCTATATGCCTTTATGCTGGGGCTTGTCTTCAACGCCGCCCCCGGGGCCATTCTGGCTGAAAGCCTGCGCCGCGGATTGAAAGGCGGATTCATGCCGGCGATGGCGGTCCAGATCGGCTCGCTTGTCGGTGACGGGCTCTGGGTCATGCTGGGGCTGGCCGGGGCCGCGGCCCTCATATCGATTTCGTATATAAAAATTCCCCTGATGCTGAGCGGCGCCATCCTTCTTGGCTATCTTGCCTGGCAGAGTTTCCGGGACAGCCGGATGCCCATGCCGGACCTTAACGCAACCGCATCGGTCAAGCAAAGCCGCGGGGCGATGGCAACCGGCGTCGCTCTTTCGGTAAGCAACCCTTTGAACATCACCTACTGGGCGGCGCTGGGAGGAACGATCGCCGCCGTCATCGGCGAAACCCCGAGATTCAGTCATTACCTGGTGTTTATTGCCGGATTCATGTTCTCTTCGGTGCTGTGGTGCTTTATAGCATCGGGAATGATTGCCTGGACACGCGCCCGGTTGACCCCGAGGCTGTGGCGATTGCTCCATCTTGGATGTGGCCTGGGCCTGATATTGCTGCTTGGGTTTGTGCTGCGCCACCTGGCAGCAGATCTTACCGGCGGCAATATGCTCACCGGGTGATTCACAAAACTCAAAACTTGCGGACAACCGCGGTCACATGGGCTATAAGTTCGGCATGACCAGTCCGATCCTCATTACAGGTATCGCCGGTTTCATCGGCTTTCACACAGCCCTTGCGCTGAAAGCTGCTGGCCGTCATGTCCTCGGCATCGATAACATGAATACGTATTACGACCCGCGGCTCAAATCGGCGCGGCGTGAATATCTTGAGGCCAGCGGTATCGGGGTGGAAACCCTTGATCTTGCCGATCATGACGCCACGATGGAGGTCTTTCAAAAGACGGCACCGAATGTGGTGATCCATCTCGCGGCCCAGGCCGGGGTCCGGTATTCCATTGAAAATCCTCTTGCCTACAGGGACAGCAACCTTTCGGGCTTCATGCATGTGCTTGAAGGATGCCGAAAGGCAGAAGTCAACCACCTGATCTACGCCTCCTCCTCATCGGTATATGGCGCCAATCATACCTATCCGTTCAGCGAGGATGACACGGTGGATCATCCGCTCAGCCTCTATGCCGCAACCAAGAAAGCCAATGAGGCGATGGCGCATTCCTATGCCCATCTATACGGGATGCCGGTGACCGGGCTCAGGTTTTTTACCATCTATGGCCCCTGGGGACGCCCCGATATGGCCTATTATAGTTTCACCCGGAAAATCCTTGCCGGTGAACCTATCCCGGTTTTCGGTCAGGGGCAGATGCAGCGGGATTTCACCTATATCGACGATATTGTCGCCGGTATCATGGCGCTGGTGGAAAAGCCTGCGGTCGGCAATCCGGCATGGAACCCGGCCGAGCCTGATCCGGCATCAAGCCTGGCACCCTGGCGGATTTACAATATCGGCAACAATTCCCCGACCGAACTTGAATATTTCATCGATGTTCTTGAACAACACCTCGGGGTGCGCGCGATCCGGGACTATCAGCCCATGCAGCCCGGGGATGTTGTCCGCACCGCGGCAGATATCACCGCCCTCAAGGACGCTGTTGGCTTCACGCCGTCAACATCGATAGAAGACGGTATCCCGCGTTTTGTTGAATGGTATCGGCAGTTTCACAACTGAGCTGCTGGCCGAAACCAGACAAGAACGATTAATGGCCGAGAAGATTTTCCACCGCCGCGGTGATCGCATGGCCCAGCGCAATATGGCATTCCTGAATAAATGGTGTCTCAACTG
This sequence comes from Alphaproteobacteria bacterium LSUCC0684, assembly GCA_041228335.1. Lineage (NCBI taxonomy): Bacteria > Pseudomonadati > Pseudomonadota > Alphaproteobacteria > Alphaproteobacteria bacterium LSUCC0684. The sequence continues at coordinate 2,531,508 of CP166130.1, read as the reverse complement.
CTGGCACGGCAATGAGGATATCGGCAATCCCCGCCATTTTGCCGCCACCGCTGCCGGTCATGGCCACGGTGGTGATGCCGAGGTCTTTCGCCGCCTCAAGCGCCTTGACCACATTGGCTGAATTTCCACTGGTGGAAATCCCGACCAGCACATCTCCTGACTTGCCGAGGGTTTCAACCTGGCGTGAAAAAATACCTTCATAGCCGAAATCATTGCTATAGGCCGTGATAAAGGAAGTGTCGGTGGTCAGGGCCAGCGCCGCAAGCCCCTGACGCGGCCGGCGATGATCAAGCGTGGCAACGAATTCGGCGGCGATATGCTGGGCGTCGCCAGCCGAGCCGCCATTGCCGCAGAACATCACCTTGCCACCCGAGGCCAGACTTCCGGCAATCGACTCGGCACAAGCGAGAGCTGCATCGCGGCACGCCGCCACCGTATCAATCTTGATTTCGGCCGAACGCCGGAGATGCGTTTCAATGGAAGCGGCAAGTCTGGACATGTGATCAATCTCTATTCTATATGGTGCTTACATTATGCCCGTTGGATTGTAGGTGGCAATATATTAGTATCCACCTAAAGATATTAAAGTGTTCAAAAAACAAGCGAAGATATCATGGCCCAATTAACCAAGATCCGAAAAGCCATCTTTCCTGTCGGCGGGCTTGGCACGCGCTTTCTGCCAGCCACGAAATCCATGCCCAAGGAAATGCTGCCCGTGGTGGACAAGCCGCTGATCCAGTACGCGGTCGAAGAAGCGGCCGAGGCAGGGATCGAGGAGTTCATCTTTGTCACCGGGCGCGGAAAATCCGCGATCGAGGATCACTTCGATCATTCCGCTGAACTTGAAGAATCCCTGGCGCGGCACAACAAGAAAAAGGCGCTCAAACTTGTCCGTGAAATGGTCCATGAACCTGGCACGGTGGCGTATATTCGCCAACAGGAACCGGCGGGGCTGGGTCACGCGATCTGGTGCGCGCGTCATCTTATCGGAGATGAGCCGGTAGCCATCCTGCTGGCTGATGACCTCATCCTTCCTCGCCGCAACAGCCCCGGCTGCCTTAAGGAAATGGTTGATGCCTGGTCTGGTATCGGCGGCAATATGGTCGCCGCCATGGAAGTGGCGCCCGAAGAGACCAGATCCTACGGCATCATCACCCCCGGGGCAAAGGATGGCGCCCTTACCGAAGTGACGGGGCTGGTGGAAAAACCTGCACCAGAGGATGCCCCCTCACAGCTTGCGGTGGTCGGCCGCTACATCGTCGAGCCGGGTGTATTCGGCGAACTTGCCCAGATGAAACGTGGCGCCGGCAATGAAATCCAGCTCACCGACTCGCTGGCGCAACGCATTGGCCACGCGCCTTTCCACGGCTTTACCTTCAGCGGCACGCGCTATGACTGCGGCTCCAAAACCGGCTTTCTCAAGGCCAATATCGCCTTTGCGATGGAACGTGACGATATCGCCCCGGAGCTCGGGGACTGGCTCAAGACCCGGAAATTCTGAGGATATGGTATCCATGATGCGGCATGACTTTCATCCGACGGTATTGCGGTCCTATGACATTCGCGGTATTGTCGGTACTACCCTCGGCACCGATGATGCCCATGCCATCGGCCTCGGATTTGCAAGTATCGTGGCGGAGGCTGGCGGCACGAGGGTGGCGGTCGGCCGGGATGGACGCCTCAGCTCCCCTGATCTGGCAAAAGCGCTCATTGAAGGCCTTGTTGCCGGCGGGATGACCGTTCTAGATATTGGCCCGGGCCCGACCCCGATGCTGTATTTTGCCGATCAGCACCATGGCACGGATGGTGCCATCCAGGTGACCGGCTCGCACAACCCCCCAAGCCATAACGGTTTCAAGATGGTGCTGGGCCATAAACCCTTTTTCGGGGATGACATCACCGGGCTTGGCCAGCGCCTTGCCGGAGGCGTTGCCGCAAAGGCAGGCGGCTCGGCCCGGCACGTTGAGATAGCGGATATCTATCTATGCGCCATGCTTGATAAGGCCGGGATTGAAACCTCAAGCGGGGCGCTGGACCTGCTGGCATCGGAAACACTGATCTGGGATTGCGGCAATGGCGCAACCGGACCGATTGTCACCGCGCTTGTCCCGCATCTGCCCGGAACCCATGAGGTGCTGTTCCCGGAAGTGGACGGCACTTTCCCGAACCATCATCCTGACCCGGTTGACCCGGAGACTTTAGGCATGCTCCGGCAGGCGGCGGCAGAGAGCGGGGCCATGATGGGAATTGGTTTTGATGGTGATGGCGACCGCATCGGGCTGATCGATGGCAAAGGCCGCCAAGTGCCGGGTGATCTGCTCACCGCCTATCTGGCCCGGGGGGTGATAGCCAGAACCCCCGGAAGTGATGTCATCTTTGATGTCAAGTCATCGCTGGCGGCCCTTGATGCCGTGGCGGCTATGGGCGGCAAGCCAAGTTTGTGGAAGACCGGCCACAGCCACATGAAGATGCGGCTTAAAGAAACCGGCGCGCCGCTGGCCGGGGAGATGAGCGGGCATCTTTTCATCGCCGATAATTATTTCGGTTTCGATGATGCGCTGTTTGCTGCGCTATCAATCCTCAAGGAATACGCCCGCAGCGGTGAGAGCATCACCCGTTTTCTTGACAACCTGCCGCCGGTCTATGCGACGCCTGAATTGCGTATTCCTTGCGCAGATGAAGAAAAATTTGATGTGATAAGGCGCGTCATCGCCGATGTTGCAGCCGCCCCTGATCCGGATATGACTGAGCGCGCGGATATGGACGGGATCAGGGTTTCAGGGTCCCTCGGCTGGTGGCTTATCAGGGCCTCGAATACCGGCGCCGAGCTGGTAGCACGCGCCGAGGGCAGGGATGAGGAAAGCCGCGATCTCCTGAAAGAGCGGATACGCTCCCGTCTCAGCAAGGCCGGCCTCGACTGGAAGGGATAAAACAGGATTTTGATCCCCGCATGGTCTTTACAGCCATGATCCGGATCAATATATTCCGCTAAACATTTTCATCTCAAACTGAAGAGTATGCCAATGACTGCTCGCACGAACTGTCACGGTCTCAAGGTCGCTGACAATCTTCTTGAATTCATCAATGTCGAGGTTTTGCCTGGTATTGGTATGGATGCGGATAAATTCTGGGCCGGTTTGGCCCAGGCTGTCGCTGACCTGACCCCGAAAAACAGGGCGCTGCTGGAAAAACGCGCCACGCTTCAGCGCGAAATCGATACCTGGCTGAAAGACCGTCGCGGCAGCAGCTTTGACATGGACGCGTATAAAGCCTTTCTCAAGGAAATCGGCTATCTCGTGGAAGAGGGTGAAGACTTCCACGTCACCACCGCAAATGTGGATGATGAAATCGCGCATATCGCCGGCCCGCAGCTGGTGGTGCCGGTGCTGAATGCCAGATATTCGCTCAACGCGGCAAATGCGCGCTGGGGCAGCCTTTATGATGCGCTCTATGGCACCGATGCGATCAGCGAAGATGACGGCGCTACCCGTGCAGGCGGCTACAATGCAAAGCGCGGCGAGAAAGTCATCTTTCGGGCGCGGCAGCATCTCGATCGCACCATTCCTCTTGCCGCAGGCAGCCATGGCGACGCCGTAAGCTACCGGATTGAAGATGGCGAGCTCAAGATTACGCTTTCAGACGGGGCCGGGGCAGTGCTGAAAACCCCGTCCCAGTTCAAGGGATGGACCGGCGATGCGACGTCACCGGATTCCATTCTGCTGGCGGTCAACAACCTTCATGTCGATATCCTTTTTGACCCGAGCGGGGCGATTGGCAAGGCTGATCCGGCCGGGATCAACGATATCGTCATTGAATCGGCTGTCTCCACCATCATTGACCTTGAAGATTCGATCGCCGCGGTTGATGCCGAGGACAAGGTTGACGCCTATCGCAACTGGCTCGGCCTGATGAAAGCTGATCTCGAAGCAACCTTCGAGAAGGGCGGCAAGACCGCAACCCGGGCGCTGAATGATGATCGCAACTATACCGCCCCTGATGGATCAACCCTCACCCTCCATGGCCGGTCGCTTCTCCTGGTCCGAAATGTCGGCCATCTGATGACCAACCCCGCGATCCTCGATGCCGAAGGCGAAGAGGTCTTTGAAGGCATCATGGACGCTTTCATTTCCACCGCCATTGCTGTCTATGACCTGAAGGGGCTTGGCCGGCTGCGCAATTCCCGCACCGGTTCCGTCTATATGGTCAAGCCGAAGATGCACGGGCCGGAAGAAGTCGCCTTTGCCGATGAGATCTGCGCCCGTGTCGAGGCATTGCTCGGGCTTGACCCGTCCACCATCAAGATCGGCATCATGGATGAAGAACGTCGGACTTCCGTCAATCTCAAGGAATGTATCCGCGCGGCCAAAAGCCGGGTGGCCTTCATCAATACCGGTTTCCTTGACCGTACCGGTGATGAAATCCACACATCGATGGAAGCAGGCCCAATGATCCGCAAGACCGAAATGAAAGGCACGGGCTGGATTGCCGCTTATGAAGACTGGAACGTGGATATCGGCCTTGCCTGCGGCCTTTCGGGCAAAGCCCAGATCGGCAAGGGAATGTGGGCAATGCCTGATCTGATGAGCGCGATGCTTGAGCAAAAGATCGCCCATCCGAAGGCTGGCGCAAATACGGCCTGGGTACCATCACCCACCGCCGCCACGCTGCATGCATTGCATTACCATGATGTCGATGTCTTTGGCATTCAGCAAAACCTCATGGGCAAAAGCCGGGCGAAGCTCGAAGATCTTCTGAATATTCCAGTAGATCGCGAAACCAACTGGTCAGAGAGTGATATCCAGGCTGAACTCGACAACAACGCCCAGGGTATTCTCGGCTATGTGGTGCGCTGGGTTGATCAGGGCGTCGGCTGCTCCAAAGTGCCGGATATCAATGATATTGGCCTCATGGAAGACCGCGCAACCTTGCGGATCTCATCGCAGCATATTGCCAACTGGCTCTATCACGGGATCACCACGGAAGATCAGGTCATGTCCACAATGAAGCGCATGGCCGCCGTGGTTGACGGGCAGAACAAAGGCGATCCGGCTTATACGCCGATGGATGGCAATTTCGACAGTTCCGTCGCGTTCAAGGCTGCCTGTGACCTCGTCTTCAAGGGACGTGAACAACCTTCCGGCTATACCGAACCTGTGCTTCATCGGCGCCGCATCGAAGCCAAAAGCGCCTGATCTATCGAGCACCGAAACCGGTGAAGATGGTCTTCAGGGTCTTGAACAGGATCACGAAGTCCATCATCACGGACAGGTTCTTGATATAGAAAAGATCATAGGACAGTTTGATATCGGTTGACGATACATCATCGGCATACCCCTGCATGACCTGGGCCCAGCCCGTGATGCCGGGCCGAACGGCGTGGCGAAAAGGATAAAGCGGGATCTCGCTTGTCAGCGTGTCGACAAAAGCCTTCTGTTCCGGTCTGGGGCCGATGATGCTCATGGAGCCGGTCAGGACATTGAACAGTTGCGGCAATTCATCAATCCGCCATTTGCGAATGATCTTCCCGATCCGTGTCACGCGGGCATCCCGCTTAGCCGCGAACTGCGCGCCTGAGGCTTCGGCATCCACCACCATGGAGCGGAATTTGAGCATGGTGAATTCCTCCCCGCGCAGGCCGATGCGTGTCTGGCTGAACAAGGGGCTGCCCCGTGTTTCAAGCCGGATCAAAAGAGCCACCAGCAGCATCAGGGGCAGAAACAGCGTAAGGCCGGAAATTGCCATGATGAGGTCACTGAGCCGCTTGAAAGCGGCATAGCGCCGCAACGGACGAAGCTGGTTAAGGGCGCTCGCATCGGTATGGGCCAGATCAACCCGGCCTCTCAACTTTTCCTGATATTCATTGAGCGGAAGTATCGGCACGCTGTTGATCGCAAGTCTGGCGAGAACACCGGCATAGCGGCGATCCTGCAACTGCTCTGACCAGACAATCATCGCATCAAGACGCGCCGGGATCGGCATGGTCTCGTCGACAAGAAAGACGTTGTTCGGCTCCAGGAGGGATGGATCAATCGTGCCGGTGAAAACACCGACATTGAGCCGCGATGCCCTGGACAGAAAATGCCCATGGGCAATCAGAAGCCCGAGACCGATGCACCAGTTCACGGCGTAATAGACCGATGAGTATTCAAGGCGAAGCACCAGCATCGCCATCAAGGTGAGAATGGTCATGCTGAACCAGACAGGCAGAACCTGGGATGTCACCCCCCATACTGATATCCGCGACAACCGCACGAGCATGCTCAAGGACAGCACATGACTGGCGAGCAGAAACCCGGCCGTAATCACAATCGTCAAGGGCACGGTGGCAAGATCAGGTCCATGGATCACCATGGCCGTCCCAACCATCAGGGCAATCGCGGTGATGGCCATCAGGGCCGAGATCAGAAAAACCCTGGAATGAGGCAAAAGATCAGGAAAACCCGTCCCGGATACCTTTGCGTTGATCTGATCCATGCATGAATTCCCAAATATTTCCGGGGGAATGGAATGTCTTTCCTGCCCCGCCTTTCCATAGTATTACTGGACTCGATTTCGATTTGCAAACCGTCACGATCAATCCCCGGGCCTGAGAGAGGGAAAATCATGCGGGATTCCGACATACGTCCGGCGGCGGCCATGTCACGAAAGACTATGCTGGCCTATGCCTTTTATGACTGGGCTTCATCGCCGGTGCCCACCCTGCATGCGACCTTTGTCTTTGCTGTCTATTTTTCCACCGCCGTCATGCCCGATGGCGGCACCACCGCCTGGGCGTGGATGACGGCGTTTTCTGCTCTTGTGGTGGCGGTGATCTCACCCGTTCTGGGGGCGGCGGCGGACCGGATGGGCCAGCGTAAGGCCCTTCTTCTGCTGGCCAGCATCATCGGCGGGGGCGCAACTGCTTGTCTCTGGTTTGTTCTGCCTGAGCCGGGTTATGCCTCGCTGGCCCTCATGCTTTCCGGGGTGAGCATCATCTCAATGGAAACAGCTTTTGTCTTCTACAACGCGCTTCTGCCGGGGGTTGCGGGGCGCGAGATGATAGGCCGGGTTTCAGGTTTTTCCTGGGGGGCCGGATATATCGGGGCGATTGTTTGTCTTCTGCTGGTGCTTGGTGTTTTCATTCTGCCTGAAACTCCCGGCTTCGGGCTTGAGACCGAGATGGCAGAACATGTCCGCATCACCATGCCTCTTTCGGCCATCTGGTTTGGTGTTTTCGCCATTCCCTTCTTTCTTCTGGTGCCGGAAGGGCCAAGGTCCGGGCAGCGGTTTATCCCGGTACTGCGTGATGGCTGGAGCATTGTCCGAAACACGCCCGGGTTGCTGCGATTTCTGATCGCCAGAATGTTCTATGCCGATGCGCTGGTCACGCTGTTTGCCTTTGGCGGAATCTTCGCGGCGAAGGTATTCGGCTTCAGCCAGACCGAGGTCATCGGTTTTGCCATCGTGCTCAACATCACCGCCGGGCTTGGTGCTGTTCTTGGCGGGATGGTGGATGACCGGCTTGGCAGCCTTGCCACGATACGGATCTGCCTTGTGGCGTTGATCGGGCTTGGACTGACCGGACTTATGGCGCCAAATGCCACGCTATTCTGGATCGCCGGCAGCCTCTTTGGTATCTTTATCGGCCCACTTCAGGCGGCAAGTCGCAGCCATGCGCTGAGGCTTTCGCCCATTGGTGCCGAGGCACGGGTCTTCGGCTTCATGATGCTGACCGGCAAGGCCACCGCCTTTGTCGGCCCACTGGTCTATGGCTGGCTTGTGCTTCAGACCGGAAATGAGCGGGCCGGGATGGCCACGGTCATCGCGTTGCTTGTTTTGGGGATCTGGCTATTGCCTTTCAGGTCTCACCAAGCTTGAGCCGCATTTCAGCCCGCAGATCGTCAATCGGAATAACCTGTTTTCCACGTTTGAGGTGCCAGAACGCCCAGCCATTACAGGTCTCACGTCCCTGAAGCTTGGCACCAAGAGAATGGATCGAGCCCTGTCTTGGCAGGGTGGATGGCGTGTCTTCAATCAGGCTGCCATCCGCCCGGACCCGGGCCCTGAGCTTGCCTTTGGCGCAGATCAGTGTTTCGCCGGGCTTGATCATTCCCTGTTCGAGAAGAGTGCCAAAGGGGATCTTGGCCTGGGTACGTTTCGAGGGTGCGGCCAGCATCTCCAGCTCTTCAATGGGCCGGACCTTGCCTATTCTGCTGCGGGCGATGGCGGCGTAGCTTTCCTCACGTTCGATGCCGATAAACCTACGGTGCAGTTTTTTCGCAACCGCCCCCGTCGTTCCAGTACCAAAGAACGGATCGAGCACCAGATCACCCGGATTGGTTGACGCCATCAGCACCCGCGCGAGCAATGCTTCGGGTTTCTGGGTGGGATGCGCCTTGTTACCCTGATCCTTGATCCGCTCACCGCCGTTGCAGATCGGCAGCAGCCAGTCCGACCGCATCTGAATATCGTCGTTGAGGGTTTTCATGCTTTCGTAATTGAACGTGTAGCGAGATCTGGCATCCCGCGCAGCCCAGAGCAGAATTTCATGGGCATTGGTAAAACGTCGGCCACGAAAATTCGGCATCGGATTGGTTTTCCGCCAGATGATATCGTTGAGCATCCAGAAACCGGTATTCTGCAGGATGGTGCCGACCCGGTAGATATTATGATACGAGCCGATCACCCAGATCGTACCATCCGGCTTGAGAAGACGCCGGGCTTCTTCAAGCCAGGCCTGGGTGAACATATCATAGGCGCGGAATGTATCAAACTTGTCCCAGTCTTCGAGCACCGCGGAAACAGCGGTTTCATCCGGACGGGTGAGCACCGCGCCGCTGAGCTGAAGATTGTAGGGCGGATCGGCAAAAACAAGATCAACCGACGCATCGGGAAGACGTCGCATGACCTCAAGACAGTCGCCGACAAAAACGCTCATCTCTGCCTTTTCGAGAGGAATATTTGAGCCGGATGATTTTGTATTGATCGCATTCATGAAGCAATGATTTGCCGAAGAATCATTATTCGTCAATGCTTTAAAACATGAAGTGAAAGTGATTTCTATATATGGTGTTGGCGGCAGGCCCGATACCTTTATCTGGTATAGCCATGGCGAGCGGCGGCGCGTGCCACCGGCCGGAACGTGAGGCGATGATGCAGGCAGGGCCCCTGGCTTGCCAGTGTTTCGGCATGGGGCAGGGTGCCGTATCCCATGTTTTTCCGCCATCCATATTGAGGCCAGGACTGATCGAGCTCTCTCATGATGGCGTCACGGGTTTCCTTGGCGGCGATGGATGCCGCCGCGATGCTGAGCGACCGGCTGTCGCCTTTCACCACCGGTTGAACGGTAAGGGATTGCGCAGAACGGACCACCGGAAACGGCGGTGCCAGCGAGCCATCAACAAGAACATGGAGATTTTTCTCCATAAACCCAAGACCGGAAAGGGCCGTTTCCATAGCCCGAAAGGTGGCGGGAAGAATCCCCATCTGATCGATTGTCGCCGCATCAACCGATGACACATGAACCCGAAACATTGCCGGATTTTCAGCAAGCTCTTGCAGCCCGCGCCATAGCGCTGCCCTCTTCTTTGCCGAAAGTGTCTTTGAATCGTTCAGTCCAGCCGGAAGATCGCCAGCAGATTCAGGATTGATCCATGCCGCGGCGGCGGTGACGGGGCCAGCCCAGGGGCCTCGGCCAGCTTCATCAATGCCGATCACCATCTTCGGCAACGCCGCAGCAAAAAGATCTTCGCCCGGGTCACCAAGTGCCTGCTCTTCAAGATGAAAATCAGGTCCGGACAGCCGGTCAGCTTTTCCGGCCACCGATCCCGCTTTCCATCAGCCGCGGCATGATCTCAACAAAGTTGCAGGGCTGGTGCCGGATATCCAGCTGCCATTTGAGAATCTGGTCCCAGCCGTCGCGGCAGGCGGAAGGAGATCCGGGCAAGGCGAAGATATAGGTGCCGCCAGCAACCCCGCCGATGGCCCGGCTCTGCAACGCCGAGGTGCCGATCTTGCCAAAACTCAACCAGCGGAACATCTCACCAAAACCTTCGATTTCCTTCTCAAAAACCCCTTTGAGGGCTTCGGGGGTCACGTCACGTCCTGTCACACCGGTGCCGCCGGTGGAAATGACGCAGTCGATCTCCGGATCCTTGATCCAGACGTCCAGCATGGCCCGGATTTCATCTATGTCATCATGGACGATCGTCCGGCTGATCAGGGCATGCCCGGCATCGAGTATTCGTTCGACCAGCAGATCACCGGATTTGTCATCATTCCTGGTGCGCGTATCCGAAACCGTCATCACCGCGATCCCGATGGGCTGAAACGGGATGGTTTCATCGATTTTTCCTGTCATCTCTTCCCCCTCAACGGCAGCGTTCCGACAGTCGTGTCAGCATGCAATGGGCCCCGCCGTTGAATGCAAATGGTGAATATTCGGCCACCTTGCCAGAAGCCAGCGATGCCACCGATCTTGCATCCTGGCCAAGCCGCTTGCGGTAGATCCACAGATTGGTCATCACGTTCTTGACGTAGAACCGGGTTTCCCTGGACGGCAGGGATTCAAGCAGCATCAGGGTATCACCACCATGATTGATATTCTTTGTCCATTTCCTCAGATTGCCGGGCCCGCCATTATAGGCGGCCAAGAGGCGCACAAGATCATCCTGAATAAGCGGCTCTTCAAGAAGGTGAAGGATATATTCCTCCCCCAGCCTGATATTGATTTCAGGCACCATCAGATCATGCCGCTTGGTATCACGGAAGCGGCGGTCCCGGGCAATGAACGCCGCGGTTGCGGGCATCAGCTGCATCAGGCCACTTGCCTTTGCCCATGATTTTGCCCGCGGGTTAAAGCCGGATTCCTGCCGCATCACCGCCAGAAGCAATGCCTGATCCACCCGGATCGGTGCGCTGGTTTCAAAATCAGGGACCGGGTAGAGCGCGCCATACCATGTCTCGCCGATTTCGCGCCGGAAGATATCCGCGGCCCGAAAAGACAGACCGGCCATATGGGTATGGGCCGCCAGTGCCATCACCTGATGGCGCTGTTCCCAGTTCATTTCCTTCCACAGATACCTGAGCTCGCGGCTGGCGTGGTAGGTTTCGCCAACCTGAAGAAGAGCGAATGTCCGCCGACCGCCGGGCTGATCGGAAAGCCAGGCGATGAACGCCGGATCCATTTCCGGCAGGGTAAAATCAAGGCGGATATCCTGCCCCAGAGCTTCGGCGGCAAGAGTTCCGTAAAATGTATCCTGATGCCGGGCGGCGATATCGAGAAAGCGGAAACTTTCCTGAACCTCACCTTTACGGAGGGCACCGCGGCTGGCCCAAAAGGCCGCGCTGCTCACCAGCGCTGCGGGAGCATCTTCATGATCGGCCAATGTCCGGAGAAAGGTCATGGCAAGGTCGATATTTCCATGCCGCCAGGCGGCGATACCGGCTGTCCAATACGCCTGATGAACAGATGCCCCGCCAAGGGCAATTGCCTGCTTGGCCAGCGATATTGCTTTCAGATCCTTGCCATAGATGAAATAGCCATGGGCGATATCTGCCCGTAACACACCTTCCTCGAATTTGGTCAGGTAGCGCAGATTTTCCTGGGTCAGGAGACTTACAGCACCGCTCGGCCAGCCGGAACGGATACGGCGCCGGATATCTCTTGCGATCGATCTTGTCTTGGCTGGAGATGCCCGCCCCTGTGAAGATTCAGGGATTGTGACATAGTGCCGGCCCAATGATGTTCTGCCATAACCATTGAGATATCCGCTTTTGGGATCAGGCAGAGGTTTGGCGTTGGCGGGGCGGCGTTTTTGCGCTAGCCAGGAAATCCGGCTCGCGGCGGGATGATCACTGTATTCAAGAAGCCAGTCGCGCAGCTGCTTGTAGGTGGACCGCCAGCCGGTTGGGTGCAGGTAGCGTTGCGAGAGAACGCGCCCCAGCAGCAAATCATCCTCGAGCGCGTCGATGATCTTGTCCGCTTCCTTCCATTTTTTATCCTGCTGGAGATCAAAGATTTTCCGGTAGCGATCTGCGTCGGCCGGGCTGAGCGGTGTCGGCAGGGATATTGACTGGGGCAAAAAGGGCACGGTTTCCTTGGCCACCGCTTCCCCGCCCGGGACAATTCCACCCCAGGCAATGCCAAGCACAAGCCAGATTGAAGCACACAGCAACGTAAGGCGACGATGGCTCATTCGGTAATAATCTCTGTATTCATGGTACTGATGTCCAAACAGTCTACGCATCATCCGGTTGGTCAATCAACCGAAAGCGTAGATTTTTTATCCTGCCGGTTTCATCCCGCCCATATAGATCAAGATCCATCTTCAGCCAACTGGCGACGAAGAAGGCGGAGATCGTGCCAGGAAAGGGCTTTCTGTCCAGGGGTGCGAAGCAGATAGGCTGGATGCAGGGTTGGCAGAAGAGGAATTTCTCTTCCAGCCCCATCGTCGAACCCATGCCACCGGCCTCTTAATTTGAGGATTCCCGTGGACGTGCCCAGGAGGGCTTTTGAAGCTGACCCGCCAAGCGTTACCAGAACCTGCGGGGCAACAAGCTGAATATGACGCCGGATAATGGGCAGAAAAAGCGCGATTTCCTCGGTGGTCGGGGTCCGGTTTCCCGGCGGACGCCAGAGAAGGATATTGGTGATATAGACCTGGCTGCGGTCAAGGCCGATAGAGGCAAGCATCCGGTCAAGCAACTGGCCGCTGACCCCGACAAAGGGCTTGCCCTGACGGTCCTCATCCGCGCCCGGAGCTTCGCCGATCAGCATGACCTTTGCCTCAGGATTGCCATCCGCAAACACCATGTTGGTTGCGGTTTTCTTGAGATCACATCCTTCAAATGCGGCGCAGGCATCTCTCAGCGCATCAAGGGTTTCGGCCGTCTCAAACCCCTCTGGGGCAAGCGGCAGACCTGGACTGGATGGGCTTGCGACAGATGGGGTGCAGGGTGCAGGCGCCGCCCCGGAAGGGGCCGAAGCCATGGGGCTTGCGGCTTCTCTTGCCTCATCTCCGGCGGCAGCAGGGATGGAAGGTTGATCAAGAATACACTCATCCGCCCCGGCCTCGACCTGAAGCCGGAGCATTTCCAGCATTTCCGCCTGGCTCAGTTTCCGGTCTTTTTGAGGCGTCATCATGATATTTTCTGTCCGGTAATGGCGATTTGCACAAGCCATGCAAGCTAGTATATAGAATGTAATGGGTGATACCGGTTGTGCAAGCTTGTCTTCACTGCCTGTCTTTTAAACTATCCGGCCTGATACGCAAGCAGCTCAACCAGGCCAGGCAACGGGAGAGAGAACATGGAACGCGAATCCATGGAATTTGATGTGGTGATCGTCGGCGGCGGGCCATCTGGCCTGTCTGCTGCCATCCGCCTTAAGCAACTTGCCAATGATGCCGGGCGCGAGCTCAATGTCTGCCTGATCGAGAAAGGCGCAGAAGTGGGGGCGCATATCCTGTCCGGTGCTGTTCTTGAACCGCGGACCCTCAATGAACTTCTGCCTGACTGGAAAGACCTTGGCGCGCCGCTCGACACGCCGGTGACCGAAGATCGGTTCATGTTCCTCACGGAAAAAAGCTCGTTCCGGCTGCCAACCCCGCCGCAGATGAACAACCACGGCAATTACATCATCAGCCTTGGCAATTTCTGCCGCTGGCTGGCCGAACAGGCCGAAGCCCTTGGCGTTGAGATCTATCCCGGCTTCCCGGCTGCTGAAGTCCTTTATGACGAAGCCGGACATGTCCGCGGGATTGCCACCGGCGATATGGGTATCGGCAAGGACGGCGAGAAAACCGACGGCTATGAGCCGGGAATGGAACTCCTCGGCAAGCAGACGATTTTCGCCGAAGGCTGCCGCGGTCATCTGACCAAAACTCTTTTTGATAAATTCAACCTGCGCGAAGGCAAGGACCCCCAGACCTTTGCGATCGGGATCAAGGAGTTGTGGGATATTGATCCGGCCAAATCCGAGCCCGGAAAAGTCTGGCATTCGGTGGGCTGGCCTGTTTCAAGCGATGTCTATGGCGGATCGTTCCTCTATCATCTGAACGGCAATCAGGTTGCGGTCGGCTACGTCATCGGGCTTGATTACAAGAACCCGCATCTTTCGCCATTCGAGGAATTCCAGCGTTTCAAGACGCACCCAAAGGTGCGGGAAGTCTTTGAAGGAGGCCGCCGGGTTTCCTATGGTGCACGCGCCCTCAACGAAGGCGGCTTCCAGTCGATCCCGAAACTGACTTTCCCCGGTGGATGTCTGGTGGGATGCACGGCCGGTTTTCTCAATGTTCCCAAGATCAAGGGTACGCATACGGCCATGAAATCCGGTATGCTGGCGGCAGAAGCGGTCTTCGAGGCCATTGATGGCGAGGGCCTTGAACCCGCATCCTATGGCGAGAAGATCGAAAGCTCCTGGCTCTGGGATGAACTCTACCGGGTGCGCAATATCAGGCCAGCCTTCTCGCAAGGGCTCTGGTTCGGCATGGCCTATGCCGGTATCGACACCTATCTCCTGCGTGGACGCGCCCCATGGACCTTCCATCACCATGAAGACCACAAAGCGCTCATGCCCGCAAACCAGATGCCGAAGATCGAATACCCGAAGCCGGATAATGTGGTCAGTTTCGACCGCAATTCCTCGGTCTATCTGTCGGGAACAAATCATGAGGAAAACCAGCCGGCACATCTGCAGCTGAAAGACGCCTCGATACCTGTTGATCACAACCTTGCCATCTACGATGCCCCGGAGCAACGCTATTGCCCGGCAGGCGTGTATGAAATTGTGCGCAACGACGATGGCAGCAATCCAAGGCTTCAGATCAACGCGCAGAACTGCGTTCACTGTAAAACCTGCGATATCAAGGACCCCACCCAGAATATCACCTGGGTCACGCCGGAAGGCGGGGGCGGGCCAGCCTACCCGAATATGTAATCACCTCTTTACCCGAGACCGGACCAGCCCCTATGCTGGTCTGGTATGAGGGATGCGAGGATGATGAAACCCGGTCAACGCCCAAATGATGACACACGACCCCCCTGGTGCAGAATGACGCGCGCCCGGCCTGGCCTTTGCGTTCTGCTGGCGGCGCTTGTTCTGGCCACCGGTTCATGCCAGCGTCCTGAGAACATTGAAGGGTCAACTTCATCTTCGATATCTATTGCCGTTGCGCCGGAGGCAAGCGTCGTTGAGACATCCCCGCAGGACAATCTTGATGCCGGGGCGTATCTGGTCGCGCATATCGCAAGTTATGATCTTGACCTGCCTCAGGCGGCGGAGCGCTATACCGCCGCGCTGGCGAAAGATCCGTCAAATCTCACACTTCTCGAACGGTCCTTCCGGATGCTCTATATCAACGGCCAGATCGAGAATGCCGCCGCCATAGCAAGCCGGATCGAGCAGATCAGCCGGCCGCTGGAACTGGGGGGAGAACCCGCCGCCGCGATCGCTGCCAGAAATGAGGACTGGGAAGGTCTTGACGTCCTTGCCGATCATCTCTGGGCTGACCGGGCAAGCCAGCCGCTGGGCATCGTACTGGGGGCCTGGGCGCTGGCGTTTCGTGACCAGGGTGATGCCGGTCTGTCGCAACTTCTCGATCTTGCCACGCTTGAGCATCACGGTGCCGACATCATCCTGAAATCACAATCTGCCCTTATGGCGGAATACCTCAAACGACCTGATGACGCGCTTGCTTTTGCCCGCGACGTGCTGAAGACGGAGGGGGCACCTGTTGCGAGCCGCATCCTCATGGCCGGGATCCTTGCCCGTGGCGGGGCCGGGCAAGAGGCCTTGAGACGGCTTGACCCGTCTCTTGGTCCGCTTTTTGACAAACCGCGACTGCGCCGTGACATTGAAAGCGGTGCACTTTCCCTGTTCCCGCCGCCAACCCGCAACCAGCTTCTTGCCAATGCGGTCATCGAAGCAAGCCAGCTCGACGACAGCAAGCAGATTCATCCGCTGGCACGTCTTCATCTTGCTTCGTATCTCGACGCAGATTACGGCCGGCTGATCTACATGCTGGGGCAGGAGCTTTTCCAGCTCGGCTATCCGGAGGAAGCGCAGCAGCAGCTTTCCAGAATGCCGCAGACAAGCATCTGGCTTCAGCCTGGCCTGATATTGACGGCCCGGCATCTGAGCCGCCAGCCGGGTGGCACGGAAGGCGCAGCACAGATCTATACCCAATTGCTCAGCAATGATGCTGAAAACGTCTCACTCTGGCAGCAATCCGCGGATAACGACCGATGGGGCGGCAGGTATGAGATGGCCTTGCCCAAATACGATACTGCTCTTGACCTTGATCCGACCAATGGGCGGCTTCATTATTATCGCGGAATATGTCTTGATCGGCTTGGGCGCGAAACCGAAGCCGAGGTTGCCTTCCGCAAGGCTGTTTCTCTTGATCCGAACGATGCCTACGCGCTCAATTATTTTGGCTACTGGCTGCTTGAACAGGACAAGGCCCCGGTTGAAGCCCTCGGGATGATCCGCAAGGCCGTGGAGAAGCAGCCACAGAACGGGTATTTCGTCGACTCCCTCGGATGGGGATATTTCAAACTTGGCCAATACGACAAAGCTGTCCTTTATCTTGAAAGGGCGGTGACGATACAACCTGTTGATCCGGTGATCACCGATCATCTGGGCGATGCCTATGCCAAACTTGGGCGACTCCGCGAGGCCAGGTTTCACTGGGAAAGGGCGCTCATTTATGCCAATGAAGATACCGATATCGAAACCATCCGGCACAAGATCCGTGCCGAGACGCCGCCAGAACAGCCCTGATGCCGAACACGCCTGCCCACCACGAAACCGCCCCCGCCAAGATCAACCTCACGCTGGCGGTTACCGGCCGCCGGAAGGACGGGTATCACATGCTTGATTCGGCCGTGATTTTTGCCGCCATCGGCGATCGGATCAGCCTCAAGCCCGGCGATATCGATCAGCTGGAGATTACCGGTGATTTTGCTGAGGACCTCGCTGATGCGCCGCGAGCTGAAAACAGTGTCTGGCAAAGCCTGACCGCTTTCCGGGGTGCTACGGGATGGAACCAGGCTTTTGAGATTACGCTTCGCAAAGACCTGCCCGTGGCGGCGGGAATAGGTGGCGGATCAAGCGATGCAGCGGCCATGCTGCGATTGCTCAACCGTCTTGCGCCAACACCTCTTGCTCCGGCCGCGCTTGCGGATATGGCCCTTGGTCTTGGCGCCGATGTGCCCGTCTGCCTCAAGGCTGTTGAGGGCGGGATGTGGCGCATGCGCGGCATAGGGGAGCTGATTGAACCGCTGCCCGCCATCACAAACCTTGGGATTGTCCTTGTAAATAATGGGACCAAGGTTGCCACAAGAGATGTGTTTGCCGCGTTCGGCGCCATTGATGATGGGTCTTGCGATGCGCCCCAGAAACTCTATTCAACGCCTCATCCCTTTCCCGGATCAGCAAATCTTTCTGCCTTGGGCGCTTGGATCACCGGTGGCAATGATCTGCTTTTACCGGCAATCACGGTTGCCCCGGGCATTGCCAAAAGCCTTGATGACCTCACCGCCATGAAATCCTGCCCCGGGTTTATTGCATCGGGGATGAGCGGCAGCGGCGCTACCTGCTTTGCTCTGTTTACCGATGCCGATGCTGCCATATCGGCGCTGAAATCATCTGAAAAGATACCGGGATGGTGCTGGGCCGGCGGTGTTTGCGGTATTTCAACCTGAAGGAAAATGGCGATCAGGCCATCCCGGCACTGATTATATCCTCGAGCGTAATGGTGCATGAAAAAAATCCGATAAAGTGACTTGAACGCTTAATCGCAAGCCGCTATGTTGCGTTGCTTGCTGGGGCGTAGCCAAGTGGTAAGGCAGCGGTTTTTGGTACCGTGTACCGTAGGTTCGAATCCTACCGCCCCAGCCAGCTAATCTTTCCCCATTTCCAATTGATATCGTCAAAGGCTGAGGCAATAGCCTTTGTTCCGGGTCAAAAGAAACGGGCTTTCATCGATCAGATGAATTTTCTGCCGCAGCCGGTATATATGTGTTTCCAGCGTGTGGGTGGTGATGCGCTCGTTATATCCCCAGACATTTTCAAGCAGCTCGACTTTGCCAACCTCGGCCCCCTCTCGTTTCAGAAGGTATTTGATAATGGCGGTTTCCTTTTCCGTCAGGGACAGATCCTTGGCGGTTTCACGATGGGTGAGTGTCTTGCTGCCCGCGCTGAAAACAAATGCTCCGATGGTGATGCGGGCATCGGCGCGCGCCTGATATTGATCAAGGTGAAGCCTGATGCGGGCAATCAGTTCTCCCAGCCTGAGTGGCTTGGCGATATAGTCATTGGCCCCGGCCTCAAGCCCTTCGATCGTATCAAGCTCTCCATCCTGTGCGGTGAGCATCAGGATCGGGATCGTATATCCTTTCCCCCGTATCCACCGGCAGGCATCCCGGCCGTCGCCATCCGGCAGAGAGACATCAAGCAGGATCAGATCAGGTTCGATTTCTTGAAGCCTGTCTTTCGCCTGAGCGATGGTTTCGGCGCCGGTTACATCAAAATCCGTTCCAGATGAAAGTTGGCGCACCAGTGTTTCCAGAAGATGGCTATCGTCATCGACAGCAAGGATTTTAACCATAGATCCTGTGCTTTCCAGTTGTTGAAAACCCCAAGCTGGGCTAACAATGGGTGCGGGTTCAGCGACAATTTCATATTAGAACATTGCGCAAATCCAATCAATAAATTGATTACCAAATTCTTGCCGATGCTTGGAATTTGGCAAGAATCAGGGTAAATCAAACATTAAACCAGTTAGGAATTGGCATGTCAAACGCCGCCGATCTGCAATCTGTTCACCGTGCCATCGCTGATCTCCGGCGGGGCTCGCCGGTTCTGGTATGTGCCAATTCCGGCTATATCGGACTCATACGTGCCGCCGAGCAGGTTTCAGGCAGCGGGCTGGCGGCGCTGGCGGAACAGTCGTCTTCGGCTCCGTATCTGCTGATTTCAGCCCAGCGGGCGGAAGCGATCGGGTTCCGGCCCAAAGCATCGGCCGTTGCCTGTTCGATCATCCTGCCGGAACGCCTTCAACCCGAAGACATACTCGGCCTGATCGGTGATCTGCCAATGCAAACGGATCTCCGCGGGCTCAATGTTCTGCCTGAGGGCGAAACCAGCATGGCCAGTCTGGCACTGATGGTGATGCGGGCCGCCCGCCTGATGCCGGCAGCGCTGGCGGCGCATATGTCCTTTAAAGATGAGCGGGCAATGCATCGCTGGGCGCAGGATCGCGGTGTTCTTATTCTTGATGAAGATAAAATCCGGTCTTTTGATGCCCTTTCGGCCAACCTGCTCCGGGAGGCTGCCCGTGCCCGGCTACCGCTCGAAGATGCGGAAGGTGCGGAGATTGCCATCTTTCGCCCCCTTGATGGAGGCACGGAGCATTTTGCATTGCTGATCCATCCCGAAGATGGCAGCCAGATGGCTACACCTCCGCTTGTCCGGATTCATTCGCAATGCATCACCGGCGATATTCTGGGTAGCCTTAAATGCGACTGCGGCACCCAGCTTCGCACCGCCATCCGGCAGATGGCCGATAACGGCGGCGGAATCCTTATCTATCTTGCGCAGGAAGGCCGGGATATAGGCCTTGTCAACAAACTCCGTGCGTATGCCCTGCAGGATGCGGGGCTTGATACGGTCGAGGCCAATCATGCGCTGGGGTTTGAGACCGATCACCGGTATTTTCTGCCCGCGACCGAAATGCTCCGCCAGCTTGGTCATGGCGCCATTCGCCTGATGACCAATAACCCCGATAAAATCGAGCAGGTCCGGTCTTCCGGGGTGGATGTGGTGGAACGTATTCCCCTTCTGGCCGGACGGAATCCACATAACGAGAACTATCTCGAAACCAAGAAGACCCGGACCGGGCATCTCATCGACTAGGATAATCTGCCAGGATACACCTTCAGGCTGGAGGTCTTTCCCCGAAGAGTGCCGAGCCAACCCGGACATGGGTTGAGCCAAACCGGATTGCCTCGGCAAAATCCGCGCTCATGCCCATGGAAAGATGGGGCAACCCGGCTTCACGTCCGAGTTTTGCCAGGAGCGCGAAATGCATCGCCGCTTCTTCGGATACCGGCGGAATACACATCAGCCCCGTTATTCGGAGCCCGAGATCATCCCGGCAGAAATGGCTGAAAGCAACAGCCTCGCGTGGGGAAATGCCGGATTTCTGTTCTTCTTCGCCGGTATTGACCTGAATGAGGCAGTCAAGAGCTCGGCCCTGCTTTTCCATTTCAGCTGCAAGCACGCGGGCCAGCTTTTCCCGATCCAGCGTCTCGATCACATCAAACAGCGCAACCGCTTCTGCCGCCTTGTTTGTCTGGAGCGGGCCAATGAGACGCAAAGACAGATCAGGGATGGTTTGCCGGCGGTGGGCCCAGCGCCCCTGGGCTTCCTGAACACGGTTTTCCCCAAATACCCTGAGGCCGGCATCGAGCGCGGCATCAATCCGGTCATCGGGCTGTTTCTTGGATACCGCCACAAGCGTGGTATCGTCGATGTGACGACCGGCAGAAAGGGCTGCCTTGCCCATTTCCTGCCGGATTTCCTTGATTGACTCTTCTATGCTGCGGTCCATGAACTTCATCTATCCTTTACGCTATAGCTGGAACGGTTTTCCGGTGTGACCAGCCTAGACTGCCTCATGAAAACTTGGAAGAGGCAAGCTCCTGTTCTTCAGATCAATTTGCTTTTTGTCGCGTCCGCTGGCATGCTCTGGCAAGAGCCTTTTTCGGGTTTACCCTGGGGGTAGTGGATTTGAAGTGCGAGAGGCCGAAATGTCAGCCAAACAAGACCCAGAGCATGTAATCGGTCTGGTTTATGTGCGGTTGCGTCAACCCTGGATGAAATCCGATACCGGCTGGATCTATAATCTTATGGCGGTGGCGCTCATCCTGCTGGCAGGGCTCATCAATTATGATGCCCGCGACAGCCAGTGGCAGGAATGGCAGGCGAATAAAACCGTCTTTTTCGCCGATGGCTCACCCCTGGTCAGCACCACCGATGCCGGGTACTTCCTTTCTTATGCCCGTGATTATCAGGAAGGAAAGTTTGATTTTAATCAATCCCGAAGCTGGCCTGACCATGCCGAAGAGCCATCCGAGGTTGATGGTGCTCTTGATATCCCTCTTCTCTCGGTGATTATCCGGCATCTCGCGGATGTGAAATATAACGGTGATCTTCTGATGGCGGGCAACGCCATGATCCCCCTTACGGCATTCCTGACCGCCATTGCCATTGGCCTCTGTTTCTGGGTCGCCGGGTTCCCGGCCGAAGGGGCAATTGCCGGGCTTGGTGCCGGGCTTTCCCATGCCTATTTCGTGCGCACATCAATCGGCCGGATCGATACCGACCAGCTCATTCTCTTTTTCATCTCCTTGATTTTAGGCGCGATCCTTCTTGCCTGCCGCCAGACAGACTGGCGACGGGGGATTTTCTTCATCCTCCTTGCAGCAGGACTGTTTCATCTCTTCCACTGGTGGTATGACCAGGGCCTTTTTGTGCTGATTTTCCCTCTTATAGTTTTTCTGGCTACTCTTTTCAGCCGTCTCAGCTTCAAATCGGCACTGATCTATACCGGTATCTTTATTCTTTTCATCAATCCTTTATCTTTTGCCAGCGCCGTTGAGCCCCAGATCTTTGGTTTTCTCGATCGCATTGGGCTTTATTCAGTAAATCTGGTTGAAACATCTGTGCTGGCTTTTCCTGATCCGTATGAAACGATCATCGAATTATCCGATATAAATTTTTTCAAGATGCTCGTTAATATTTTCGGATCTCCATGGATCGGGTTGGCCGGACTGGTGAGTTTCGGTATCTGGGCGGTAATATTTCCGGTTCAGGCCACAGTTTTTCTGCCTTTTCTGACAATCGGACTTTTTAGCAATATTATTGGCCAGCGTTTCGCTTTTTATGCCGCGCCGATACTATGGTTTGGCTTCGGTTGGATGATTTTATCTCTTTTGCGAATATTGAGGCAGATATTGAGGCAGAACACCCAAAATGATGAGAATTACACAACAAAAAGTCTTGCATCGTATCTGCCGGTTATCGGTATCGGGTTAGCCACCATATTGCTGGCTGCCATGTTGCAACTGGATATCGCGTATCATCGCGGCCTGAAATCACCAAATCCTTCGTTTCCTGCTCAAGTGGTAGAAGGTTTTACCAAGCTTGGCGCATATGATAACGGCCGCGGCGGAGTGATAGCATCCTGGTGGGATTATGGGTATCTAGGTCATTTCAAGAGCGGCCTGCCAACCCTTCATGATCCGGGAAATCAGCGCAGCCCCAGAGCATATATCATCGGCCGTGGGTTTGTGGATAAGAATCCAAATATGTTGATCAACGGCCTTAGATTTATTGCCCAAGAAGGAAATAAAGGCATCAAATCCAACAGCTCGTCACTCACGTTATTTGAAGCCGCTATTTCCTCAAGGCCGGATAACCCTCCTGATAAACCCATCTATATCGTTGTTACCGAAAAAATGGGGGGGTGGTTATATTCCATGGCCAGAAACGGGTTGCATGATCTGGAGCGGAATCAGGCACCTTCAACTGACCTGATGAATGAGCATGGATATTACAGGCTCAGATGTATCCAGTCATCTGAACATATTCTTGAATGTGGAGATAAAACCTTCAACCTCTTGAATGGAACCGTTGATAATGAACCTGTTCTGGCGCGGCTTGTTCAGACAGAGAACGGTTTTGGTCGGCAAAACCGTGATTATGGGAGACCGGGCTGGCATACAGTTCTCCTGGAAAAAGTCGATAACAGGGAAACACGCCTATTTCTCATTCCTAACCGGCACTGGATTTCCACCTTCAATCAGCTCTACCGGCTAGGATTATATGATCGAAACCGTCTTGAACTAATCATTGACCAGTACCCCGATTTTCGAGTTTATGAGGTTCTGCGATAAATACCTTTCCCAAAAGGTGGTCTGATAAATGCCTTTATCAATGAGAGTGCCCGGATCGCATAAATCGACAATGATTGATATCCAAGGAATTCAGCATCTTTCCGCCCAAGGCCAACACCAAAAAGCCATGGATGCTGCCAAGAAATTGTTAAAAAGCAATCCCAAAACTGAAGCTGTTCTTGCCCTCCATGCACGTATTCATCGTAATGCGGGAGAATTTGAACTGGCGTTGAAATCATATCTTCAGCTGCAAAAAACCAATCCTCAAAATGTCGATTACCTCTTTGGTGCTGCTCTTTGCCATAGCCAGATGGGTCAATTCTATTCTGCTGAACAACTCTATCTCAAACTAATCAAGATAAATCCGAAGGATTTCCGCTTCAGGATGAATCTTGGCGTTATTTATCGGCAGAAGCATGAATATGAAAAATCTGCAAACCAGCTAATCCTGGCATCCAGACTTAAACCAAATCATATCGATATAATGGATAATCTGGCCGTTACACTGTTCTGCCAGCAGCTTTTTGGCGAAGCACTAGAAATATATGATGAGATTTTTATCATTGATCCACATAATTTCAGATCCCTCAACAACAGGGGGATGGTGTATCTGCATCTTAATGAATTTGATAAAGCGAAATCAGATTTTGAAGCTTGCCTGAAATTATGTCCAACATATCAACTGGCGCTGAACAATTTGGGCCTTGTCTTTCTATATACGGGCTACGCTGACCAAGCGGAGGATCTGTTCCATCAAGCAATAGAAAACAACCCTTACGACTGTAAGAGCTATTTTAATCTTATCAGCCTGGGCGCCAGATCATCACCAAAAGCTGCGAAAGTATTTCATCAGCTCGAACAATTTTATGATAAACAAATACCTCTGTCCAGTATTGATCGGGGCCTTTTTGCCCTGGCTGACTTTCATCATGGTCAGGAAAACATCCAAAAAGCCTATCACTATTACCGCCAAGGCAACGATCAGGTTTCTCGACAACGACCCTATGATAATTATAAAACACGGCTAGAATTCAAACGGATCAAAGAGATCAGTCTGTCCTTGCCGGATATATCGCCAGCAACCAACACCGACGATAAGCGTATTTTCATTATCGGTATGCCCAGATCTGGCACTACGCTTCTTGAATCCATCCTTGCAAGCCACCCTGATATTGTGGCGGGGGATGAACTTCCCTATTTCAATGTCATTTGCAAACAAACATTATTGAATGCTCCGGATGCAGCTGAACATGTCAGCCCGTCAACGCTGGATGATATAGCCACGTTATATTGTGAAAAGACAGCATTTCTGTTCAAGGAAAATAACTGGGCGATTGATAAACTGCCTCACAATTTCAAATGGACGGCCGTCATCCTCAAGATTTTTCCAGATGCGAAAATACTTCATGTCCACCGAGATCCAATGGATAACTGCTGGTCTCTTTATCGGGCCAATTTTGAACAGAGCCACAATTACTGTTATTCCATGAAATCCCTTGGACAGTACTATGCTCATTATCAGAAATTGATGGCTTTTTTCACCGAAAAATTTGGCCGCCGTATCCTCTCGGTCAGCTATGATGAACTGGTCATGCAGCCGGAAGAGCTTAGCGCAGAAATCTTCAGTTATCTCGGTCTTGATGGCTACCAGTTTAAGGAAAGCGATCGGGGGAAAGACTATTTTTCCCGCACCGCAAGTGCAACACAGGTTCAACAGCCCATCAGCACCAGTTCACTCCAGGGTTGGCGGAAACACGAAGACTTTCTCAGCCCCCTGCTCGCGTCATTGCAAAAACACCAACACCGCCTCGGCCTGCCGGTTTATCAGGCCTGAGCGTTATTCCCAGCCCTGCCTTTTGAGAATTGGATCAAGCATTTTCCTAAGCGGGGCAAGATGGGTTTCATAGTGCCGCCATTCTTCTGAACTTTTGGTGTAGATCTTGCTACGTATCTGTGTGTTTGAAACAGTCCTGACGGCACGCTGGTTTTTTTCAATTTCAAGACAACTTTCCTGCCACTCAAGACCGAGATGCGACAACAGGTTTTCAATTTCTTCTCGCGGGTTCTCGGTGAGCCTGGCGTAGTCGACCGTGATGATATCGCCTGGATATTTCTCATACCAAAACTCCATGAGTTTATCATATTGCAAATAATATCTGCCGATATCATCCAGACTGTTGCTGTAGCTCATGCCTTCTGTCTGGAAAAAATACCTGAAATTGGAAAAGCATACCGCCATGGGATGCCTTTTGAGATGGATGATGCTGGCACCAGGAAAAATTGTCCGGATCAGCCCTATCCAGCGAAAATTCTGCGGCGTTTTGTCGGTGATGAACTGTTTTCCTTGACCCATACCTGAAATATTCTGCCGATAATAGGATCGAACATTTTTAAGCATTTGCCGGGTCAACTGATCTTTATCTGCGCAGAATTTCTCAACTCCTCGAGCCAAATGAACCAGCTCCCCTGCTGCATGGACCCTGCTATGACCTGAAAGAATCTGCTCAACAAGGGATGTGCCGGAACGGGGCATGCCGAGAATGAATACAAGTCCCGTGTCATTTTCGACACCAAATTCAGGCATGTTCTCAGCCCAGGTGCGAATGCGCTCAAAAATCACATCATCCTTTTCAGCGTGATACCCGATTTTCGCCTTGAACGCCAAATTGCCTTCTGCCCAATGTTCGAATGCCTCGTCGTAATTCCTGATATCCGAGCAAGCCTTTCCAAGCGCAAAATTCAGGAACACTTTCTCTTTTATGTCGGGATGGTGTTCACGAAGTCGCGCCCGCATCTGCTCAAGGTGGTGATCTTCGGCAGCATAGCGATGCACCCGGCTTAAGTGGTAATGTGCTTCGGCATGGCCAGGTTCACTTTTTATCGCCCGGCGGAACATTTCTTCGGCTTTTTCAAAATCACCCAGATTCTGATATGCCTGGCCTAGGTTGTCCATGGCCATTACATGATCTGGCTGCAACTCCAGCACTTTTTCGAATGATTTTATACATTCTTCCATATTATCCAGATCACTGAAAATACTTCCCCGGCCGTTATAGGCATGGGCATAATCCGGCTTTAGTTGAATTGCCTGATCGAACGCACGCAACGCGTCTTTGTGTTGGCCCTGGTTCCGCAAGGCATTGCCAAGATTGTTGAACCCTTCCGCCGAATCTGGACAGAGTCTCACCACGCGCTTGAAACATTCAACAGATGATTTGGTCAGCCCTGATTTTGCAAAGGCAACGCCCAGAATAGTGAAAACAACATGGTTTTTTGGATTGGCCTTGCTGAACGCTTTGGCATTTCTGACAATTTCATCAAATCTTCCTTGAAGATAAAGTTGCTTTAGTTGCTCTGGATCGGGTTTGTGTTGCATCAAAAAATTTCCTAATTTTTCGTAAATTTATATATTCATTCAAAGAATGTATATGAACTGATACAGGTGAAATACATCAAAGTGCGGCGTATATTCAGGCGTGTTGCAAAAATACAACAACCGGGATGAAAATATTCTGCACAGATTAATTATTAATTAATTTATTAAGATAATCTAATGTAAATAGAGATAGCCAATAACGGCGTATAACAACCCTAAGAGGATATAACCATGCGTAAGGTTCTTCTTGCTACTACGGCTCTCGCCACCATCGGTGGTGTTGCAGCTATTGCCAATGCTGACGTCTCCCTGAGTGGCGATCAGCAATGGCGCTATATCAGCCTGAGTGACGACAACAACGCTGATAACTCAGATAGTGACTTCACTGCAGAAACAAATGTTTACATCGCCTTTTCCACCACAACCGATAACGGTCTGACTTTCTCCATGTCACAGAGTTTTGATGAAGACGGGGTAACAGAAAACACCTCTAGCATCAGCGGTGACTTCGGCACCATCTCCTTCGTTGATGGAAGCACTACTGCCCACGCAGCATCTGACTTCGACGTAACATCTGTTGGTATCGCTGGTGGCCATGGTGATGCGGGTATGGTTGGGTATGCTGGTACATCTGGTACTACCACCATCTCAGGTGTTCAGTATAACGAAGCCCTCATCCGTGATCCCGATGGTGGCGGCGTGCTGCGCTACCACAGCCCATCCTTTGGTGGCTTGACCTTCGGTGTTAGCTTCGGGCACCTTGAGGACGGCGATGACAACACCTCAACTTCCTATGGTGCGATGTATTCAGGTTCCATGGGTGATATTGGCTACAAAATCGGTGTTGCATCCTACGATGGCCAAGGATCTTCCGAAGATGGCCAGCATATTGGTGCCAACATCACCTATGGTGACATGACGTTCGGTATTGGTAGCTCTTCCAACAAGACTTCTGCGACAAGCAAACAGGAAGACCTGTCCTACAGTGTTAACTATAAGATGAACTCTGATCTTACCCTGAACATTGGTCGTGCGACTTCTGAAAACGACAATGGTGGTACAAAGCTTGAGGCTAACAACACCTCCATCGGTGTTGCTTACACTATCGCACCTGGTCTGACTGCTACGCTGAACTCTCACAACTTTGAGTACAAGTCTGGTGGTAGTGTTGCCAACGACGGTCAGGCAATCCAGTCTGAAATCAAGATGTCCTGGTAATTCCTGCAATTATCGATCAGGCAAAGGGGAGCTTCGGCTCCCCTTTGTTTTTCACAAATTTTTGATGGCCAGTGGCGTATTGCCATTATGATCCCCTCATTGGACCAATTTTATCATTGGCCTTTGCCTAAATCAGGGGTAGAAAAGACATAAGATACAGCCAATGTGCATATGGAAACATTGAGGCAGAGCCAATGAAGACGCGTTCCTTATTCAGCAAAATCTTGATCACGGTCATGCTGATAGTGCTGACAGCCTGTTCATACCTGCCCCAACCAACGTCATCAGAGACACAAATTGAAAAAAATAAAAAAGCCAATGATCCAGGCTCTTTCTTTACCGGCAGAAGCACAAGCGGCATAAACCTAACCGATGTCTTGAATCCCAAAGCCGGTGACGGGGCGATGCCGGTGAATGCGCTTCTGTGGCGGGCCTCGCTTGAGACGGTTTCCGTCATGCCCCTTTCAAGCGTCGACACTTTCGGCGGGACGATCATCACCGAATGGTACATGCAGCCCGATGACACAACAACGCGGATCAAGGTTGCGATCTTCATCCTCGACCAAGAGTTGAGATCCGATGCCATCCGGGTTGAAGTCTATGTCCAGCACCGTTCGGATGGCGCAACGGACTGGCAGGATGATGGCCGTGATCGTGAACTTGCCATCAAGCTTGAGGATCTCATCCTCACCAGAGCAAGAGAAATCCGTTCAGCCGGCGTTCTTGAAACAAACTGACCTTATTCTGATACCGAGCATCCACCATGAGACGACTCGACGCCCCCAGCATTGAGCATAAATGGCAAAAACGCTGGCAGGAGGAAGGCTGTTTTGCCGCCAGCATCGACAGCAGCAAGCCGAAATACTACGTGCTGGAAATGTTTCCCTATCCTTCGGGCAGAATCCATATGGGCCATGTCCGCAACTACACGCTTGGGGATGTGGTGGCGCGGACGAAACGTGCCCGCGGTTTCAACGTGCTTCATCCGATGGGATGGGATGCGTTTGGACTGCCGGCGGAAAACGCCGCCATCGAACGCGGGGTGCATCCGGCGAAATGGACCAGGGAAAACATCGCCGGAATGCGGGATCAGCTCAAAAGCATGGGCCTCTCATATGACTGGAGCCGCGAGTTTGCCACCTGCGATCCGGAATATTACCGATTTGAGCAGAAAATGTTCCTTGATTTCCTCAAAGCCGGCCTAGCCTACAAGAAAGAGAGCTGGGTCAACTGGGATCCGGTGGAAAATACGGTGCTTGCCAATGAACAGGTGGTGGATGGCTGCGGCTGGCGATCCGGTGCGCCGGTAGAACGCCGCCTCCTTTCCCAATGGTTTCTGAAAATCACGGCCTTTGCCGAAGATCTTCTCGACGCGATCGAAACGCTTGATCGCTGGCCGGAACGCGTCCGCATCATGCAGCATAACTGGATCGGCCGGTCCGAGGGAGCGCGGGTGCGCTTTGCTGTAACCGGTGCCCCTGTTGCTGGTCATGATCATATCGAGGTATTCACCACCCGGCCCGATACGCTCTTTGGTGCATCTTTTCTGGCGATCGCTGCCAATCACCCGATGGCGCTTGCAATGGCTGAGACCAATACGGATCTTGCCGCTTTCATCGAAGACTGCAACCGCATGGGGACATCCCAGGCGACGATTGAAGCCGCTGAAAAGAAAGGCTTTGATACCGGCCTTACCGTGGAGCATCCCTTTGATCCCGAAATCGAGCTTCCTGTTCATGTTGCCAATTTTGTCCTGATGGAATACGGAACCGGCGCCATTTTCGGCTGCCCGGCCCATGACCAGCGTGACCTTGATTTCGCCAATGCCTACGGCTTGCCGGTGCGTCCGGTTGTTCTCCCCAAAGGTGAGGATGCCGATACATTCAGGATCAGCGATACCGCCTTTACCGATGAGGGCAAGATTTACAATTCGGGCTTTCTTGACGGGCTTTCCGTTGAAGAGGGCATCGGTGCGGCAATCGCCCGCCTTGAAGAGCTAAATCAGGGCAAGGGCGAGACAACCTGGCGTATCAGGGACTGGGGTGTTTCACGCCAGCGGTACTGGGGTTGCCCCATTCCGGTTATTCACTGCCCGGATTGTGGCCTTGTGCCGGTGCCTGACGATCAGCTTCCCGTGACCCTGCCTGAAGATGTCCGTTTTGACAAACCTGGCAATCCCATCGCCCATCACCCCACCTGGAAGCATACGACCTGTCCGGATTGCGGCGGTGACGCGGAACGCGAGACCGACACGTTTGACACGTTCTTTGAAAGTTCCTGGTATTTCCTGCGTTTCGCCGATCCGGACCCGGAGATTGCCTTCTCCCGCAAGGCCATGGAATACTGGCTTCCTGTTGATCAGTATATCGGCGGTGTTGAGCATGCGGTTCTCCATCTTCTCTATTCACGGTTCTTCACCCGGGCGCTTTCAGCTTGCGGGTATCTTGATCTGGATGAGCCGTTCGATGGCATGATGACACAAGGTATGGTCTGCCACCAGACTTTCCGCAGCAAAGACGGGCAGTGGCTTTTCCCGACCGAAGTTGAACGCAAAGGGGAAGATACATGGATCACCCGTGATGGCGATGAACCCGTCACGCCCGGGCGAATCGAGAAGATGAGCAAATCCAAACGCAACGTTATTGATCCGGAAAACATTATTTCGGTCTATGGGGCAGATACAGCCCGGCTCTTCATGATGTCGGATTCGCCACCTGAACGTGACATGGAGTGGACAAGCGCCGGGGTGGAAGGAGCCTCTCGCTTCATCCAGAAAGTCTGGCGGATGAGTCTCCTTGATGAGGCCGATGCATTGCCGATGGCGCCTCTTGGTGCGTCCATGCCTGCAGAACTCGACGAAGCGGCCAGAACCTGTATTACCGAAACCCACCGGACCATTGCCCAATTTTCCGAAGACATCGACCGCTTTCGCTTCAATCGTTGTGTTGCCGGGCTTTACACCCTTGCCAATACCATCAGCGCAACCAGGGGCGTCAGCGAAAGCCAGAACTGGGCACGGCGCTTTGCCGTGGAAACGCTGGCCAAACTGCTGGCCCCAATCGCCCCGCATATTGCCGAAGAAATCTGGGCGAACCTTGGCCATGGGGACATGCTCGCAACCCTGCCGTGGCCGGAGGCTGATCCGGTATGGCTCAAGCAAGATACGATCAATATCGCGGTCCAGGTGAACGGCAAGTTGCGCGGCACAATCGAACTTGCGCCGGACAGCGAGGATCAGCTTGCCGAAGAAATGGCGCTTGCATTACCCGCCGTTCAGAAGATACTGGAAGGACAACCCCCAAGGAAAGTGATCGTGGTCAAGAACAGGATTGTCAATGTTGTGGCTTAGGCAGATCAGTGCCTGCCTGATGCTGGTTGCTGTTGCGGCCTGTTCAGCAAACTCTGTTGATGGCAACACCACACCTGCAAGCCAGCTTGATCCAAGACTTGGCCAGATCCGTATTGAGATAGCAAGCGAACGAATAGAGCAGATCTACCGGCAACGCCTTGAACGTCTCTTTGCGCGAAGTGAACGGGGTGAGGGCAGGTATACGCTTTCGGTCAAGATGTCGACCTCCTATCCCACCGACGCGGTGGAGATGACGGCAAGTATCACGTTTTATGACCAGAAAGAAGGTCGTGATCTGATGAATACGTCGTTTAAAACCTCTGCTTCTGTTGGGGCGGTTGCTTCGCTCTTTGGGTCTGAAGAAGCCAAGGCAAACGCCCGTGAGCGTCTTGCCGCCAGCCTTGCCGAGAAAACCTACCACCGGCTCTTTCTCTATTTCAGCCAGAATGATGGCAGCGATGGATCATGAAGATCAGCGGCCGCGGCATTGATGCGTTTCTAGCCAATCCCCCCCGTGATGTTGCCGCTGTTCTGCTCTATGGACATGATCAGGGTCTTATCAGGGAGCGTGCGGAAAAACTCTGTCATCTTGCGGTTGAAGATATTCAGGACCCTTTTTCAACAACGCAGCTGGACGCCACGGAAATTGCCAAAGACCCCTCTCTACTGATCGATAGCGCCGCGGCGATGCCGGCTTTCGGCGGCATGCGGCTGGTCAGGGCGCATCTGGTGACCGGCACCTGCCTTGAGGCCTGCCGAAACCTTCTTGAAACCCCGCCTGCCGAAAGCCTCACGGTCCTGACCGGCTCGGATGAGCTCAACACACGTTCGGCTCTGGTAAAACTCTTTGAGAGTTCGGATCGGGCGGCGGCCATCGGGTGTTATCCGGATACGGCCCAATCTTTAGGTCAGGTCGCGCAGGAAGCTTTTGATGCGCATTCCATCCAGGTGGATCGGGATGTGATGGGGTTTATCACAGATCATCTCGGCGCTGATCGCATGGCAAGCCGCAGTGAGATCGACAAGCTTGTCCTGCTGGCTGGAGAAGGTGGACGTCTTGGTCTTGATGATGTGCGCCTCGCTCTCGGGGATGGAGCTTCCGTGACAACCAGCGATATCATCCACGCCGCCGCGGACGGGAATATCAAAAAATTGAGCCAGGGGCTTGATCGCGCCCAGGCCGAGGCCATTGCAGGAGAGCGGATCCTGCGTACGGGCATCGGCTATTTTCATCGTCTCTTCCGGATTGCGGCCGCGATGGAGGAAGGCCGAAGCCGGGAAGATGCGATCAAATCCGTGCGGCCACCTGTCTTCTTCTCCGAACGGCCCAAGATCGAAGGACATCTGCGGCGGTGGAACGCCCAGCGCTGCCGCCGCGCCATAGACCGGCTCAACACCGCCGAGCTTCAATCCAGGCAAGGTATCGATGCCCATATCGCCTGTGGCCAGGCTCTGTTTTCGCTTGCGCTGGCGGCGCGGCGTTGAACAGATTCAGTTCAGTTTGCTGATTATCGTCTCAAACTGATCAAGGTTTTCGCAGGAAATGCGGATCATGCCTTTCTGGCTTGTCTCGTTAAAGCTGATATCGATTGCAAGCCCTGTCTTGTCGCTCAGCTCTTTTTCCAGTGCCTTGATATCAGCTGATTTTGGAGATTTGCGTTTTGGTGGATGTACCGCCCGCCGGGCCAATGCTTCCACCTGACGCGCGCTGAGCCCTTTCCTTTCAATTTCACGGGCCAGCGCTTCGGCCCCGGGATGCCCGATGAGCGGCCGGACCTGACCTGCCGAAAGCCGGCCATTTTTCAGCATCGACTGAACAGATGAAGGTAACCCAAGAAGCCGCATGGTATTGGCCAGATGACTTCGGGATTTGCCAAGGACTTTGGCCAGTTTCTCCTGGGTGTAGCCAAACTGATCCAGCAGTTGCCGGTAACCTTCCGCCTCTTCGATTGCGCTGAGATCACGGCGCTGGATATTTTCGATCAGCGCCAGTTCAGCGGCATCCTGATCACTTGCTTCGCGGAGGATTATCGGCACATCATGCACGCGAGCTTTCTGGGCCGCAAGCCAGCGACGCTCACCGGCAATAAGCTGAAAATGTCCAGCCTTTGCCGGATCTGGACGGACCAGAAGCGGCTGAAGAATTCCATGCTGGGCTATGCTGGCGGCAAGATCATCAAGCCCGGCCTCATCAAACACCTGGCGAGGCTGCCAAGGGCCCGGCGTGATCTTGGCAATATCGACCCGGACCGTCTCCGCCGGGCTGGAGAGGCTGGCTACTCCGCCCTCAAGGCCCTGCTCCTTGACGCTGGCAAGAACCGCACTGTCACCAAGAAGGGAGGACAACCCGCGGCCAAGACCTTTCGGGGATGTTTTTGGAGAAGATGTCTTTTTTTCCGTCATGCCGCTTTCCTTTCCTGGCGGATCAGCTCACCAGCAAGAGCAATATAGGCTTGTGAACCCGTGCAGTTGAGATCATAGAGCAAGACGGGCTTGCCAAAGGATGGTGCCTCCGACACCCGGACGTTGCGGGGAATCATTGTCTTGAAGACGAGCGGGCCGAGATGCTTGCGCACATCTTCTGCGACCATGCTCGAAAGCCGGTTGCGGCTATCATACATGGTTAGCACAACGCCGCAGATTTCAAGATCAGGGTTGAGCCCGCCGCGAACAGCATCAATGGTGCCGATGAGCTGCGACAGACCTTCCAGCGCGTAATATTCACATTGAAGAGGGACAAGGGCCGAGGTGACTGCCGAGAGGGCATTCACCGTCAGCAGACCAAGAGAGGGCGGGCAGTCCACGAGTACATAATCGAAATCCTTGTCGATCCGGTCCATGATCTCTTTTAATCGATATTCACGCCGGTCAAGACCTGAAAGCTCGATTTCAAGGGCGGACAGGTCCGGCGTTGCCGGTATCACGGAGAGATTCTGCACCGCGCTCGGCCGAATGGCCTGATCCAGCGACGCCGCCCCCGAAAAAAGCTGATAGAGATCATGATCCCGGGCCGACATGTCGATTCCCAGCCCCGTGCTGGCATTACCCTGGGGGTCGGCATCGATGACCAGCACCCGCCTGCGGGAGGCCGCAAGGGCTGTTGCCAGATTTACGGTGGTGGTGGTCTTGCCAACTCCGCCCTTCTGGTTGGTGATTGCGATTGTTCGCCCGAGTGACATGTCAACGCCTTGTATTTATTAAATAATAAAAATCAATCAGAAAATCCGGAAACCTTAAGTATAACACTTTCCGGGCTGCTGAGACTGTTTCTGACATCAATTTTTATTGTGGTCGAATTCCCGAGCGAGGTCAATTCCTCCTGGTAGCGCTCCCCTTTGAGAAAAAGACATTCAAGCCCGGCGTGATGCTGGTTTCGGGTAAGATCGAGCAATTTTTCAAAAGGCGCAAGAGCCCTTGCAGTGATGTATTTCGGCTGCATCGGGGCCAGTGTTTCCAGCCGCGCGGTGATGACCTTGAGCGGCACGTCACATTCCCGGGCAGCCACGGCAAGAAAAGCGCATTTGCGTTCATCCGATTCAACACAGATTACCGGTTTTTCCGCGTTTCCTGCCCCCATTATCGCCAGTACCAACCCGGGAAGGCCAGCACCACTGCCGATATCCATGATCTGTTGATCAGGTTCGTCAAGATGGGCAAATAGCTGCCCTGAATCGAGGATATGCCGCCGCCAGACATCGGCAAGCGACGCTTTGCTCACCAGATTGATCGATTTCTGCCAATGCGAGAGAAGATCAACGTAACATCTGAGCCTGTTCAGTGTTTCACGTGAAACATTGAGCTGTTCGCCCACATCTTCCGGGGTCAGGGGGCCTGTCGCCGTGTCGGGACCGATTTCCGGCATCGACTTACGCTACCCGCCTCAAATGCCGGATAACAGCCACCACTGCGGCCGGGGTCAGCCCGGGCAAACGATTAGCCTGGCCGATCGTTTCCGGCTGGTGCCGATTGAGTATATCGATACTTTCCGCCGATAACCCGCCAATGGTGGCGTAATCCGTATCAACGGGGATAACCAGCCCCTCATCCCGCCTGAGGGCCTCTATATCTGCTTCCTGGCGGTGAACATATCCCCGGTAGTGGCAGTTGATTTCAAGCTGGCCGTGAAGAGATGGATCAATATCTCCAAGTTCAGGCCAGACCGGCAACAGATCCGTCAGGCTGACACCCTCACGCGAAAGCAGATCAGCCGCGGAAAGCCTGCGGCCATCACGGGTTGATGGCAGACCATGCGAGGCCAGCCGCGAGGGCAGGGCCATTGACTGATCCAAAAGTGCCGTAGCGGCGTTGAGCGCGGATTTCCTCAAGTTCCAGTGCCGGGCACGATGGGCACCGACAACCCCGATTTTTACCCCTTTATCGGTCAGCCGCTGATCGGCGTTATCAGCTCGGAGGAGCAGCCGGTATTCGGCACGGGACGTGAACATCCGGTAGGGTTCGGGCGCCCCCCGGGTGATGAGATCATCGATCATCACGCCGGTATAGGCATCCGCCCGGTCTAGAATAAAGGATTTGTCACCACCTGCCGCCTTCAGGCTGGCGTTAACCCCCGCCATCAGGCCCTGTGCCGCGGCTTCTTCATAGCCTGTTGTGCCGTTGATCTGACCTGCGAGGAACAATCCCGGCAACGCCTTGAGCTCAAGACGACGGGTGAGGGCGCGGGGATCAATGCAGTCATATTCAATCGCGTAGCCATATCGCAGGATTTTCGCCTGCTCGAGCCCGGGTATAGAGGCAATCATCC
Source organism: Alphaproteobacteria bacterium LSUCC0684 (assembly GCA_041228335.1). NCBI lineage: Bacteria > Pseudomonadati > Pseudomonadota > Alphaproteobacteria > Alphaproteobacteria bacterium LSUCC0684. Next base: position 2,495,862 of record CP166130.1, on the reverse strand, counting down.
TGTCCTGCACCTCGCGGGGCAGGCTGGTGGATATGCCGTTCGGATAGACGGTGGGGTCATCAAGACCTTCAGGCTCAAGAAAAACCTGATGCGAGGTCCGGTCAGCAAACCGCACCACCTTGTCTTCAATCGACGGGCAGTAGCGCGGGCCTGTTCCCTCGATCTGGCCCGAATAGACCGCGGAAAGATGGATCGATTCCGCTATAATCCGATGTGTTTCCTCGGTTGTCCGGGTAATTCCGCAGGATATCTGCTGAACAGTGATCTCTTTCGTGAGGCTTGAAAAGGGGACGGGCGGGTCATCGGCGGGTTGCATTTCCAGCTGATTCCAGGCAATGGTTCTGCCATCAAGCCGCGCCGGTGTCCCTGTCTTCAACCGCGACATGGGCAGTCCAAGGGCCGGATCCCTCAAGCGTAGGGCCAGCATATTTGAAGGATTTTCACCAAACCGGCCGGCTTCCTGGCGTTCCGGGCCAAGATGAATGACCCCGCCAAGAAAAGTCCCCGTGGTCAGTACCGCAGCACCGCAGCGATACATGTCACCCGTCTCGGTCAAGAGACCGGAAAGACGGCCATTTTCCACGCAAATATCACCAATGGCCGCTTCGATGATTGTCAGCCCCGGGCAGTCTTCCAAAAGAGCGCAGATCGCCTTGCGGTAAAGCGTGCGATCGGCCTGGGCGCGCGGCCCATGCACCGCCGGTCCCCGGGATCTGTTGAGCATACGAAACTGAATGCCGGACTGATCGATGGCGCGGGCCATCAACCCGTCCAGCGCATCGATTTCACGGACAAGATGGCCTTTGCCAAGCCCCCCGATAGCCGGATTGCAAGACATCTCACCAATGGTGTCGCGGCGCATGGTGATCAGGGCAACGCTTGCCCCCATCCGGGCAGCCGCAGCGGCAGCTTCAACACCAGCATGGCCGCCGCCTACCACCAGCACATCATAGCTGTTTGCCGTCATTATCTGCCTCTATGCGGGAATCTCAGGGCCGGAGAATACCGAAGCCGGGCGGGCGGGTCAATTGCCGAGAAAAAGCGGAGGTTATTTGCCGATGCAGAACGCGGAAAAAATATGGTCAAGCAGATCTTCAACATCGACCCGACCGGTAAGGCGTCCAAGCGCATGGGCAGCGTGGCGGAATTCTTCGGCCATGAGTTCGGGTGCCTGTTCAATATCAAGCTTTTCTGCGGATTTCAGGGCCTCAAGCGCCGATTTTACCGCTTCAAGATGGCGCTGGCGGGTAAGAACCGGCGGTTCGATGGGGGCGTTGAGGCTGTCGATATGCCGGACCAGTTCATCCTGAAGCCGGTTCATCCCCTGTCCTGTTGCCGCCGAAATCATCAGCCATTCCGGAAGCGGGGCTTTGGGTGCGGGTAGATCTGATTTCGTCAGAACAGGGATCAGCTGCGGCATCTCCTGCTCCGCATCGGTTGTTTTTTGCCTGATATGCCGGGTAATTTCATGAAAAGTGGTGGTCGGATCACCGGTAATCGGATCAATGAGGATCAGAACGATAGCGGCTTCCGCGGCGGCACCAAGCGCCCGGCGCACGCCTTCTTCTTCAACCTTGCTGGCGGTATCGCGTATCCCTGCGGTATCGACCAGATGAAGCGGTATGCCGGAAATATCAAGAGAAACGCGGATGAGGTCACGGGTTGTTCCGGCTTCGGGGGAGACAATCGCCCGTTCATCACCGGCAAGAGCGTTGAGGAGCGTCGATTTCCCGGCATTCGGCTGGCCGACAAGTGCAACCGTGATACCGTCTCGTGTAATTATGCCGGCGCTGGCGCTCTCGATCGCGCCTTCCATATCGGCGATGAGCGAAGATGTTCCTGAACGTATGTCTTGAAGAACATTTTCCGGCAGATCTTCATCAGCAAAATCAATGATGGCTTCAAGATGGGCGGAAAGGGCGATGAGTCGGGATCGCCACAAATCGGTACGCCTCGTCAGCGCCCCATCGAGTTGAGACATGGCCTGATGATGCTGGCGTGACGTGTCGGCATCGATGATATCGCCGATGGCTTCGGCCTGATCGAGATTGATCCTGCCTTCAAGGAAAGCCCGGCGGGTGAATTCCCCAGGATCAGCCAGCCTGAATCCCGGCAGCGATTCAAGTTCAAGCATGACCATGCGGCCAAGCACCGGGCTGCCATGGAGGTGAAATTCCGCCACATCCTCCCCGGTAGCGCTGGCTGGACCCTTGAAAAAAAGGATCATGGCCTGATCAAGTGGCTGGCCTTTGGCATCCCGCAAGATCGCCATTCTGGCCTGTCGTTGAGGCGGGACGATACCGGCAAGACGGCGCAAGGCCCTGGCCGCACCCGGTCCTGAGGCGCGAATAATCTGGATCGCGGAACGCCCGGGCGGAGTTGCAAGGGCAAAGATCGTCTCGGTCATGGGTATCTCTTGTTAACAACGAGCGGGACTGCTAGGCTCAATACCATCCCCTTTAGGGTGATACGATGACAACAACAGGAGAACAAGGCTTATGTTTCGGGAAACCCGGAAATGCCTGTTCGGCTGGATAACGGTTTTTAGCGACGGTCAGAGTTTAACGCGCCTTGAAATGGCAGCCGACGGCACCACTGACACCACCCATGGCGATGATGTTTCACGTGAAACATGGGAACAGATCAACGCCTATTGCGAAGGCTCTCGCCAGTCCTTCACCATCCCAATCAACCCGGATGTATCCCCGGCCCTTGGCAGATGGCTTGCCATCATGCAAAAGATCGGCTACGGGACAACCATAACCTATGGCGGATTTGCCCGCATGGCCGGGTCCCCCATGGCAAGCCGGGCGGCTGGCTCTGCCTGCGCCCGAAACCCGATCCCGTTGATCATTCCATGTCACCGGGTTACCCGCCATGACGGGAGTCTTGGGAACTATGGGGGGTTAAGAGAGTTTTCGCCCACGGATGCGAGGAATCTGGGCCTCAAGGATGCGCTGATTGCCCATGAAGCCCGATATCTCGGGTGATCAGGCGGCTACAGGCTAAGGAGCGCTCTAAACCTGAAATATTGAATACCCTGAAATTCAGGTTCAGGGAAATTCAGGTTCATGAATTCATTGCCGTGAAGAAATCCTTGTTGTCTTTCGACTGCTTGAGCTTGTCGACAAGGAATTCCATGGCATCCACAGGCCCCATCTGCATGAGGATCCGGCGCAGCACCCACATTTTCGCTAGCGTGTCCTTATCGACCAGAAGCTCTTCCTTGCGGGTGCCAGAGCGGGTGATATCGATCGCCGGGAAGGTGCGCTTGTCGGAAAGCTTGCGATCAAGAATGACCTCGGAGTTGCCGGTGCCCTTGAATTCCTCAAAAATGACTTCATCCATGCGTGAGCCGGTTTCGATAAGTGCGGTGGCAATAATGGTGAGCGAGCCGCCCTCTTCGATATTTCGCGCGGCACCAAAGAAACGTTTTGGCCGCTGCAGGGCATTGGCGTCAACCCCGCCGGTCAATACCTTGCCGGAGGATGGAACAACCGTGTTATAGGCCCGGGCAAGACGGGTGATACTGTCAAGCAGGATGACGACATCACGCTTGTGCTCCACCAGTCTTTTTGCTTTTTCTATAACCATATCAGTGACTTGGACATGGCGGATGGCAGGTTCATCAAAGGTTGAGGAAATGACCTCACCATTCACGGAACGCTGCATGTCCGTGACTTCTTCGGGGCGTTCATCGATCAAGAGAACAATCAGGTAAACTTCAGGGTGATTTTCAGAAATCGCATGGGCGATGGACTGAAGCATCATCGTCTTGCCGGTCCGGGGTGGCGCGACGATAAGACCGCGCTGCCCCTTGCCCATCGGTGCCACGAGATCAATGACGCGAGGCGTGTTGTCCTTGACCTCCGGGTTAAACGGCAGTTCAAGGGTCAGTTTTTCCTGGGGATAAAGAGGGGTCAGGTTGTCAAAGTTGATCCGATGACGAACTGCCTGCGGATCCTCAAAATTCACCTGTTCGACCTTGAGAAGAGCAAAATAGCGCTCACCTTCCTTCGGCGCACGTATCTGGCCATCGATGGTATCGCCGGTTCGGAGAGAAAAGCGGCGGATCTGGCTGGGCGAGACATAAATATCATCAGGTCCGGGCAGGTAATTTGCCTCAGGCGAACGCAGGAAACCAAACCCGTCAGGAAGAACTTCAAGGACGCCGCGGCCGTAAATCGGGATATCATCCTCCGCGAGCTGCTTGAGGATGGCAAACATCATGTCCTGGGTGCGAAGCGTGGACGCGTTTTCAATTTCCAGCTCTTCGGCATAGGAAAGAAGTTCCGCAGGGGATTTCTTTTTCAAATCTTGTAGATTCATGGCAACCGCCATCGAAAGTATTTTAAGGGAAACAGGTGGCGCAGAACCGCGCTCTTATTTCCCTTTATATCTCTTTCCATAGGGAAAGGTCAAGGTTTTCGTCAAAACGGTTGAACAATCACCAGAATAACGATGAGAATCATCAGCAGGGTGGGAACTTCATTCCAGATACGGAAATATGTATCGGTATGGCGCGATGTTCCTGCTTCGAGCTGTTTGCGCATCACCGCAAACTTGCCGTGAACAGCAGCCATGGCCAAAACAAGCAGAACCTTGGCATGAAACCAACCTTCCTGTAAGAGCCCGGGATTCAGAATCACCAGCCAGATACCAAGAGCAAAAGTGACAATCATCGCCGGATTCATGATGGCTTTCAGAAGACGTCGCTCCATCAGCGCAAAAGTTGCCGCGCGGGCCGAATCCTTCTCAACCATGGCATGATAGACATAAAGACGTGGCAGGTAGAGCATCCCCGCCATCCAGGAGATGACGGCAATGACATGAAAAGCCTTAATCCAAAGATACATGGCCTTCCCTTTCGCGTATATGGCGGATCAGCGTGGTGACGTTTCCGGGCGGAGTATCAAGCCCGATACCATGTCCAAGATTGAAAATATGTGGACGGGTGGAAAAGGCATCAAGAATGCTGTCGACTGCCCGGAGCATATGCGTTCCCCCTTCGAGGAGCGAGACCGGGTCAAGGTTGCCTTGCACGGCAAGACCGGAAGGGAGATGCCTGTCAGCCCAGAATGGATCCATGCCATGATCGAGCCCGATCGCCTGAACACCAGTCATTTCAACATAAGCAAGAATGCCTTCACCTATCCCCTTTGGGAATCCGATAATGGGTGCGGTGATCCCAGCATCGCGAAGGCCTTGGACAATCCTTGTCATCGGAGATATCACCACGTCATGAAGCATCGTGGAAGGGACGGCACTGGCCCAGCTGTCAAAAACCATCAGCGTATCGGCACCGGCATGGGCTTTAGCTGCCAGAAGGCGGATGCTTTCTTCAACCAGCCGGTCAAGAAGCACCATCATGCCAGATGGATTCGTCCAGAGCATATGCCGACTGCGGTGAAAATCCCGGCTGCTGCCACCTTCGATCATATAGGTAGCAACGGTCCAAGGTGCGCCGCAAAACCCGATCAGGTTCCGGTCCGGATCAAGAGCTTTTCTCGTTTTTGCCAGGGCCCTAAAAACGGGATCAAGCTTTTCAAGAAGATCCGTGCTCACCATCTTCCGGATATCGGAAGGACTTGAAAGAGGTGAAAGTTTAGGTCCTTCGCCGGTAACGAAATGTACTCCTGCTCCCATTGCCCAAGGGATCATCAGGATATCGGAGAAAATGATCGCCGCATCAAGATCATACCGGGCCATAGGCTGAAGCGTTGCCGTGCTGGCGCGTTCAGGATCAAGGCAGTAACTGATAAAATCCGGAACTTCCGCCCGCAGGGCCATGTATTCGGGAAGATAGCGTCCCGCCTGCCGCATCAGCCAGATCGGTGTTTTTATGTCTTTGGTGCCGGATAATGTCTGGTCAAGACGCATGGATTAAGCTCAGCCCTTCAATAGGTAAATATATATATAAATATAATAAGGATGTTGACGTTGTAGGACAGGGGTAAAACATTATTTCCAGCTTTTCCACTCCTAATCCCCAGATTTGTCCAGATACAAGTTTTACCCACCTCACTACTGCTAAATAGATTGAAAACGTTTTTCTGTTTATCCCCCATTTGAGCCTGAAAGTTTTCCACCGGTTGAACAAACTGGGGATAATCCTGCATGGAGGCCAATATATCCGGGTTTGACAATGCCGGTCGGAATTGTATTCAATATATCCACAGGATTTCCCGGAACAGCTGCCATGCCCTCACGCGTTCGAAAACTTCATCTTCATCTTGTCTCGGATTCGACCGGCGAGACAACACATCAGATGGGACGCGCGGCACTGGCCCAGTTTGAGCATGTGCAGACGATTGAACATGTCTGGACACTTGTCCGCACGAAAGAGCATCTCGTGGCCATCGAAGATGCCATCAAGACCCATGGCGGGGTGGTGCTTTTCAGCCTGGCGGATCGCGATATCCGCTCCCTGATGGAAGAGATTTGCCTTCGCCACAATGTACCGGCGGTCAGCGTCCTTGATCACATTATTCATACGGTTTCCAAGATACTCGGCCAGCCGGAAACAGGTGTGATCGGTGGCCAGCACCGCATGGATCGCGCGTATTTTGACCGCATCGAGGCACTTGATTTCGCTATTCAGCATGACGATGGCCAGGGACTTTCAACCCTGGGGAATGCCGATATTCTTCTTGTTGGTGTTTCTCGCAGCTCGAAGACACCAACATCGATCTATCTTGCCAATCGCGGCTACAAGGTTGCAAATTACCCGCTCGTCCCCGGCGTGCCGATGCCGCTTGACATGATCCCGAAAGGCCAGGTTCTTGTGGTCGGGCTGATCAAGGATGCCCGCAGGCTTGCCCAGATAAGGCGTAACCGGCTCTTGAGCATGAACGAGAACGAGCATGGAGACTATGCAAGCCTTGAGAAAATTGCCGAGGAAGTCACCCATGCAAGGAAACTCTTTACAGCACAGAAATGGCCGGTACTTGATGTGACACGCCGATCGGTGGAAGAAACCGCAGCGGCGGTAATCAATCTTCATACCCGCTGGATACAGAATCAGGGATAGAGACATGCTTGCCCTTCCAGCCACCCCGATCATTCTGGCAACTGCCAGCCCGACACGTCAGGCGATGCTTCGTGATGCCGGATTATCTTTCATCTCTCTTTCTGCCGCGGTTGACGAAGAAAGCCTCCGTAAAGCCGCCCATGCCGATGGAATGACGGCGGCCGATGCCGCCACGCTTATTGCGGAAATGAAAGCCCGGCAGATTGCGCGTCAGCATCCGGAAGCATTTGTCATTGGCGCTGATCAGCTACTTGAATGCGAAGGTATCTGGTACGCCAAACCAACGGATCGCAAGGGAGCGAAGGAAACGTTACGCAATCTTTCTGGCCGAACCCACCATCTGGTGACGGCGGCTGTTGTCTTCAAAGAAGATCAACGGCTCTGGCATCAGGTGGAAAGCCCGGCCATCTCAATGCGCCGCCTGACCGAGGGTTTTATCTCTTCCTATCTTGATGCTATCGGCCCGGAGATGATTACGGCAACCCCGGGCGTCTATCAGATCGAGACTTTGGGCGCGCATCTCCTTAGCCGGATAGAGGGCTCACCCTATGCTGTTCTGGGGCTGCCACTCTTGCCGCTACTGGCTTTCCTGCGGGAGCATGGGCTGGATTTTCAGGAGACGTCATGATCATCCTTGGCCTTACCGGTTCCATCGCCATGGGCAAATCCACGGTTGCCGATCTTTTTCGTGAAGAAGGTGTTGCCGTGCATGATGCGGATCAGGCCGTCCACCGGCTGATGGCACCGGATGGCAAGGCTGCTCCTTTGGTGCTGAAAGCCTTTCCATCGGCCGTATCTTCGGATGGAGGGGTGGACCGGCAGGCGCTCGGCAAGCTTGTCTTTGCGGAACCGGCCCGGCGCAAAGTGCTGGAGCAGATCCTTCACCCGCTGGTTCGCCAGGATCGGGACCGTTTTTGCGATGAAAACCGCAAGGCGGGAGCCTCGCTGGTGGTATTGGATATCCCGCTTCTTTATGAGACGGGGGGCGAAAAGGACTGTGATGCCGTAGTCGTTGTTTCAGCCACATCCTGGCAGCAGAAAATCCGTGCCCTGGCCCGCCCCGGGATGACAGAAGACAGACTTGCGTCTATTCTTGAGATACAGACAGATGATGCAACCAAAAGATCAAAAGCGGATTATGTGGTCCCAACTTCCTATGGAAGAGAAGCCAGCCGTTGGCATGTCCGGCAAATACTGGCGCAGCTACTTGACGACAAAAAAGACAATAGATAAGGGCGGGGTTCAATCATGACACGTGAAATTGTTCTCGACACGGAAACGACAGGGCTGAATACGGCCGATGGGCACCGGATTGTCGAGATCGGGGCGCTGGAAATGATCAACCATGTACCCACCGGCAAGACATTCCATGTCTATATCAACCCAGAGCGCCCAATCGATCCCGATGCGACAGCGATCCACGGCATTACCGATGAACGTGTCGCAAGCGAGCCGGTTTTTGCCGAAATTGCCGAAGGATTCATCGAATTCATCGGCGAGTCGAAACTGGTGATCCACAACGCGTCATTTGATATGGGCTTTATCAATGCCGAATTCGAACGCATCGGCCATCCGGAACTGCCTGCCGACCGGGCGATTGACACATTGGCCCTTGCACGGCGGAAGTTTCCGGGTGCCCAGGCCAGTCTTGATGCTCTCTGCCGCCGGTTCAATATTGACAACAGCCATCGCAAGCTTCACGGCGCGATGGTTGACACCGATCTTCTGGCGGACGTGTATATCGAACTTATCGGTGGCCGACAGCCGGGGCTGACCCTTAGTGTCGCCGAAGACACCGCCACTGTTCATCAGCAGGTAGCGATGCCCAAGATATCAGGCAAGACCCGTCCACCCCGGCCGCATGATGCGAGCGCCGAAGAAAAGGCGGCTCATGAAGCCTTTATCGATGGTCTGTCTGATCCGCTCTGGCGAAGTCTGCCGAACACCGCGTCCTAGTTAAGCTTTTCTTTCTTGCTGGATTTTTTGTTCGGCTTTTTTTCAACTTCGGTATCCGGGGCGGGAGCTGCTTCCGAATTCTGCTGGCTTTCGATACCGGCTTGATAGACCCGGACAAAATCGATCGGCTGGATATTCAGCGGCAGGAAGCCGCCGGACTGGGTGATTTCTGACAGGATCTGACGCGCAAACGGGAACAAAAGTCGCGGCCCTTCGATCATGACAAGGGGATGGATCACCTTGGAATCGACATTTTCGGCGACAGAGACAATACCTGCATAGGAAAGTTCAGCGACAAACATACCCTTGCCATCACGTGTTGCGTTGGCGGTGATGGTCAGCACGACTTCAAAAAACCGTTCCTGTTCCTGGGGGTTTGCCGTCACGTTGATATTGATCTGGATTTCGGGCTGTGCCTCACTCGGCAGATAAACGGCCGGTGAGTTGGGGTTTTCAAAAGACAAGTCCTTGATGTACTGGGTATGAATGATCAGCTGCTGCTGGTTTTGTTGTTCGTTTGGCATCACGATGCTCCTCAGTGTCATGCGGTTGTCAGTCTTTCCGCTGGTACTCGCCTTCTATGGTAATGGAACTCTCCCCTTCGCCAACCGATCGAGGGGGAGTATGCGGTCTGGTAGATTCGGTGTCGTTTTGATAGTCATATCGCTGAAAGCCGGCGCTCGTAAAGGTAAAGTTGCGTTTCGGCATTATCCTTGTGATCAGGGCGAACAGCATGATGGCAAGCCCCGTGCGTATCCCCGGAATAAAGAGGATGAAACCGGCAAGATCGGTGACATAACCCGGGATCAAGAGAAGGATCGCGGCAAGGATGATGGCCGCGCCATCGGCAACTTCGACCACCGGGGGCGTACCTGCCCTGGCATTTTCAGCCATGCGCTGGAGGGTTGCGTGTCCCGCCCGTCGAAAAAGCCGGACCCCGATTGCGGCCGTCACAAAGACGCCGATGATCGTAGGCAGAACACCAATGGCATCTCCGACAATGCCAAATGTGATGATTTCAGCCCAGATCATCAGGATCAGGATACCAAAACCGACAAGACCTGTCATCAGGAGCCCCTTTCATCACTTGCCTATCCGTGGCAAGATCACTATGTGTATGTAAGATGAAAACGTATCAGATTAAACCCGTCGATGCATTTTTTCAAAATTCCGGGTGGCGGGATCGGTCAAGATCAGGAGAACTCAACGCATGTCAGGTGGCATCCCTTTTCTGGATATTCTGATTTTTGCGATCATCGCAATCTTTCTCGGATTGCGCCTGCGCTCGGTTCTCGGGAGGCGCGACGGGTTTGAACAAGACCTCCGCCGTGATCCCGACGCCGTTGAGGCCATGTCCGAAATGAGAACCAAGGCAAAACCGCAGGATCTCGTCTCCGGGGAAGGGATTGAGGCCATTGCCAATGCCGATACGTCTTTCAGCGAAAAGGAATTTCTCAAAGGTGCTTCCGCAGCTTATGGCATGATCCTTGAAGCTTTTGCCGATGGCGACATGGAAACCCTGAAACCGCTTCTTGGATATGAAATGAATACCGGATTTGCCCAGGCAATCCGGGATCGCGGCAAGGCAGGCGAAACCTTATCGATAAACCTTGCTTCCCTTGATGACGTCAAGATCCATAAGGCCAGGCTGACAGACGGTGTCGCCTCGATCACCGTGGAATACCGCTCACAGCAGAAACGTATCCTCAAAGCCGAGGATGGCGCCATCATCGAAGGTGCCGATGATGCCACCGAAGCTTTTATTGATCACTGGACATTTGAACGTGATATTTCTTCGCGTGATCCAAACTGGCTTCTGGTGGAAACCGAAACCCTTCAGGATTAGTCGGATCACGCTTTTTCGTGGAGCCAGTTGATGACCACGTCACCAAAAAAATCCAATAAAAAGGTCACCGCCGGTCTGTTCGTCACCTGTCTTATCGATGCCATGCGGCCAAGTGCGGGAATGGCGGCCCTGCGCCTGCTTGAGGCCGCAGGCTGCGAGGTGATTGTGCCGGAAAACCAGACATGCTGCGGCCAGCCGGCGTGGAATTCAGGAGATATCAAGGCGGCCCGGGTGGCGGCGACACCCTTTCTTGATGCTTTTGATGCCTGTGATTATGTGGTTGTGCCTTCCGGGTCCTGCGCGGGCATGCTGGCGCATCACCTTGTCGATCTGTTCGAGGGAAGCGGAGATTTGCACGCCAGGCGGCAGGCTGCGGCGATTGCTGGCAAGACGTATGAGCTCACGTCTTTTCTTGTCGATGTCATGGGCATGAAAACCCCGCCCGGAAAGACGACGGCCCGAATAGCCTATCACGACAGTTGCTCTTCCTTGCGTGAAATGAAGGTCATCTCCCAGCCCCGCGCCCTGCTCAACGCTGCCGGTGCCGACGTGGTTGATCTCGACAAGGCAGATACCTGCTGTGGTTTTGGCGGGACATTTTCCGTCAAATATGGCGACATTTCCGGCACGATGGCGGATGACAAGGCGACAGATATCGAGGCGAAGGACCCCGACATGCTGGTGGCAGGCGATATGGGGTGCCTCATGAATATCGCCGGTCGCCTGCTGCGCCGTGGCAGTGCGATTGAGGTTCGGCACGTGGCCGAAGTGCTGGATGGTGCCATGGAAGCTTCACCCATTGGCGGGCTTCGGGATTCCGCATCCCAAAACCCCGGAAACTAGGGGGAGGCATGGAAACACAAAGCCGCCATTTCAAGGAAAATGTCGCCGCCGCGATCCTTGATGATGACCTCAAAGGTGCCATGAGCAAACTGACCTCGGCCCTGCGTCCCAAACGGGCCAGTGCGGTGGCTGGCCTGCCGGAATTCGATCAGCTTCGTGATCACGGGATTGCGATCAGGATGCATACGCTTGATCATATCGATACCTATCTTGCGCAATTTGAAGATAATGTCATTGCCAATGGTGGGCATGTCCACTGGTGCGCCGATGAGGACAGCGCAAGACAGACCATCCTCGATTTATGCCGGCAGCATGATGTCCGGACCGTCACCAAGGGTAAATCCATGGTGACCGAAGAGCTCGGGCTCAACACCTTTCTCGACAGCCACGGAATATTGCCGCTGGAAACCGATCTTGGGGAATATATCATTCAGCTGCGAGGTGAGCATCCTTCGCATATCATTGCCCCGGCCACCCATCTGCAACGTGAACAGATCGCGGAAACTTTCCGGCAATCACATACCCATCTTGATGCGGATCGCCCCATGGATACGGCCGAAAGCCTGACCGAGGAGGCCAGGCAGGAATTGCGCGAAAAATACGGTGCCGCCGATGCCGGTATTACCGGCGCAAATTTCATGATCGCCGAAACCGGATCTACCATCATTGTCACGAATGAAGGCAATGGGGATCTGACCCAGACTCTTGCCCGGGTTCATATCGTGGTGGCGTCGCTGGAAAAGATCATCCCGACCATGGAGGATGCGGGTGTTCTCCTGCGGCTACTGGCACGTTCCGCCACCGGCCAGGATATGAGCGTCTACACCACGCTTTCAAGTGGTCCGCGGCGGCCGGGTGATCCCGACGGGCCGGAGGCTTTCCATGTGGTGCTGGTGGATAATGGGCGGAGCGGCATGATTGGCGGCAGCGAACGTGAGATGCTGCGCTGCATCCGGTGTTCGGCCTGTCTTAACCATTGCCCGGTCTATGCAGCCATCGGGGGGCATGCCTATGGCTGGGTATATTCCGGCCCTATGGGAAAGGTGCTGACCCCTTCCCTGACCGGGCTTGATCAGGCCCCGGATCTGCCCAACGCATCGAGTTTCTGCGGCAAATGCGAGGAAGTCTGCCCGATGCGGATACCGCTGCCGAAACTGATGCGAAATCTGCGCACCAAGCAGACGGAAATGAAAATGACATCCATGCGGCAGCGGGTTATTCTTGCCTTGTGGTCGCAATTGGCATCAAGACCTGCTCTCTACCGGTTGGTGACCGGCACCGTGACACGGATTCTTGCCCGGATCGCCGGAAAAAGGGGGGCGTTCCGCTGGCTGCCGATGACCGGCGGATGGACCAAAATGCGTGATCTTCCGGCCCCGGAAGGCGGCGGATTTTTTGCCCGCTATAATGCGTCGAGGAAAGGGGATCACTGATGGGTGCTGCGGATCGGAGCCGGATCTTTGATCGTCTTCGCGCGGCGAATGCAGGCCGCGTCAGGACACCTCATCCGGGCAAGGCCACGCCACCACGGATGGGGCAGTTGACCGGGAAAAAGAAAACAGACCGTTTTGTTGATCAGGCAAGACAGCAATTCGCCACGGTGGATATGCTCCCATCTCTTGCTGATCTGCCCGGATATATGAGCGCATGGCTACGCCAGCATAACCTTCCGCAGGATATTGTCATCGCCCCGATACTCGAGCATCTGGACTGGACGACGGAAGACGCGCTGAGCGCGCGTGCCGGAACCGCGACAACATCTGACATGGTCGGTGTCAGCCTGGCGTTTGGTGCGGCGGCTGAAACCGGCACGGTGATGATGATTTCCGGCAATGATACGCCCACCACCCTCAATTTCGTGCCTGATGTCGAGGTCATTATCCTCAGCAAGATGGATATTTCGGCCGGGATGGAGGGCTGCTGGGAACAGCTCAGATCGTATAAGGAAGACAAAGGGAAAATGCCGCGGGCGGTGAATTATATCACCGGCCCGTCCCGTACCGCCGATGTCGAGGCGACCATGGTGCTGGGCGCGCATGGCCCGCGGCGGCTTCATATTCTCCTGATAGATGAGGCGTCACCATGGCGAAAAAGCCGCTAGATGACGAAGATATCTCTCTGTGGAGACGTGTTGCCGCCAGTGTGACGCCGATCCTGCGACGGCGGATGCCAGCATCACCCCCGGCAGAAGAGGTTGTGGCCCCTGCGGTCAAGGCACGAAAGAAAAAAACATCACGGAGCACCACCGGACAGCAGGTTATCTCATCCCCGCGTAAAGCACCCCCCGAACTCCAGCCGGCTGATCTTGATACGGCGGGGTTCGGCGGTATTTCGAGGTCATCTGCCCGGGCAATCAAATCAGGTCAGGCAGGATTCACCTCAAGGCTTGATCTGCATGGATTGAGCCGTGATCAGGCGTATATTCGGTTGGTGCGGTTTCTTACCGATGCTGCCAGCACCGGACATCGCCATGTGCTTATCATTACCGGCAAGGGCGCACGAGGTGGCGGCGTAATCCGGCGTGAGTTTCCAGGCTGGATTACCGCACCTCCCCTGAACGGACTGGTCATCGCCTATTGCCAGGCACAGCCGAAGGATGGCGGTGCCGGCGCCTGGTACGTGAATCTGAGGCGATCATGACGCCTTTCGGGATCAGGCTCAGGCAACTTCGGCAGGAAAAGGGGTTTACCCTTTCGGGGCTTGCCCGCAGTCTCGGTGTTTCTACGGCCTATATCTCACAGCTTGAAAATGGCCATAAGGGCCAGCCATCGGCGGTGATGGTGGATCAGATCTGCGCTATTTTCGGCCTGATCTGGGATGATGCCGAGGCGCTCAAGGCCAAGGCAAGACAATCCCGGGTGCGGGTGGTTATCGACACATCCGATTGCGGGCCGGAGGCGACACGCGCTGCCAATCTGATGGCGGAAGTGCTGCCCCGCATCGATGAGGAAGAGGCCGGCCGGATGGCCGAATGGCTCGAAGAGCGCCAGAAAAAACTCTGATGCTGGAAATATGCCGGCAAAAAAACTGGCAAAATATTCCGCATCTTGGTAGGTAAGGGGCGAATATTCCCTTTCATCGCCGGGAGTGTCGCCATGACAAAGGCCGCCACACGACAGGGTGCCGTTAGTCGCACCACCAAGGAAACCAGGATTGACGCCACGATCCAGATCGATGGCACGGGCGCTGCTGAAATCAGCACCGGAATCGGATTCTTTGATCATATGCTTGAACAACTGGCACGCCACAGCCTGATGGATATCACGCTCAAGGCAGAAGGGGATCTGCATATCGACACCCACCATACGGTTGAAGATTGCGGCTGGGCACTCGGCGCGGCATTTGCCGAAGCCATAGGTGACCGCAGCGGCATTCAGCGTTACGGGCATTTTTACCTCCCCATGGATGAGGCCCTGAGCCGGGTTGCGGTTGATGTTTCCGGCCGGCCATGGCTTGTCTGGAGGGTTGCGTTGACATCACCGAAACTCGGGTCGATGGATACCGAAGTCTTTCGTGAGTTTTTTCAGGCTTTCGCGCAAGCGGCCGGGATCACGCTTCATGTTGAAACCCTCTATGGCTTTAACAGCCACCACATGATTGAAAGCTGCTTCAAGGCAATGGCAAGGGCGCTGCGCCTCTCCACCACGGTGGATCCGCGCGAAGACGGGCGCGTTCCTTCCACCAAAGGTGTTCTCGGGGGGAGTCTCTGATCCCATGCGTGTTGCGGTGGTGGATTATGGCTCCGGCAATCTTCAGTCGGTGATGCAGGCCATTCGGGCTTCGGCTCGGGATGCCGGCCTTTCGCATGAGGCGATCCTGACAAGTAATGCCGGAGACGTTGCCGGGGCTGATTACGTGGTGCTGCCCGGGGTTGGCGCTTATGCCGATTGCGCTGCGGGCATACGCGGCCTGCCGGAGATGGCAGAAACCCTCAATAGAAGAGTAATCGAGGATGGCCGCCCATTTCTTGGTATCTGTGTTGGCATGCAGCTGATGGCAAGCCGCGGTCTTGAAGATGGCGATACCCCTGGTTTTGGCTGGCTGAGGGGAGATGTGTGTGCCATCACCCCGGCACCGGATGGCGACAGAGACCGCAAGATCCCGCATATGGGATGGAACAGCCTGACCTTTCGGCAGGATCATCCGGTATTTGCCGGCTGCGATGATGGCATGGCTGTCTATTTTCTGCACAGTTTTGCTTTTGAAGGCGAAACCGATGCCATTCTGGCGGAAACCGATTACGGCGGCCCTGTTGTTGCCGCAATTGGACGTGACAATATGGTCGGTCTGCAGTTTCACCCTGAAAAAAGCCAGAATACCGGCCAGCGGATCATGACCAACTGGCTTTCATGGAAACCCTGAGGTAACGATTATGGCAAACACCCCACAGGCACGGATGCCGATCAAGAGTGTTGAAACCGTGACCAGTATCGCCAATGGCGATCTTCATGAATTGTGCGACGCAACGGAAGCGGCGATCGAAGATGGTGGCGGCTTCGGCTGGCTTAGCTCTCCGGGTCGCAAAAGGCTTGAGGATTACTGGAAAGGCGTTCTGCTTATTCCGGAAAAAGTGCTGATCATCGGCCGAATTGACGGCGTGGTTGCATCAAGCTGCCAGATCGCCCGGCCGCCTCGAAACAACGAAGCTCAGCGGTTCATGTGTCATCTGACCACGTTTTTCGTCGCCCCCTGGGCACGTGGACATGGTCTTGCTCCGATGATGCTGGATGAAGCTGAAGCGTTTTCACGTTCCGAAGGTTTCCGCATGATCAATCTCGATGTCCGCGCTACCCAGGAAAACGCAATTCGTCGATATGAAGCGGCGGGATATGTGAAATTCGGCACGAACCCGAAATACGCGCTGGTCGGGGAAGAGTATATCCCGGGATATTACTACTATAAGGAAATCACATGAAACTCTATCCTGCGATAGACATCAAGGATGGCGCGTGCGTCCGCCTGCTTTATGGCGATATGGACGCGGTGACGTCCTATAATCTCGATCCCGGCGATCAGGCACGCCAGTTTGCCGAGGCGGGTTGCCGGTGGATACATGTTGTTGATCTCAACGGAGCGGTTTCAGGGGCGCCGGTCAATCGTGAGGCGGTGCGGGCCATTCTGAAAATCGGCCTGCCGGTTCAGCTTGGTGGCGGAATTCGGGACATGAAAGGGATCGAGGCCTGGCTTGAAGATGGTATCAGCCGTGTTATTCTCGGCACGGCCGCGCTCAAAAACCCTGACCTTGTCCGCGAAGCTGCCCGCGTTTTCCCGGGGGCGATTGCGGTGGGGGCAGATGCCCGCGACGGGATGATCGCCGCCGAAG
This sequence comes from Alphaproteobacteria bacterium LSUCC0684, assembly GCA_041228335.1. Lineage (NCBI taxonomy): Bacteria > Pseudomonadati > Pseudomonadota > Alphaproteobacteria > Alphaproteobacteria bacterium LSUCC0684. Next base: position 2,478,864 of record CP166130.1, on the reverse strand, counting down.
GCTGGGTGGAGACATCCGATATCCCGGTTGTGGATCTTGTCCGCCGGTTTGAGGATTGCGGTGTCGCGGCCGTGATTTTCACCGATATCGGTCGTGACGGCGCGCTCAAAGGCGTCAACCTTGAGGCGACCGCTTCGCTGGCGCGGCAGACAACTATCCCGGTCATTGCGTCGGGCGGGGTGGCCTCGATCAAGGATATCGAAGCGCTGGCCCGGGATGAGAGCGGCATCGAAGGCGTGATCACGGGCAGAGCCATCTATGACGGCCGTCTTGATCTTGGCGAAGCGCTGGCGCTTCTGGATGCGGCCTGATGCTGGCAACGCGGATCATTCCCTGTCTTGATGTTGATGGCGGCCGTGTCGTCAAGGGTATCAATTTTGTCGATCTGGTCGATGCCGGTGACCCGGTGGAACAGGCACGGGTGTATAATGACGCCGGTGCCGATGAGTTGTGCTTTCTTGATATCACCGCAAGCCATGAGGGGCGCGAGACAATCGTCGATGTCGTCCGGCGAACGGCGGCCATGTGCTTCATGCCGCTGACGGTAGGTGGCGGGGTGCGCTCGGTTGATGATTTCAGGCGGATGCTGCTCGCCGGTGCCGACAAGGTTTCGGTCAATTCATCGGCGGTGGCGGACCCGGATCTTCTCGGTCGTGCGGCATCGCGTTTCGGCAGCCAGTGCGTTGTCCTTGCCATTGATGCGCGGCGCAATCCGGATGGCGGATTTGAAGTATATACCCATGGCGGCCGCAAACCGACAGGGATTGATGCCGTCGCCTGGGCACAGGAAGGATGCCGGCGCGGGGCTGGTGAAATCCTGCTTACATCGATGGATGCCGATGGCACGAGAGAAGGATATGATATCGATCTCTTGCGGGCGGTTTCCGATGCCGTGCGGGTGCCGGTGATCGCATCGGGCGGGGCCGGAAATGCCGATCACATGGCGGATGCGGTGATTGAGGGGCATGCCTCGGCGGTGCTGGCGGCATCGATCTTTCATTTTGGTGTGCTGACGGTTGATGCGGTCAAGAAGGTCATGCAGGATAGAGGGATCGCGGTACGCCGCAACGACCGGATCCAGCAAGCCGGAGGCTGAACCATGGACACCCATATTCTTGATCGTCTTTATGCTGTAATCGAAGAGCGCAAATCGGCGGACCCGGAGGAAAGCTGGACCGCCCGTCTTCTCGCCGAGGCCCCCGCCCTGCCCGCAAGAAAACTGGGTGAGGAAGCTGCCGAAACCATCATCGAAGCCATGCGTGGAGACAGCGCCGCCCTCAAGCGAGAGGCCGCGGACCTGATCTACCATCTCATGGTTGTTCTTGCCGCCGCCGGCGTCAGGCCCGAAGATGTCTGGCGTGAGCTGGAACAGCGCGAAAACCAGTCTGGTCTGGTGGAAAAGGCCAGTCGTTGAGACCTGATTTGCGGTTCAGCCTGAAAGGAGTATCCCATGTCCAAGAGTTATGATCCCGAAAACGTTTTTGCCAAGATCCTCAACGGAGCTATTCCATCCAGTCCGGTTGATCAGGATGAGACCACCTTTTCCTTTGATGACATTCAGCCGCGCGCCCGGGTTCATAGTCTGGTTATTCCCAAGGGTGCTTATGTCGATCTCAATGATTTTGCCGCCCGGGCCAGTGATGAAGAACTCGCCGGATGGGTCCGCGCCCTTGCCCGTGTTGCCCAAAAACAGGGGGTGGCCGAAAGCGGATATCGAGTCATCGTGAATTGTGGTCCCGATGGCAATCAGGAAGTCCCGCATCTGCACGGTCATGTGCTGGGTGGTCAACCTCTCGGCGCCATGATCCGGCGGTCATGACAGGCTTTATCTGAAGAGAACCAGAGACCAGATATTAAATCACTTGCGCCGGGCCGTAATATTTGAAAGACTAAAATACAACCTATGACTATATTAGTAATATATCATGCAAGCAAAAATAAACACCATTGCCTTCCGGGGGGTGGACACGATCCCTGTTGATGTGCAGGTTCATCTTTCGAACGGCTTGCCAAGCATGGCCATTGTCGGTCTTGGTGACAAGGCGGTGGCGGAATCAAAGGAACGTGTTCGGGCGGCCTTGTCTTCGATGGGTCTTGCAATGCCGCCGAAGCGTATTGCCATCAATCTGGCACCGGCGGATCTGTTAAAGGAAGGCTCACACTTTGATCTGCCGATTGCGCTCGGGTTGATGCTGGCGATGGGGGTTTTGCCCCAGGACAGCCTTGATGGCTTTATTGTTCTTGGCGAGCTTGGGCTTGATGGCAGTATCACCAGTGTCGGCGGTGTGCTTTCCGCCGCTATCGGAGCATCGGCGCTTCAGATGGGTCTTATCTGCCCATCATCCTGCGGCACCGAAGCCAGTTGGGCAGGGCCACTCTCAATCATTGCCGCGCCATCCCTCGTTGCGCTGGTCAACCATCTCCGGGGTGAGCAGGTGCTTAACCCGCCGGTGGCCACCGCGGTTGCCCCATCTGTATCCTACCCGGACATGCGTGATCTCGTCGGGCAGTATACCGCTCGCCGGGCGATGGAAATCGCCGCCGCCGGTGGACATAATCTGCTGATGATCGGGCCGCCAGGTGCCGGAAAATCCATGCTTGCTGCCCGGCTTCCCGGTCTGCTGCCGCCCTTGACCGCGGCCGAGGCGCTGGAAGTGACGATGATCCATTCCATTGCCGGCCAGCTTGAGGAAGGTAATCTTATCCTGAACCGTCCCTTTCGTGACCCGCATCATTCGGCTTCGGTGGCAGCCCTGGTGGGTGGCGGCACCCGGGCCAAGCCGGGTGAGGTCAGCCTTGCCCATGGTGGCGTGCTCTTTCTTGATGAACTCGCGGAATGGCCTCGCCCGCATCTTGATTCGCTGCGCCAGACGATTGAAACAGGCAAGGCGGTGGTCAGCCGGGCCAATCATCATGTCACCTATCCGGCTCGGTTTCAACTGATTGCCGCGATGAATCCATGCCGATGTGGCTATCTTGGAGATCCTGCCCGGGCCTGCACCCGGGCGCCTTTATGCGGGCGTCAGTATCAGTCAAGACTTTCCGGACCCATGCTCGACCGGTTCGACATGCTGATCGAAGTGCCGGAAGTTCCTGTTCGGATGTTGACCCGGCCAAGTGATGCTGAAGACAGCGCCACGATTGCCAGCCGGATCATGCAAGCCCGCCTCATGACAGGGCAACGGCCGGGGCAGGGAGAAAACCTGACCAATGCGCAGCTGACACCGGAGATGATTGAGACCATCATTCCTCTTGATGATAAAGCCCTTGCATTGATCCATGATGCGGCAGAAAAACAGGGACTTTCAGCCAGAGGATTCCACCGCGTGTTGCGGGTGGCGAGGACTATTGCCGATCTCGCCGGAACAGAAGACATCACCCAGGATCACCTGGCCGAAGCCCTGCGGTTACGCCGCTTACCTGTTGAAGCCTGATGCCGCGCTCTTGATTTCGATGGCATCCCAGATCATTGCCGGGATATCGATACCGGAAAAACGTTGAATTTCCCGTAGCCCTGTGGGTGAAGTCACATTGATTTCGGTCAGATACCCGCCAATCACATCAATGCCGGTGAAAAGAAGACCACGTTCCTTCAGAATTGGGCCGATCACCGCGCAGATTTCACGATCCCGGTCATCAAGTTCGGAAACGGCTGCCGTTCCGCCGACATGGAGATTGGATCTCGCCTCGCCTTCCTGCGGCAGGCGGTTCAGCGCGCCCGCCGCCTCACCATCCACCAGGATCACTCGTTTATCTCCATGGCGCACCGCCGACAGATATTGCTGGATCATCAATGGCGCACGGTCCATGGAAAGCATCATCTCAAGCAGAGAGGAAAGATTGCTGTCCTCAGGAGACAGGTGAAAGACCCCCGCCCCGCCATTTCCGAAAAGAGGCTTGATAATGATATCCCGGTATTCCTGGCGAAAGGCACGGATATCATCGGCGTTACGGGTGATCATTGTCGGGGGCAACAGATCAGGGAAATAGGTGACAAGCAGTTTCTCCGGCGCGTTACGCACTTCGGCCGGGTGGTTCACCACCAGTGTTTCGGGATGAAGATGCTCAAGCAGGTGTGTTGCGGTGATATACTGCATGTCGAAGGGCGGGTCCTGCCGCATCAGGATGACATCATGATCCGCCAGGCGGCGGTCTTCCACCGCACCGGATGATACATGATTGCCGGGCTCATCGCGGAGGATTACAGATTGCCCTTTTGCCCTGATGCCATCGGAAGGACGCTTGCCTGAATGGAGCGACATCGTCAGGTTTTCAGGTCCATAGATAAAAAGATCGTGGCCACGGCGCTGGGCTTCAAGCGCGAGAGCAAAAGTCGAATCCCCGCGAATGTCGATCCCTTCGATGGGATCCATCTGGATAGCGACGTTCAGTCCCATGGAAAGATCACTGCCGGTCGTCGTCGTTGACGCGGATATAGTTTACGACTTCCTGGGCAAAGCGCAACTCGCGCGCATGGTCGACGACCGCAAGCATTTCGGCTTCAGAGGAAGCGATGCCGGAGAGAAAGACCGTGCCATTGACAACATCAACAGAAAAATTGATCGAGGAGATATCCTTGTCCCCAATGAGTTTGGCCCGCATCTGGGCGGCGGCGGCAACGTCTTTTGCCATATCCTTGAGGGTTGACGTATCCTTGACTTCAATCTCGTTGATCACTTCGATGACGCCGCGGACCTGCCAGGTGAGTTTCGTGGCCTCGACTTTATCCTCGGGTGTCTGGACATTGCCGGTCAGAAGGACCGACCCGTTATTTACCTTGGCGCTGACATCGGAAAAGAGCCCGACATCCTGCTGCACAAAGGCATCCGCCAGTTTGACCCGGATAATGCTGTCGGAAAACGAGGTTCCAAGACCTTTTTCGGTTGATCCCGCGGCAACGGCGGCGGCGCCAACCCCTGCAATGGCGCCAACACAGCCTGAAAGTCCCAGACTAAGGGCAAGCAGGAAAAAACCAGTGATCAATGATATGCTGGATCCGGATGGGCGTGCCGCGGCCATGAATACCCCCTCGCTGATACAAACAAGTCGCAAAACTATTTTTGGACCAGGACCAGCCAAAAAACAAGCCAATAAAAGAATAATGCCCAACATCATCTGTCAGTTCAGGCTGCCTGCATTTGTAAAAAGGTGAAACCTCCCCAATGGCCGCACGACCACGACATCAAGACGTATCATCAGCCCCGCAGTTTCCGGATGACGGGACTGGTAAACAAGCGCTGTCCTTTCGATGCGCCGGATCTGTCTTGGTGATGGGAGAACAGCTTCGACCGTCTGCCCTGCACCGGCGTATTTGACCTCGGCCACCACAATCAGATTGCCGCGCCGGAGGATGAGGTCTGCCTCCCCGACCGATGTGCGGTATCGGCGCGCAAGAACCCTGAAACCGCGCATACGATAGAGAAAAGAAGCATAAACTTCCGCAACACGGCCACGTTTCTCTGCCCGCTGTTTCGCGTTTCTGGTCATGATCGGGGTGGCGAGGCGCCCAGCGATATCGCGTAGATCCTGCTTCGGGGTAGTCCGGTTGCGGCGGCTACATCGCGCACTGCATCACGGTGGCTTGCACCATGCTTCATTGCGGCGGCAACCATGGCTGCAATTTCGGCCGGATCAGTTTCCGTCTCTTGCCGGCATGGCCCGGCCATGACGACGATCTCGCCTTTCGGTGGGTGCGCTTCAAAATGCGCAATAAGGCTGTTGGCGGTGCCGCGGCGTGTCTCTTCATGCTGTTTGGTGAGTTCCCGCGCAACGGCGATATCCCGCCCCGGCAGATGCGTATCAATATCAGCGAGGCAAGCGATCAGGCGGCGCGGCGATTCATAGAAGACAAGCGTGGCATCAAGACCGGCAAGAGAAGCAAGCTCACGTTGCCTTCGGTTTTTTTGCTGGGGCAGAAATCCGGCAAAGAAAAATCGGTCCGTTGGAAGTCCGGCGGTAACCAGGGCCGCGAGCAGGGCAGAAGGGCCGGGTATCGCCACCACCTTCACCTCGCGCTCAAGGCAGGCATCCACAAGCTTGTAGCCAGGATCGGAAAGCAGAGGGGTGCCGGCATCACTGACCAGCGCTACGGTGATGCCATCCTCTATCGCCTTGATAAGCCCTGCGGCGACACTTGGCTTGCTGTGATCATGGTAGGAAACCAGTTTGCCATGGGTAATCCCCAACCGGTGAAGCATCAGCCCGGTATGGCGTGTGTCTTCACAAGCGATCAGCCCGGCAGTTTCAAGGCAGGTTCTGGCCCGGGGCGACAGATCACCAAGATTTCCAATGGGGGTAGACGTGATCACAAGCTGACCTTGGCCATCGGTATTGGAAGGCGACCTCTTTGACAGGCGTGACTTATCTGATAGCCTAGTCATCTCGAAATGAAGAACAACATGTGACAAGCATGAAACCGATCATACATTATTTTATGTCATTCACCCTAACGATAAGCACCTGAGCTGTGAAAACTTATCCCTTTTTACGGTTATTGTTTCTGTTGCTGCCCATCCTGATGGCAGGGTGTAATACGTCCAGTCAGGATACGGCGCGCACAACAACGGGCCCATCGGCTCCGCGCCTTGCGGTGAGCGCACCGGTGACGGATATCAAGGCTTCGGATGCCGAGGAAGTGCGTCCGGCGGCGACAACCCAATCCGGCGCGCAACCATCAGCCGAAGATCTCGACCCGGTGCTTGAAATGATCAAATCCGCCAGCAGCATTTCCGAAGAGACCGGCGATAGCATCCAGCAGATTGTGTCAGCCCTCGAGAAAATTTCCGTATCCGATGACAATGTCGGTGTGATTATAGATAATCTCATCAAGAGAGATGAGGCAGAAGCTGCTGAAACCCCTCAGAGCCCGGAAGGACAGGTTGGGGAAGAAAAGGGTGTTGCAGCAATCGCCGCAGAAGAGCCGCGCGAAGATGACGTCAAACCTGCCGAACTTGTCATTCCGGAAGGCAGAGACCCATCGCTTGCTCCCGAAGCTCTTGCTGCGGCCTTTGCGCTGATTAGGCCCAAGGCCACGCTGAACGAAGATCTCGCTATTGAGCCTGTTGCCCCGATCCCGATCCCGGAAAAGCCGGAGGGCGGTTTCCGGATTGCCATTCTCGCGCCATATACCGGCCCCGCTGCCGCTATCGGCCAGCGCATCAGAAAGGGAGCTGAACTTGCGCTTTTCGAACTTCAGCTTCAGCAAGTTGATCTGATTTTCCAGGATACGGCTTCGGGGGCTGAGGCGGCAGTGCTTCAGGCCGTTCGTGATCAGGCTGATCTCATCCTCGGGCCGGTATTTGCCGAAGATACCCGAAAGGCATGGCCTTTCGCTCAGGCCGCCTCCGTGCCGATGATCTCCTTTTCCAATGACCTTGTGGTTGCCCGGCCCGGGCTGTGGATTCTGGGTCAGACACCTGAACAGGAAATCGAAACTGCGCTGGCCTATGCTCTTCAACATGTTAAGCCCAATCCAAAATCCGGGCGGCGGGACCTTGCCATCGCTCTGGTGGAACAGGACAGCGTCTATGGCAGGCGGGTTGCAAATCACGCAAATGAAATCCTTCTGGAAGCCGGTATTGGGGACATTAAACGCCTGACCATCAATGCCGAAACACGATCCAATGAGGCCGCCTTGCGCCGGGTGGTACGGAATTTCGTCCAATGGAGGAAATCATCGAATGGCAGCTCATCCCGCGTGCCGGTTTTTGATCTCGTTATCATGGCAGGCGACAATACGTTCAGCCTCGGGGTTGCTCCGGTGCTGGCATGGTATGACCTTGATCCGGAAAAGGTCCGGTATCTTGGCACATCGATATGGGATGACGCGGCCACCTTGCAGGAACCGTCGCTGGCCGGGGCCTGGTACGCGAACGCGCCAAGGGATCAGCATGGCAGATTTGCCCAGCTCTGGGCCAAGACTTCCGGCACCCCTGCTGATCGCCTTTCGATGCTTGGCTTTGATGCGGTGGCGTTGGTCGGCACGATTGTTCGCGAAAAGGCAGATCTCTATCAGGAATTGACAAACCCGATCGGGTTTTCGGGGTTTTCCGGGATGTTCAGGTTGTTGCCGGACGGCCGCAACCTGCGGCTTCTTGATGTTCGCGAGATCAATGATAGCACCAGCACGATCATCGCCCCGGGGCCTGAGTCCTTCTGAGCGGCGGCCAGATCAGATCACCAGTGATGTCAGCACGCTGTTGAGGAGCGGCCGGGCATCCTCCTTCAGCCGCAGCCTTTCTCCATTCAGGTCAAGATGACCACTGGCGACAAGCTGCTCCAGCATTCCGGTATTGATCCATGTCTCCCGCGGCCCGGCCAGGGATGTGATCGCATCGAGATCAACCCCTGTCGTGAGCCGCAAGCCCATCATCATGGCTTCACGCCCGTAATCTGCCGGCAATTCTTGCGATTCCTGATCAAGGGCGTGGCCATGCGCTTCAACATCATCAAGCCAGGATGAGGGATCACGGCGGCTTCGGGTTTCAATGCGCAACCCGTCACGCCAGACCCGTCCATACGCCCCCGGGCCTGTGCCGATCCAGTCTCCAGCCTGCCAGTAAAGGAGATTATGTCGGCTTTCCTGCCCCGGCCGGGCGTGATTCGAAATCTCATAGGCAGGCAAACCTGCGGCCGCGGTTTTTTCCTGGGTGAGGTCATAGAGGTTGCGGGCCAACTCGTCTTCTGGCAGGAAAAAAAGCCCTCGCTGATGCTGGCTCCAGAACGCTGTCCCGGGTTCAAGCGTCAACTGATAGAGCGAGAGATGATCAAGACCAAGGTTGAGGATACGATCCAGCTCATCTGTCCAGGAACGAAGCGTCTGATCAGGCCGGGCATAGATGAAATCAGCCGATACCCGCTGAAAATTCCTGCGGGCATGCTCCAGTGCCTTGAGGGCCTCGGCGCCAGAATGTTCACGGCCAAGCCCGACAAGCGCCGCATCATCAAGCGCCTGAACCCCGAGCGAGATCCGGGAGACACCCGCTCCGGCAAAGGCAGCCATTTTTCCCGCTTCAACGCTGGTGGGATTGGCTTCCATGGTGATTTCGATATCTGGACTTGCGGCAAAAATCTGACCTGCGCGATCAAGCAGGGCTGCCACCGTGGACGGCTCCATCAAAGAGGGCGTTCCGCCGCCAATGAAAATGCTGTCCAGCACCCGGCCCTTGCACGCGGTCATCTCTGCCAGTGTTTCCATTTCCCGTAGCAGGTTGGTTTTCCAGCGGTCGTGATCTACCGCCTCCCGGACATGGCTGTTGAAATCGCAATAGGGGCATTTTGCCCGGCAGAAAGGCCAGTGGATGTAAAGCCCGAATGGCCGTGCGGCGATGCCCATCCCTTCGCCCCTTCACTGCCGCCGTGGAGTTTCGATAAAACAGCGTTCGAGAAGCTGGGCAAAGGCTTCGGCCCGGTGGCTGACCTGGTGCTTCCAGTCCTGATCACATTCGCCAAAGGTCAACGCATGTCCGAGCGGGCGGAACATCGGGTCATAGCCAAACCCCCTGTCTCCTCGCGGTGGCCAGACCATTTCGCCGTCGATGGTGCCTTCGACGGTTTCATCATGGCCATCGGGCCAGACAAGGGAAAGGGCGCAGACAAATCGGCAGTTTTTATCCTGACTCCCTGAGGCCAGAAAAGACGCATGCACCTTTTCCATTGCCATGGAGAAATCTTTTTCGGGTCCGGCCCAGCGGGCCGAATAGAGCCCGGGCGCATTATTGATGGCGGTGAGTTCAAAGCCGCTGTCATCTGAAAGTGCAGGCATCCCGCTTGCTCTGGCCGCGGCGGCGGCTTTCAGTGTGGCATTGCCGCGATAGGTTTTCTCGGTTTCTTCAGGTTCCGGCAGATCAAGTTCGGCGGCGCTGGATATCTTGAGGGCAAACGGGGCCAGAAGATCACGGATTTCCCGCACCTTGCCCTGATTATGGCTGGCGACAACGAGACAGGGTTCGGTCAATTGTCTGCCCCGGCTCATAGTGCTGCCTTGACCGCATCCAGCTGATAGGCGCAAAGCTTTCGGATACCGTCTTCGGCAAGCCCGAGCATGGCGTCAAGTTGCGCCCGCCGAAACGGCTCGGCTTCAGCGGTCATCTGGATTTCCACCACCCCGCCATCAGAGGTCAGGACGAAATTGGCATCAGCCTCAGCCGTGGAATCTTCGCTGTAGTCCAGATCCAGCACCGGCTGACCCTGATAGATACCGCAGGAGACGGCAGCAACCTGATCGGTCAGGGGCTGGCGGGTAATGAGGCCATCAAGCAGCAGTTTTTCGGTGGCCAGCCTGAGCGCGACCCAGGCCCCGGTGATCGAGGCTGTTCGAGTTCCTCCATCAGCTTGCAGGACGTCGCAATCAACCTTGATCTGGCGTTCTCCGAGCGCCGCAAGATCGGTAACCGCGCGCAAGGACCGGCCGATCAGACGTTGAATTTCCTGTGTCCGGCCTGATTGCTTACCCCGTGACGCTTCCCTCTCGGTCCGTGTATGGGTGGATCGAGGTAGCATGCCATATTCAGCCGTAACCCAGCCGCGACCGGTGCCACGCAGGAATGGGGGAAGACGTTCCTCGACACTTGCGGTGCAAATCACATGGGTATTGCCGCAACGGATCAGGCATGACCCTTCGGCATAGGGAGAAAATCCCGGCTCTATCCGGATTTCACGCAGCATGTCAAAAGACCGGCCGGAGGGACGGGCTGGAGCTGTTGGATCGGCAGGGGCCATGTTCTTCTCCTCAAACCTTGTCGTCGTCATGATATTGACGCCTGTCTTTAGCATAACTAGGCTGATGCCATGAACGATTATTTTCAACCATCCCTTCAATCCAGACCTGCCGATGCGGAAGTGCGCGGCGAGATCAGCAATCTGAGCGCAAGGACCCGCGCGATTTTCACCCGGATTGTCGATCTTTATCTCGAAACCGGCTCGCCAGTGGGATCAAAGATCATTTCATCGCAGATGGAAAACCCGCTGTCGCCGGCCAGCATCCGGTCCATCATGGCGGATCTTGAAGCGGCCGGGCTTTTGTTTCAACCCCATGCTTCGGCTGGCCGCATGCCCACGGAAACCGGGCTCCGGCTTTTTGTGGACGGGCTGCTCGAAGTCGGCAGTGATATTCCGAAAGAAACGCGGGCACGCATCGATGTGGAATGCAATGCCAGCGGGCTCAGCTTTGCTGATGCGCTTGAGCAGACAACTTCGGCCCTGTCGGGTCTGTCACGATGCGCGTCGCTGGTGATCACGCCGAAGCGTGATGCATCGATCCGCCATGTTGAATTCGTGCCGCTTGGTCGCGGCGTCGGCGGCACCACCCGGGCGCTGGTGGTCATTGTCAACAGCGTCGGTGATGTGGAGAACCGGATCATTGATCTGCCGGCGGATCTGCCGCCATCGGCGCTGGTGGAGGCGGGAAATTTTCTCAGCACCGTGCTGGCCGGCTCCACCCTTGCCGAGGCCGATAACATCCTGAAAACCGATATCGCCGCCCGGCGGATGGAGATCGACACCCTCAGCCGCAAGGTGATCGATGCCGGTATTGCCCATCTTGTCGGCGGTGCTGCCGAGACAGGGACGCTTATTCTGCGCGGGCATGCCAATCTGCTCGAAGATATTTCCGCAGCAGAGGATATAGAGAAGATCCGCACGCTCTTTTCCATGCTGGAGATAAGGGAAAACACAAGGAACGTGCTTGAAGCCGTGCAACGCGGCTCCGGCGTGCAGATATTCATCGGCGCCGAGAACGCGCTTTTTGGCAATACCGACTGTGCGATGATCATCGCACCCTACAAGGACAGTGAGCAGAAAGTCATTGGTGCGGTAGGGGTGATCGGCCCCCGGCGCATGAATTATGCCCGCATCATCCCCATGGTGGATTACACCGGCGAGGCCATCACCAAGATGCTGTCGCTCTAAATCTGCCACGGCATCTTGGCAAATCAGGTTCAAACGCCTACATAACCTTCATCTCCGATGACCCAGAGGTGCAGAAATGGCGGATGAAACGACAAAAGATGATGTGAACGACGCCCCGAAGGATGACAAATCCGATATCAAGAACGCGGCAGACACAGCTTCTGTGGATGATATCGTCATCCCCGAATTCCCGGAATCCGCATCAGGTGAGCAGGGGGAAAACATCGATCCGTTGGCGGCGCTGGAAGCTGAGCGTGATGACCTCAAGGATCAGGCTTTGCGGGCGTTGGCGGAAGTTGAAAATATGCGTCGCCGGACCGAACGCGAAATCTCCCAGGCACGAAAATACGGCCATGCCGGGTTTGCCCGCGATCTTCTTGCATCGGTGGACAATCTCAGCCGCGCCGTAGCTGTTTTGCCTGAAGATCGGAGCGGCCTTGATGAGACCATGACCAATCTGGTGATTGGCGTTGAGATGATCAATCAGGAGATCACCACGGTTCTGGAACGTCATGGCATCGTGCGGATCAATCCGCTCAATGAGAAATTCGACTACGAGAAGCACCAGGCCATGTTCGAGGTTCCCACCAGCGAGGTTGAACCAGGCACGGTTGTTCAGGTGGCGCAGGCCGGCTGGATGCTCCATGACAGACTCCTCTCCCCGGCCATGGTCGGTGTTGCAAAAGCGCAGGATGGAGCGGAAGAGGCATAGAAAGCGGCATTCGGGCGGCCCCCTTGCAATCAGGGATGCAGTTCCTATATGTGGCTTGAATACTGAAACATCGCGGCACCAAGATGGTAGCAGACCCTGGTCCCGCAATACGGAAGAAAGAGGGTAACATGGGTAAAGTGATTGGCATTGACTTGGGTACAACCAATTCCTGCGTTGCGGTCATGGACGGAACATCCGCCAAGGTTATTGAAAACGCCGAGGGTGGCCGCACAACTCCATCAATGGTGGCTTTTACCGAGGATGGCGAACGGCTCGTCGGCCAGTCGGCCAAACGGCAGGCGGTGACCAATCCGGAAAATACGCTTTTCGCCATCAAGAGGCTGATCGGACGTCGGCATACCGACAAGGCGTCAAAGCATTTCGCCAAACTTGTTCCCTATAAGACGGTAGCCGCTGAAAATGGCGATAGCTGGGTCGAGGCGCATGGTGAAAAATATTCACCCAGCCAGATTTCGAGCTTTATTCTGCGCAAACTGAAAGAGGATGCCGAAGCATATCTCGGTGAAAGCGTTACCGAAGCGGTAATTACCGTGCCAGCGTATTTCAACGATGCCCAGCGTCAGGCCACCAAGGATGCTGGCAAGATTGCAGGCCTTGATGTGTTGCGTATCATCAATGAGCCGACCGCCGCCGCCCTCGCCTATGGCCTCGACAAGAAGGAATCCGGCACCATTGTCGTTTATGATCTTGGCGGGGGGACTTTTGATGTCTCGATCCTCGAAGTCGGCGATGGCGTGTTCGAAGTCAAATCCACCAACGGGGATACATTCCTTGGCGGGGAGGATTTCGACCAGCGGATCATCGATTTCCTGGCCGATGAATTCAAAAAGGGCAACAGCATTGATCTGCGGGAAGACAAGCTTGCCCTCCAGCGATTGAAAGAAGCGGCGGAAAAGGCAAAGATCGAGCTTTCCAGCGCGACCCAGACCGAAGTCAACTTGCCCTTCATCACGGCAGATCAGTCCGGGCCGAAACACCTTAACGTCAAACTCACGCGCGCCAAGCTTGAATCCCTTGTCGATGATCTGATCCAGCGCAGCATCGAGCCCTGCAAGGCAGCGCTCAAGGATGCCGGTATCAAGGCCGGGGACATTGACGAAGTCATTCTCGTTGGCGGCATGACCCGGATGCCGAAAATCATCGAAGCGGTGGAGTCGTTCTTCAAGACCGAACCGCATCGCGGGGTCAACCCGGATGAGGTGGTGGCCAGCGGCGCGGCAATCCAGGGCGGTGTGCTCAAAGGCGACGTCAAGGATGTGTTGCTACTTGATGTAACCCCGCTTTCACTTGGTATTGAAACCCTTGGCGGGGTGTTTACGCGGCTGATTGACCGCAACACCACCATCCCGACCAAGAAAAGCCAGACATTCTCCACCGCCGACGACAACCAGACCGCGGTGACGATCCGGGTTTTCCAGGGTGAACGTGAAATGGCGGCGGACAATAAACTCCTGGGTCAGTTTGATCTTGTCGGCATCCCTGCCGCCCCGCGCGGCGTGCCGCAGATCGAGGTGACATTTGATATCGACGCCAACGGTATCGTCAATGTCAGCGCCAAGGACAAGGCGACCGGCAAGGAACAGCAGATCAAGATCCAGGCCTCTGGCGGCCTTAGCGATGATGATATCGAGCAGATGGTCAAGGATGCTGAAGCCAACGCCGAAGAAGATAAAAAGCGTCGGGAAAAGGTCGAAGCCCGCAACCAGGCGGAATCGCTGGTTCACGGGGCTGAAAAATCCCTTGCGGATCTCGGTGACAAGGCCGATGAGGCGCTGAAAGCCGATGTGGAAAAGGCGGTGGCTGACCTCAAGGAAGCACTGGAAGACGAATCCAATGAGGATTTCGGCCCCCAGACCGAGGCGCTTTCCGCAGCGCTCATGAAAATGGGCGAGGCGGCATATGCGGCCAGTGCCGATGAGGCGGATGACGATGCTGCCAAGAACGAAAACGCCAGCGACGATACCGTCGTCGATGCGGAATTCGAAGAGGTGGACAGCGACGACGATCAGAAGAAGGCAAGCGGTTCCTGAGACCTCTTGCCCTTTCAGCGGCCCGGATTTCACTCACCATAGCAGATGTAGCGGTTCAGTATGGCCAAACGTGATTATTATGAAGTGCTTGGCGTGAAGAAGGATGCTGATCCAAAAACGATCAAGTCCGAATATCGCAAACTGGCCATGAAATATCATCCGGACCGCAATCCGGATGACAGCGCGGCTGAAGAAAAATTCCGCGAAGCAACCGAAGCCTATGAAGTGCTGAAGGACGAGCAGAAACGCGCGGCCTATGATCGTCTTGGCCATGCGGCGTTCGAACAGGGTGGCGGATTTGGTGGCGGTGCTGGCTTCGGGGCTGGCGGTTTCGGTGCCGGCGGCTTCTCCGATATCTTTGATGAAATGTTCTCCGATTTCATGGGCGGGCGTGGTCAAGGCCGCCGAGGCAACACCAAGGGTGCTGATCTCAGATATGATATGACGATCAGCCTTGAAGAAGCTTTTACCGGTGATTCCAAAACAATCAAAATCCCGGTTGCCACGTCTTGCGAGACCTGTAAGGGCAGTGGTGCTGCTCCGGGAACGAGCCCCACCAGTTGCAGCACCTGCGGCGGGCATGGCAAAGTTCGGGCCCAGCAGGGATTTTTCACGGTTGAACGCACCTGCCCGTCGTGTCAGGGGATGGGGCAGACGATATCCTCTCCCTGCAGCAGCTGCGGTGGCCAGGGACGGGTGCAGAAAAACCGCACGCTTAATGTTACGATCCCGCCCGGTGTTGATATCGGCACGCGCATTCGTCTTTCAGGCGAAGGGGAAGCCGGCCTGCGAGGTGGCAGCCCCGGTGATCTCTATATTTTCATCGATGTGAAGGCGCATGAAATTTTTGAGCGTGATGGAACAAGTCTCCTGCTGACCATGCCGGTGCCGATGGCAACCGCGGCCCTGGGCGGGACGATTGATGTGCCCAATCTCGATGGCAAGATGGCCAGGGTGAGCATTCAGCCCGGCACGCAATCCGGCCACCGGCTGAGACTCAAGGGTAAGGGCATGCCAGGGCTTCAGGGACGTGCGCGAGGTGATCTCTATGTTGATATTCATGTTGAAACGCCGGTCAATCTGACGGCAAAGCAGAAATCTCTTCTCGAGGAATTTGCCGCCAACAGCGGAAAACAGAACCCCGAATCCACCGGTTTCATGAATCGAATCCGTAAAATGTTCGGCGAAGAGGATTAACCTCAAGCTCCCCGGTTTTCACCAGCCGCAGTTTCAATTATGCTGGCGATTGTGCCGGTGATTATGCTGGCCTCAGAAGGAGTCCGCCATGACCTTATCCTCTACGCGTGTTGCGCTGCCCGGTGCTTCGGGACGCATGGGACGCATGATCACCATCGCCCTTGCCGAAACCGAAGACATGACGCTTGCGGCTGCTACGGACCATCCGTCTTCAGAATCCATCGGCCAGGATGCGGGCCGGATGAACGGGCTTGCCGAAACAGGGGTGCTGGTGGCGGGTGACAAATCCGCTCTCGCCACCGCCGGGGCTGATGTCATCATTGATTTCACCACCCCCAAGGCCAGCGTGGAACATGCACGCCTTGCGGCTGAACACGGGATTCCCATCGTCATTGGCACGACCGGGATGACCGATGCGGATGCCCGTATTCTCGAAGAAGCCGCAGGAAGTACGGCGGTTGTCTGGTGCGCGAACACCTCTGTCGGGGTGACGCTTCTTTCCCGGATTGTAGAAGATGCGGTGCGGGCACTTGGCCCGGACTGGGATATCGAAATTGTTGAAACCCATCACAAGCACAAGGTAGATGCTCCATCCGGTACGGCATTGCTGCTGGGTGAGGCAGCCGCAAAAGGCCGTGATGTCTCACTTTCAGATGTAGCGGACTATGCTCGCCATGGGATTACCGGCGCGCGCAAGGATGGCGCGATAGGTTTTGGCGTTCTTCGCGGCGGTGATGTGGTGGGTGAACACAGCGTCATGTTGTTTGGCCAGTCGGAACGGATTGAGCTCACGCACCGGGCGATTGACCGGATGATCTTTGCCCGGGGGGCGCTGAGAGCGGGGCGCTGGGCTGCCGGAGCCACGCCCGGGCTTTATTCCATGCATGACGTTCTAAAAGGCTAACGCTGGACTTTGCTCAGCAAGGCATTGATCTCTGGCAGAAGTTCCTGCTTTTCAACGGCATGAAGAAACGGGCCGATCTCAGCCTTGCGTCCGTGGCTTTTCACCACAAGTCGCTGGGGCTGGCCTGATTTCGGCGGTGCTGATGGTTCAAGTTCAGCCTTCAGCCAGGGTGAAGGCAACTCTTCAATGGCGGTTTCTCCATCAGGGCTTGTTCGCTCGATGCGGAAGGTCGCCGGATTGGCGGTGATTTTCTCCCGTTGCCGGGCACTTTTGTAATTCATGCGGAAGAACGCCCAGACCACCAGGATCTCGAGCCCGAGAAATCCGACAACAGGCCAGGCCCCCATGAGAAAAAAGATCAGCCCGATTGCAACCATCAAACTGCCGAGAACCGCCATCAGAATGCGGAAACCTTTCTGGCTGAGGCTGCGATGCGGCCACAAGAGCAACCCGTCGCGGTCAGCGGAACTTCCGTTGCCGTTCGGGATTGATGCGCGCGGGGCTTGATTTTCACCTTGAATTTCCATGATGATAACATGTGCCGTTAAGGTCAGCCCGTCAATCCTCTCCTGTTTTGTGGGACAAGGTGACGCGTAAAAAAGCCTTGAGGGCGGCGCATTCCCCGG
This sequence comes from Alphaproteobacteria bacterium LSUCC0684, assembly GCA_041228335.1. Lineage (NCBI taxonomy): Bacteria > Pseudomonadati > Pseudomonadota > Alphaproteobacteria > Alphaproteobacteria bacterium LSUCC0684. The sequence continues at coordinate 2,461,467 of CP166130.1, read as the reverse complement.
ATCGGGGATCAGACAACGGATGGGTATATGCTCACCTTCAAGCGAGACGTATAAAAAGGATACCCGGCATGGCCACAACTTCGGAACAACCATCACCAAAGATGAAACAGGCGGATATTGATGCCTGTTTCGAGCTGCTCGCGGCCATCATGCCGGAACCGAAAACCGAACTTGAATACCGGAATCCCTATACCTTGCTGGTGGCGGTGGCACTCTCAGCCCAGGCAACGGATGTGAGCGTCAACAAGGCAACACGGCCGCTTTTTGAAATTGTCTCAACACCTCAAGACATGCTCAGACTTGGTGAAGAAAAACTGCGTTCCTTTATCAAGACGATCGGGCTCTTCAACACCAAGGCAAAGAATGTCATGGCAATGGCGGAAATATTGGTGCGGGACCATGGCGGGGAAGTGCCCCGCAGCCGTGAAGCGCTCGAAGCACTGCCCGGGGTTGGGCGGAAGACCGCCAACGTTGTCTTGAACGAGGCGTTTGGGGAGCCGACGATTGCGGTTGACACGCATATCTTCCGTGTTGGCAATCGCACTGGCATGGCGGTGGGATCAACCCCGACAAAGGTGGAGATGTTGCTGGAAAAACGGGTCCCTGACCGCTACAAGAAAGGCGCGCATCACTGGCTTATCCTGCATGGCCGGTATACTTGCGTTGCGCGCAAACCGAAATGCGGGGCCTGCGTCATCAGAGAGAAATGCACCTATCGGCACAAGACCACCCCCTAGAGCTGTTCCCTTTCGCCGAGATCCCTGATGCAGGCGTCATGATCGTAAGCAAGCCCCAACTGCCGATGGCGACCGACCCAGGCGGTGATCGTTTGCCCTTCCCCTCCATCGCGCAGGATGAAATTCACAACACAGTTCACCAGCCGATATTGCCAGATTTCAACCAGGCCTTCCTTGCGCATGAAATCCGGCTCGCCAAGCTGCAGGAGAAGCCGGTCAAAAGAGCTGCCGACCAGCGTTGCCGGTTCAAGCTGAGGTGGTGGGGCGGGTTGCGGAGATAGTTCAGGTTGAGGGACTGGCGCCGGATCAGGTGGCGGCGGCGGGGCTGTTACCTGGGCAAGTTCTAGGGCTGAAGATGTTGAGGCCGGTGGCGCAGGATCGGCGGTATCCGTACTCGCTGCTGGGATTTCCGTGATGCTGGTTTCCTCAAGATCCGGCAATGTTTCAACGGCATAGGCACTGAGATCCGGTACCGTTTCAGGGCTCACCGGGGCGCGGAGCTCCAGCGGAGCATTCTGGACATGCTGGCATCCGGCCGTCATGAAAGACAGCCCTGCCGCAAGGATCATCATTCGTGAAAAACAACCTGACATGATATGGACCCTGCCCCGAAAAAAACCAGCCTCATGCGGGTTTAGCCCTTAAGGCTTCATTTTTCAATCCGCATCAGGTAATACAGGTTGATTATAGTCTTTCAAATACGATCAGATCATGTCTTCATCACCACCTATAGTAACCATCGGCAACGCCATTGTTGATATCATCGCCCTGGCGGATGATCAGTTCATCATCGATCAGGGCATGCAGAAAAGCGCCATGAATCTCATTGATGCTGAACGGGCATCATCTCTTTATGACGCCATCGGCCCGGCGACGGAAATCTCTGGCGGCTCGGCGGCGAATACCGCGGTTGGGATTGTCGCCTGTGGCGGCCAGGCCGGATTCATCGGCAAGATTTCCGAAGACATGCTGGGACGAATCTTCAGCCATGACATTCAGGCCGCCGGCGTTATGTTCACGCCAGTCTATGCCGAGGGCAACCAAACTGCATCTTCGACCATTCTGGTCACGCCAGATACCGAGCGTACCATGAACACCCATCTCGGCGCGTCGATTACGCTTGGCCCCGATGACATGGACGAAGACCTCATTGCCGGGGCGGAATGGGTCTATCTTGAAGGATATCTATTCGATGCGCCAGCCGGGCCGGATTGCTACGCAAGGGTGGCCGAGATTGCCCGCGCCAGCCGGACAAAGGTTGCGGTATCGCTTTCCGATGCCTGGTGTGTTGAGCGCCATCATACGGCGCTTTCAGCGTTTCTTGCCGAACATACAAGCCTTGTCTTTGGCAATGAAGATGAAATCCTGACTCTTTTCCCGGGGCCTTTTGATGCAGCAATCCGGCAGGTTACCGCCATGGTCGAGGAAGCCGTCATCACTTGCGGGGCGGCGGGGTCTCTCGTTGTTCGAGGTGACAGCCAGGCCCGGGTTGCTGCCGACACCAACCTGCGGGTGGTGGATACAACAGGTGCCGGTGATCTTTACGCCGGCGGCTATCTCTTTGCCCGGCAGAAGGGACACGATCTTGAAACTTCGGCTCGGATTGCCACGATTGCCGCGAGTGAGGTGATCAGCCATATCGGCGCCCGCCCGCAGGAAGATCTGTCCCAGCTCATCGCCGCGCTGGATATCTAGTCCAGACTGTCATGGGCGGCAATGGCCGCCGCCTGCACGATATCGGTCACGCTTGCTCCCATCGGAACGATCTGAAACGGCTTTTCTGCCCCGGTGAGAATAGGACCAATAGTGGAGCCGCCACCAATCTGCTTGAGCAGTTTATATGCAATATTGGCTGAATGCAGTCCAGGCATGATCAGCACATTGGCCGGGCCGGAAAGACGGCAGAAGGGATAGTTCTGGCGCATCAGTTCGTAATCCAGCGCCACTTCGGCTGTCATTTCGCCGTCATATTCAAATTCCACACCACGTTGATCCAGAACAGATACCGCTTCATGCGCCGCGCGGGCTGTTTTCATCCAGGGGCTGCCGAAATTCGAGAAGGCCAGGATAGCCACCCGGGGGGTATGGCCGAAAGCTCTCGCCTGCGCCGCCAGCCCTTCGGCAATGTCCGCCACCTGATCAGGATCAGGGCGTTCGTGAACCGATGTATCCCCGATAAAGACCGTCGTCCCGCGTGAAATCACGATGCTGAACGCCATGAACGGGGTATCAGGTTTCGGTCCGATAACCCGGGTGATGTGGTCAAAGCTGGATTTGAACGATCGCGTCGTTCCGGTGACCATGGCATCCGCATCCCCGGCCCTTACCATGGATGCGGCAAAGATATTGCGGTCCTGGTTGACCATGCGCTGACAATCCCGTCGAATGGCGCCGTTTCGCTGCAGCATGCCGTAAAGATCATCGATATATTTCTCATTTCGGGTTGAGATCTTGGCATTGATACAGGTCAGTTCTTCCACCCCGTCAAGGCCCAGCCGTTCAAGTGCTTCTTTCAGCCGATGTTCGCGGGCTACCATCAAGGGTTCACCATAGCCGGCGGCCCGGAAAGCAATGGCGGCGCGGATCACTCTTTCCTCTTCCCCCTCGGCAAAGACCACCTGCCGTCCCTTGCCCTTGATGCGGGCAAAGATCTTCTGAAGGGTCGATGCGGTCGGATCAAGCCGCGCCGAGAGTGTTCCGCGATAGGCGTCCACATTCTCAAGTGGTTTGCGGGCAACGCCATCTTCCATTGCTGCCAGTGCCACCGCCGATGAGACTTCGACGATAAGACGTGGATCAAAAGGTGCGGGGATTATGTAGTCCGGGCCGTAATGCAGGGTTTTGCCATCATAGGCTTCATTGACTTCATCGGGGACATCGGTGCGGGCCAGCCTGGCGATGGCTTCAGCGGCGGCGATTTTCATCCCTTCGGTAATCGAAGATGCCTGCACATCAAGGGCACCCCGGAAAATATAGGGGAATCCGAGCACGTTATTGACCTGATTGGGGAAGTCGGACCGGCCGGTTGCGATGATGGCATCAGGGCGTGCGGCCCTGACCTCATCCGGCATGATTTCCGGTACCGGGTTGGCCATCGCAAAGATGATGGGCCGTTCCGCCATGGAAAGAACCATTTCCTTTGTCATGGCGCCTGCAACCGAAAGGCCCAAAAACACATCCGCCCCTTCGAGGGCTTCGGCCAGGCTGCGCTTGTCGGTGGCGATGGCATGCGCCTCTTTCCATGGGTTCATGGCAGTTTTGCGCCCTTGATGGATGACGCCTTCCTCATCGGCCAGCAGGACGTTTTCATGGGGCACGCCCATGGCTTTGATCAGCCGGACGCAGGCCAGTGAGGCCGCCCCGGCACCATTTGAGACAATCTTGATATCCTCAAGGCGGCGGCCGGTCAGATCAAGGGCGTTGATCAATGCCGCGGCAACGATGATGGCGGTCCCGTGCTGGTCATCATGAAAGACGGGGATGTTCATGACTTCCCGAAGTTTCTTTTCGATGATGAAGCATTCCGGGGATTTGATATCTTCAAGATTTATCCCGCCAAAACTCGGGCCAAGCAGACGGACGGCATCGATAAAGCGTTCCGGATCATCGGTATCAAGCTCAAGATCAATGCCATCGATATCAGCAAATTTCTTGAACAATACCGCCTTGCCTTCCATCACGGGCTTTGCCGCCAGCGCGCCGATATTGCCAAGGCCGAGGACAGCAGTGCCATTGGTGATCACGCCGACGGTGTTGCTCTTGGCGGTATAGACAAAAGCCGCATCCGGATCAGCGGCGATTTCAAGGCAAGGCGCGGCCACCCCGGGGGAATAGGCCAGGGCCAGATCATGCTGGCTGGTCAGGGGTTTGGTTGGCCGGATTTCAAATTTGCCGGGCCGCCCATTGGCGTGAAGGGCCAGAGCTTCTTCATCCAGAAGCGATTTTTTGGCTTTTGTCATTTGTTTCCTCAAGGTGATGAAGCGGCTCTAGCACCACTGATCGGGATCGTCTATGGTATGCCCATCAGGATACGGTCCGATTGTCCTTGCTGCATACACCGAAACCGCCATAGTGTCCATGTGATGAGCACCGCTGAAGACAAATCTATCCTCACCACCCTTCCCGAGGCAAGTGCCAGCGGCATTACACCCATGCTGGCCCAGTATATCGACGTCAAGACCGCGCATCCAGACAGCCTCCTGTTCTACCGTATGGGAGATTTTTATGAGCTGTTTTTCGGCGATGCCGTTGAAGCCGCGCGGGCGCTGGATATCACCCTGACCCGGCGAGGCAAGGTCGATGGCCGTGATGTGCCGATGTGCGGCGTGCCGTTTCATGCGGCAGAAGCATATCTGTCGCGCCTGATCAGGCAGGGGTTCCGGGTGGCGATATGTGAGCAGAGCGAAAATCCCGAAACCGCCAAGAAGCGCGGCAACAAAGGCCCGCTCAAGCGTGATGTTGTGCGTATTGTAACGCCAGGGACGCTGGTCGAAGATGAATTTCTACCGCCGCGTGAAAACAATTTCCTCGCCGCCTTGGGGGAAGCCGGTGGGGCATCCTCTCTTGCCTGGGTTGACCTCAGCACCGGTGAGATTATGGTGGAAAGCATCGACGGGGATCGCCTGGAAGAAAGCCTCGCTCGTCTTCAGGCTGCCGAGATTATTGTCAGCGATCGGCCGGAGGCAGACCATCCTTTTACCGATGGCGAAACCCACGGGCTTGCAGGCTGCGTCTCGATCCGCCCGGCCCGTGATTTTGACAGCACCGCCGGGGAAAGGCGGCTTTGCGAAGTTTACGGTGTTTCCACCCTTGACGGAATGGCGATGCTGACGCGGTCGGACTGCGCAGCGGCCGGGGCGCTGGTGCGATATCTCGATCAGACCCAGAAAGGTCGCGCCTTGCGGTTTCGCCCGATCCGGAAAAGAGCCAGTGCCGGGATTCTCGAAATGGATCCGGCCAGTCGGCGATCTCTTGAAATTACAAGGACACTTGCAGGCAAGACGCAAGGCAGCCTTCTTTCAGCGATCGATGATACCGCAACAGCGGCGGGCGCCCGGCTTCTTGCCGCACGGATTGCCGCGCCCCTGACGGATCCGGATGCAATCAATTCAAGGCTTGATCTGGTTGAAGTGCTGAAATCGGACCCGGTCTTTCGGGATGGTGCGGCCGCCGCACTCAAGGTGATGCCTGATCTGGAGCGTGCCCTGTCGCGTCTCGGTCTCGGGCATGGCGGGCCAAGGGATATCGATGCAATCGGCCGCGGGATAGGCCAGGCACAACTGCTGGCCGAGGCGATTGACCGCCGTGTTTCAACCCTCATCGCTGCCGAACCGCTTGAGCAGATGGCCGTGAGTTTCCGGGCACCGGCAGCGCTTGCCGACCAGATCAGCACCACCTTGGGGGAACACCTGCCCCTTCTTGCCCGTGACGGCGGTTATATCCGGCCGGGGTTTCATGCGGGCCTTGACGATCTGCGGGCCCTGCGGGATGAAAGCAAGAGGCTCATTGCAGGCTTGCAGGCAAAGTACTGCGAGACTACAGGCATCTCATCCCTCAAGATCAAGCATAACAATGTCCTTGGCTATCACATTGAAGTCCGAAGCACCCATGCCGATGCCATGCTCGCGGATGAGCGGTTCATTCACCGGCAGACGACAGCCCAGGCATTGAGGTTTTCCACAACCGAACTTGCTGAACTCGAACGTGAGATGAGTGGTGCGGCAGACAGGGCCTTGGCGGTGGAGCTCGAACTTTTCTCAGCCCTTGCCGATGATGTGCTGGCTTCGGCCGATGCGATCCGTGCTCTTGCCCATGATGCTGCCCGTCTCGATGTTGCTGCCGCTTCCGCCCGGCTGGCTGAACGCTGGAACTATTGCCGGCCGGAATTGGACACATCCACCGAGTTTCACATTCAGAATGGCCGTCATCCGGTGGTGGAACAGATGCTGGGAAAAATGGATGATCATCCGTTTATTGCCAATACCTGCCATCTTTCAGCCGCAGACCGTATCTGGCTTCTTACCGGCCCCAATATGGCGGGGAAATCAACCTTTCTTCGGCAGAATGCCCTCATTGCCGTGATGGCCCAGGCGGGGTTTTATGTTCCGGCAGAATCCGCCGTGATCGGGATGGTGGATCGGCTTTTTTGCCGCGTCGGCGCCTCGGATGATCTCGCCACAGGACGTTCCACGTTCATGGTGGAAATGGTGGAAACCGCGGCAATCCTGAACCGGACAGGAGAAAGATCACTCGTTATTCTTGATGAAATCGGCCGGGGAACCGCGACCTATGACGGGTTGTCACTGGCCTGGGCCGTGGTGGAATACCTGCATGAGGTCAATCGATGCCGGACACTTTTCGCCACCCATTATCACGAACTCAACGCGCTTGAGCGGAGTCTTGAAGCCCTTTCGACCCATGCCATGACGGTCCGGGAATGGCAGGGAGATATCGTCTTCCTTCACGAAGTTGCCCCCGGAGGCGCGGACCGGTCTTACGGGATACATGTGGCGCGCATTGCGGGGATACCTGCGCCGGTCCTCGAACGGGCCGAAGCGGTGCTGGAAAGCCTGACCGAAGAAAACGCGCCTCTCAGCGCATCGGCGGTGGATGATCTGCCGCTGTTTTCCATCGAGACCCGTGATCCGCCAACGGCCAGGCATCGGGAGGAAACCGAGGCCGTGCTGACCTATCTTGATGAGCTCTTGCCCGATACCATGACCCCGCTTGAAGCACTTGAGGCACTTTATGCGCTCAAGAAATACCGTGATCAGTCCGGATAAAAGACCTGCTCATGGACAAGCCCGGACATGGACATGGCTTTGGTCAATCCGATAAGATAGAATTCCGCTGGCCCCGGAGACATCTCTTTATGCTAGCACCGTTCGTTAAGGAGGGGGCATGACCCGGCCCGAAACCAAATCTCCGCCCTGGCTCAAGGCGCTCAACCCGAGCGGCTATGCCGCCACTTGGTTTGAAGGGACCGGCTTTGCCGAAAAGGTAGAGGCAGAGATAAGCGCCATCACTGCCTTGCCTGAGGAAGATGACTTCCGGCCGGTGATGCTGACGGCCCTCAAGGATCTGCTCACCCATGGGCGCGAGCTGGTGGAAGCCGCGTTCCGTGAGGCCAATGACGGGGCGCTTTATGTTGGTGGAAATGCACTTGTTCTTGATGCCCTCATAAGGGCACTATTTGCCCGAATCACGAATGGGGAGGAAGGTGAACTTGCACTGGTGGCAACCGGAGGCTATGGCCGGGGTGAACTTGCACCTGCTTCTGATATTGATCTGCTTTTTCTCTCCTCGCGGCAGGCAGATAAAAAGATCACCAGCCAGATTGAAACAGCGCTCTATATTCTCTGGGACATGGGGCTGACGATTGGCCATGCTTCCCGCAGCCTGCGGCAGGCGGTCAAGGCGGCAAAAGAAGACATCACCATCCGCACGGCGCTTCTTGAGGCCAGGTTTCTTTGCGGCAACCGGGAGCTTTTCGATACCCTGATGCAGCGATTTGATCAGGATATCGTGACAGGGTCGGCGGTGGATTTTATCACAAGCAAACTTGAAGAACGTGACCAGCGCCATGCCAGAAGCGGTAACCGGCGCTATGTTGTCGAGCCGAACATCAAGGATGGCAAAGGCGGGTTGAGAGATCTTCAGACCATGTTCTGGATTGCCCGCTATGTCTACAAGGTCAGTTCCATCGAGATGATGATCGAGCGCAAAATCCTGAGCCGGAATGAGGTTCGGGTCTTTTCCTATGCCCAGCGGTTTCTCTGGGCGGTGCGCTGCCATCTGCATTTGCGCGCCGGGCGCGAAGACGATCGCCTGACCTTTGATGCCCAGATTGAGATTGCGCCGGCGCTGGGTTTCGCAGACCGGTCGGGGTTGAGCGGGGTTGAGCGGTTCATGCGCCGATATTATCTGGCGGCCAAGTCCGTCGGCAATCTTACACGAATTTTCTGCGCTGCCTTTGCTGCTGATTTCGATACCAAGCCCCGCAGTTTTCTGCTTCGTTTCCGGCCGCGACAGGCCCCGAAACCTTTTGAGGTGGACGCAGGAAGACTGACCCTTCCGGACAGTTACAGTTTTCGTGACGATGCGCTTCTGATGATGCGGATGTTCGAAACCGCGCAGGCGAGCGGGCTTGATATTCATCCCGATGCCCTGCGCAAGCTTCACGGACATCTCAACCTTGTCGATGCGGATTTTCGTCATCATCCTGACGCCAACGCGATGTTCCTTAATATTCTGACCAGTCGCGAAAGCCCGGAGCGGGTCCTCCGCCTGATGAACGAAAGCGGGTTCATCGGCAAGTTTATCCCGGATTTTGGCCGTATTGTTGCGATGATGCAGTTTGATATGTATCACAGCTACACCGTTGATGAGCACACGATCTTTGCCATGGGCATCCTCAGCGGGATCGAACATGGCGAACTGGCCGAGATCGCGCCGGTGGCAACCGCGGCGGTCAAGGAAGTGACCTTGCGCAAAGAGCTTTATGTTGCGCTTCTTCTCCATGATATCGCCAAGGGCAGGGGCGGGGATCATTCCATCCTCGGGGCTGAGGTTGCCCGCCATGTCTGCCCTCGGCTCGGGCTCAGCGAGGAAGAAACCGAAACCGTGGCCTGGCTGGTGCGTTTTCATCTGCTGATGAGCGAAACCGCCTTCCGTTATGATCTCAACGATCCGATGACCATCACCAATTTTGCTGCTGAAGTTCAGTCCCCTGAACGGCTCAACCTGCTTCTGGTGCTGACGGTGGCGGATATCCGGGCGGTGGGACCGAATGTATGGAACGGCTGGAAAGCGGCCTTGATGCGCGATCTCTACAGCCGCACCATGGCCCATCTTCGGGGCGAGAACCCGGATGACACGCTGAGATATCTTGAAGGGGAAGCCAAGACACTTTTGGCAGAGCGGCTGTCTTCACGTTGGACCGAGGACGAGATCAGCAACCATCTTGACATATTTACCACGGCCTACTGGACAGGGTTCGATGCCGAAAGCCATGGCCGCCATGCGGAAATGTGCCGAAACCATCTTGCCGAGAACAAGCTTCTTACAATTGTCATGACATCTGATCTGAAGCGAAACGCCACGGAAGTCGTCATTATCACCGCCGATGATGCCGGACTCTTTTCCCGCATTGCAGGAGGGCTGGCAGCCGCCGGAGCGAATATCGTCGATGCCCGCATCACCACCCGCAAAGACGGGCTGACCCTTGATGCGTTCTGGATTCAGGATCAGGACAAGGAGGCTATCAGCGACCCGCAGGAACAGATGAAGATCAGGCAAAGCCTCGAGAAGACGTTAACCGGTATGCTGGACATCAACGCCGCCACGGATCGCCGGAACCGCCAGACACCTGCCCGGATCAGGCGGATAACGGCCCCTGCCCGGGTCTTGGTCAATAACAACGCCAGCAAGACCCACACGGTGATTGAGATCAACGGCAAGGATGCGCCGGGGCTTCTCTACAAGGTCACGCGGAAGATCGCCGAAATGGGGCTGCAGATTCAGACTGCCAGCGTATCCACCTATGGTGATCGGGTGGTGGATGTGTTTTATGTCAAGGATGGTTTCGGGCTCAAAATCACGTCTGAGACCAGGCTTAAGGCAATCCAGCAGGCGTTGCTTGAAGTCCTCAAGACAAGCGATCCCGCCAATCAGGTGGCCGCATGAGTAGCGGGAAAAGCCTTTTCGGTGCTGTTCGCCAGATTGGCGGGCTCACGGCACTGAGCCGGATACTGGGTTTCATGAGAGATATTCTGCTGGCGGTGGTGCTTGGCGGAGGCCCGGTGGCGGATGCGTTTTTCGTCGCCTTCAAGCTTCCCAATCTCTTCCGCCGCATGACTGCAGAAGGCGCGATGACCAATGCGTTTTTGCCAGCCTATGCCAAAGCCGAAAAAGAAAGCCCTGCCGCTGCAAGGCGTCTTGCCGAAGAAGTCCAGATCACCCTCCTTTGGGCATTGGTGCTGATCACCATCGTGATGGAACTGGCCATGCCGCTGGTCATCACGTTTCTGGCACCGGGGTTTACCGATGAAGGAGGCCGGTTTGAAACCGCCGTCCTGCTGGCCAGGATAACCATGCCGTATCTGCCCATGATATCACTGGTGGCGTTATGGGCGGCAATCACCAATGCCAGCAATCACTTTTTTGGCGGCGCGGCGGCGCCGGTGCTGCTTAATCTTGTGCTTATGGCCGGGGCGGTGATGGCGGGCCTTCTAGCCGGGGTTGGTGCCGTTCCGGTGGCTGTTGCCGTGCCGGTTGCGGGCCTGTTTCAGATGGTGCTGCTTCAACGCATGCTGGTCCGGGTTGATCGCCTGCCGCGCTGGATGATCCTGCCCCGGATCAGCGATGCAGGCCGCCGGATGTGGCGATCCTTCTTTTCGGCCGCGATAGGTGCGGGCGGGATGCAGATCAACCTTCTGGTCGATACGATCCTTGCATCTCTTCTGCCGATCGGGGCAATTTCGGCGCTGTATTTTGCTGATCGGATCGCCCAGCTTCCCCTCGGCATTATAGGGATTGCCCTTGGGACAGCCCTGCTGCCGCAGTTATCCCGCCTTGAAGCTTCCGGTGATGGGGAGGCCGTTATCCGGACAATGGGGAAGGCAATATATCTCGGGATGTTCTTTGCCTTGCCGGCGATGGCAGGGGCGATCTGTCTTGCCGAAGAGATCATTGGCGGGCTTTTTGCCTATGGCGCGTTTGATCCTGCCCGAATCACCCCCGTTGCAGAGGTGCTGATCGCCTATGGGGTCGGGATACCGGCTTTTATTCTGGCCAAGATCATGCAGCCCGCCTTCTATGCGGCGCATGATCCGAAAACACCCCTGAAGATCTCATTTGCAACAATCCTCATCAATCTTGTTGCCAGCCTTCTGCTGATGCGGGTGCTTGGTGCTGCCGGGCTGGCGCTGGCAACCGCGCTGGCGAGCTGGGTTTCGGTGCTGGTGATGGGGGCAATCCTGAACCGGCGGGGACGGCTTCATTTCAGCTCGTTCAAAGGTCTTGGCCGGATTGCATTGATCAGCCTTGCCATGGCGGCGGTAATCATTATGTCTAAGGGGTTTGTGCTGGATGCGGTGGCCGGGATTCCTTTTGGACGGACCTTCGGTCTTGCCGGGCTGGTGCTGATTGGCGGGGCGGTATATTTCGGTCTCGCCGGCCTTGCCGGAGCCCTCCCTCGAGAAGTCGAAAGGGCAGAAAGCAGGGCTTGACCCGCCGCCCCGGGCAGGGAATAAAGACAGGACGTGAAAAAGAGGGTGGCATCATTCCATGGTGAGAAGAATTTTTTCCGGCGTTCAGCCAACAGGCAATCTGCATCTTGGCAACTATCTCGGGGCGATCCGGAACTGGGTCAGCCTGCAGGAAGATTCGGAATGCATTTACTGCGTTGTTGATCTGCATGCGATCACCGTTCCGCAGGATCCCGCTGTCCTGACGGCAAATACAAGGGAAGTTACCGCTGCCCTGCTGGCGGCTGGCATCGATGCCGAAAAATCTGTTCTCTTCAATCAGTCTTGCGTGCCGCAGCATGCGGAACTGGCCTGGATCTTCAATTGCGTCGCGCGGCTCGGCTGGCTCAACCGGATGACACAGTTCAAGGAAAAGGCAGGCAAGAACAGGGAAAACGCCACGGTGGGACTTTATGCCTACCCGACCCTGATGGCGGCGGATATTCTGGCCTATAGAGCAACGCATGTACCGGTTGGCGATGACCAGAAACAGCATCTCGAGCTGACCCGGGATATCGCCCAGGCCTTCAATGCCATGTTCGGTGAGGAGTTCTTCCCGCTTCCGGAGCCGCAGATTCTCGGCGCCGCTACACGGGTGATGAGTCTCAGGGATGGCAGCTCAAAAATGAGCAAGTCGGATCCCTCGGATTATTCCCGGATCACGCTGCTTGACGATGCGGATGCGATCATGGCGAAGATCCGCAAGGCAAAGACCGATCCTGAACCTTTGCCATCAGAAGCCGAAGGGCTTGCGGCACGTCCGGAAGCCCAGAATCTCGTTTCCATTTATGCTGCCTTGTCCAATCGGGATGAAGCGGATGTGCTGGCCGAGTTTGGCGGCCAGGGGTTTGGCGTGTTCAAGCCAGCTCTTGCCGATCTTGCCATCAGTCAGCTTGCGCCAATTACCAGCCGGATGCAGGCCCTTATGGATGATCCCGATCATATCGACCGGATTCTTGCGGATGGGGCTGAACGTGCCCATGCAATTTCGGCGCCGATCATGGCAGAAATCCGCCGTCTTACAGGGTTGCTTGGCAAAAGTCTTGGTTAGAATCGTTCAAAAACTCCCTTCCTGCAGTTGTATTCACCCGGGACTGGCCTTATATTAAGGCTGAAGGTAATCTGGAGTTACGAGATGTTTATTCAGACAGAAGACACCCCGAATCCAGCAACACTCAAATTCATCCCGGGCCTGAATGTGATGGAAAAGGGCACGGCTCATTTTGAGTCCGTGGATGATGCCGCCAATTCGCCTCTTGGCCGCCGGCTCTTTGGTGTTGACGGCGTAACGGGCGTCTTTCTTGGCAGTGATTTTGTTTCCATCACGAAAGATGACAGCCGCGAATGGTTTACGATCAAGCCTGGTGTTCTGGCGGCGATCATGGAGCATTACGCCAGCGGTCTGCCGGTGATCGAAGCCGAAGATGATCTGGACGACGACAGCGACGATGATGAAACCGTCAAGCAGATCAAGCACCTTCTGGATACGCGGGTGCGTCCAGCCGTGGCCATGGATGGTGGAGATATCGTTTTCAAATCCTTCGATGAAGGTGTCGTTACGCTCTATATGCGCGGAGCCTGCCAGGGCTGCCCCAGTTCTACCGCCACGCTTAAGATGGGCATTGAAAACATGCTTCGTCACTATATTCCCGAGGTACAGGAAGTGCGCGCCGACAACGGCTGAAGGATGGATCTGATCTCAGATGGCACCTCATCCAAATGTTGATCTTCAGCGAATTCTTGTCCTGTCTTCCGTTGGGCTTGTCGCGCTCAAGTTTCTGATGATTGGCGTCATTGGCCTCAAGCCGCCGGAATTTCATGGCGGCGCCAGCAAATTGGCGCTGAACAATCTGCCATCGATATCGGAAAATACGTCTTCTGCGGATCGCCGCGCGCAGCTTGAAGACATGCTTGCCCCGATACCGGAATTGCGCTGGGCCAGTCCAAACAAGGATTTTCACCTTCCCGATAAAAATCCGTCTCTGGCGCAGACAAAACCTCCATCCGCCGGGACAACGGAGATAGCACCGATGCCCGAACCCGGGATACGAGTTGCCCGGGTTTATCTGCAGACACTGCCAGATCTGACGTCGCTTGGGACTGATCAGCGTAAGGATCAGTTCATCGCCTATATGCTGCCCCTGCTCCTAAGGGCAAACGAAGAAATAAGGCAGAGGCAGAAACTGATCCGCAAGACAATTGCTGAAAACGACATGGACCGGCTCTATCAATGGGCGGAGCTCTACGGAATTGATACATCCGGTGAGGATATGGAAACGATTTCCCGTGCCCTTGCCGTGCGGGTGAATACGGTCCCGGTTTCTCTTGCCCTTGCCCAGGCGGCGGTGGAATCCGGCTGGGGCACGTCACGGTTTGTTGCCGAAGGCAATGCGCTTTTTGGCCAGTGGGCCTGGTCGCTTGATGCCGGCATCCAGCCGCAGGAGCCAAGATACGAAAATGCGGTGGTCAGGTCTTTTTCCAGTCTCTTTGATTCCACTCGTGCCTATATCCACAACCTGAACACCCATTATGCCTATGTGGATTTCCGCCGCAAACGCCTTGAGCTCAGCACCCCGCCAACGGCGGAGGAAATCAACGAACTTGTAGCGAGCCTGCATCCCTATTCCGAGGAGGGGGATCAATATATCGACATGCTGCGGACGATTATCGCCAGCAATGATCTCTGGATTTACGATCACGCCGTTCTTGAGGAAGAGTGATTACTTGGGCAGAAACTGCCGGCCAAGCCAGCGCCAGCGTCCGGTGTCCTTGCCGTTTTCCACATAAGGCATGGTGCAGTTGATGCGGCCGCGATTGCCGGTAATCGGCCCGTTGAGGCGTATTTCGATGCGCCGGCCAAGAACAATGGTCTTCACCTTGCCCATCAGGGATGCAAAACAGGACAAGCGACTGAGTGGTTCAATTCCTTCTGCGACCGTAAAGCCGCTTAGCGGGGGATTTGTCTCAAGCACCATGCTGGAAGGGGTCATGTCCGATACAGGGATAGGCAGGGCATTGAGCGCAAGTTTGAGCCGCTTTAAATCGCCATAATCCTCGTTAAATGCAAAGCGGGGAAATTCATAGGGGTTGCTGGTAATGTGCATGATCCCGGAATGCTGGCCAAACGCCGCCAGAAAACCCATCGATTTGATCAGGTCCCGGACTTCGGGGGTGTATTCCCCATATGGATAGGCAAAGAGCTGCGGCCGAAGACCCAGTTCTTCGAGAAATCTTGAATTCGAAATTTCAATTTCCTGGCGTGCGGCCTCAAGATCGATCATGTGCATATGTGGATGGGTATGTGACTGGCTGCCAAAATGCACACCGGCGGCCTGCATTTCGCGGAGCTGGTCCCAACTGGCATAACCTTTGAGCCCGCGATCGATCGCATTTGTCGCCACAAAGACAGTGACAGGAAAACCATAGCGCTGAAGCCGCGGAAAGGCTTCCTTGTAAAAGGACAGGAACGCATCATCGACGGTGATGGCAACGGCTCGATCCGGCAGAGATTCCCCGGCAAGGATGCGCTGGGTGATTTCGACCAGCGGCATAACGGTATAACCGCCCGAAGCCAGTTCTTCGAGATGCGCGTCCAGCTGGTCCAGAGTGGTATTGGTTGATGGCAGATCAGTCTCGCCGAAACGGTGATACATGATGACCGAGGCGTGATCCGCCGCCTTTGCCACACTGACCGAAAGAAAAACCAACGATAACAGAATTCTCCAGCAGAACATCATCACTCATTCCCCTGTTCAACAATGTTGGTTATACCAGTACTCTGAGGATCAAGGCAATTGAGCATTAGGTAAAGATGTCCAGCATCAGAACACGCAGGCTGAAAAAGGCACCGGAGGAAGCCACCGTTCTGGCACTGGAATGCAGCGCCGGTCTGGCTTCGGCGGCGGTGATGCGTGATGGTGATGTGCTGGCCATGGCGGAACATGCCGCCGATCACGGCCATGTGGCCTGGCTTTTGCCCTTGGCAGCAGAGGCGCTCGGCGCGGCAGGGGTTGAGCGGCGGGAACTCGATGCCGTGCTCGCGGGGCGTGGCCCCGGGTCCTTTACAGGCATTCGCGTTGCCCTCGCGGCGGCGAAAGGCCTTGCCCTTGCTCTCGGCATTCCCGGCTACGGGCTTGGTTCACTTGCTTCACTGGCCGTATCTGGCCGTGATGGCAGAAGGCATGTTGCCGCCCTCGGCGATACCCGCCGCCGATCTCTGTTCGTGGCAGGGTTCACACCGGATGGTGCATCATTGGGGCCGATTGCCGATCTTTCGGTCGACGCCGCCACAACCCATCTGGCCGCTGCAGCCAAGGACTGGATCATCATCGGGCATGGGGCGGCGGAACTGGCATCACGGCTTGAGGCGATTGGCGTGGCGGCGTCGGTCTCACCTCCTTCCGAGGCCCATGCCACCCATCTTCTGAAGAGTTTTGCTCTCATGGCCGATGTGTTGCCGAGTGATCTGCCGCTTGAGCCGCTCTATCTTGCGCCGCCTATTCTTGGCCCGTCGACCGGGGCAGCGAAGGAAGAGAAAAAGGGATGACGGTTCTGCGGCCGCTTGTTCCGGATGACGCCGTGTTGATTGCAGGGATTGATGCTGGTATGTCCTTTGCCCAGGCGCAGGCGCTGCTGGAAAAACCTAATCTTAAAGGCGTGATGGCCGAGGTTGGCACTGGCCCTGCCGGGTTCATTATCGGATGGGTGGTTGAGGGTGAAGGAGATGTCATCCAGATCACGGTTGACCCTGCGCAAAGGCGGCAGGGCGTAGGCAGAGCCCTTCTTGAGCGGTATCTCAATCTTTACTGCCGCCGCGGCGCAAGTCTTGAAGTGGCGGCGGACAATACCGCGGCGCTGGTGCTTTACCACCGGGCCGGATTTCACGAAATCGGCAGACGGCGGGGGTATTACGCGCGGCAGGGTGAAAGAGTTGACGCAATCCTGATGCGGCTTGACACCCCCGGGGGCGACGATTAAGGGATAGGCATGACCAAAAAACTCTTCATCAAGACATATGGCTGCCAGATGAATGTGTACGATTCCGATCGTATGGCGGATGTGCTGGCGCCGCTTGGCTACCGGCCATCGACGGATGCGGAGGATGCCGACATGGTGATCCTCAACACCTGTCATATCCGTGAGAAGGCGTCGGAGAAAGTCTTCTCCGAACTTGGCCGCCTCCGGAAGTGGAAAGAGATGAGGCGTGATCAGGGCCAGGAGGCCACGATCGCGGTTGCGGGATGCGTTGCCCAGGCCGAAGGTCAGGAGATCAGCCGCCGGGCGCCCTGGGTTGACGTGGTGGTCGGCCCACAGGCCTATCATCGCCTGCCCGCGCTGGTGACGGCACTTGATCCGGCGGCGCGCAACGCCCTGATCGACACCGATTTCCCGGTTGAGGACAAATTTGATTTTCTCCCCGAAGAACATACGCCGCGTGGACCGGCGGCATTTCTTTCAATTCAGGAAGGTTGCGACAAGTTCTGTACGTTCTGTGTTGTTCCCTATACCCGGGGGGCGGAATATTCGCGGCCTGCTGCCAGCATCCTTGAAGAGGCCCGCCGCCTTGTTGAAGGCGGTAGTGTCGAACTCACCCTTCTCGGCCAGAACGTGAATGCCTGGCGAGGACAGGCACCCCAGGGCGGTGAGTGGAACTTTGCCCGCCTGCTTCATGCACTGGCGGAAATCGACGGGTTGAAGAGACTCCGCTATACCACCTCGCACCCTCGTGACATGGATGATGACCTGATCCACGCCCATGCCGAAATCCCGCAACTGATGCCGTATCTGCATCTTCCGGTTCAGTCGGGATCTGACCGGATTCTGGCGGCGATGAACCGCCACCATACCCGTGATGACTACCGGCGGATCATTGACCGCCTGAGGGATGTCTGCCCGGATATGGCCCTTAGCGGTGATTTCATCGTCGGCTTTCCGGGGGAGACGGATCGCGATTTTGCCGATACGATCAACCTCATTGCAGAGATTGGCTATGCTTCGGCATATTCTTTTAAATACTCGCCGCGCCCGGGCACGCCGGCGTCGATGGATAGCAACCAGATCGAAGAAAACGTCAAGACCGAACGGCTGGCGAGCCTGCAACAGTTGCTCTCTGCCCAGCAACTGGCTTTCAACATGGGCAAACTGGGGACAGTGATGGATGTGCTCATCGAACGTCCGGCGAGCCGCGACGGACAGAAAGCCGGACGAAGCCCCTGGATGCAGGCGGTGCATTTCCCTGCCACATCTGGTGAAATTGGTGCTATAATCCCTTTTAGAATTGTGGATGCACATCAGAACAGTCTTGCCGGTGAGCCGGCGACAACAACCCGAGCGGAGATGAAATCAGCGTGAGGCAGAAAAAAAGCCACAGCATCAAAATCGAATTCGACAACAACGAATTCCTTCCTCTTCTCTATGGACATCACAACAGCAATCTTGCGCAGATCGAACAGGCGCTGGATGTCAGTCTCGACAGTTTCGGCAATATCATCCAGATCACCGGCAGCCAGGATAACGCGGTCACGGCCAAGGATACGATTGAGGCTCTCTATCAGCGCATTGCCAATGATCGTGACCCGCAGCGAGATCTGTCGCCTGCTATCGTGAAGGATGCCCTGCGCTGGGCCAAGGGTGACGGCAAGCCGGATATTGCGGCCTTTGCCAATGGCGCAGGTGCAATCGAAACCTGGCGCAAGTCCGTGACGGCCAAATCCGCGGGCCAGAAGACATATATGGATGCGCTGGCCCGGCATGATGTTGTCTTCGGCATCGGACCGGCGGGGACGGGCAAGACCTATCTTGCCGTAGCCAAGGCGGTGGCGGCGCTTAAATCACGGCAGGTGGAGCGGATTGTGCTGTCTCGTCCGGCGGTCGAGGCAGGAGAGAGGCTGGGCTTCCTTCCCGGAGACATGAAAGAGAAGGTCGATCCGTATCTCCGGCCTCTCTATGATGCGCTTTACGATATGATCCCATCGGAAAAAATTGATCGAATGCTGGCTTCAGGGCAGATCGAAATCGCGCCACTGGCTTTCATGCGCGGACGTACGCTCGCCCAGTCCTATGTAATTATCGATGAAGCGCAGAACACAACTCCCGTGCAGATGAAAATGGTGCTTACCCGCCTTGGTGATGATTCGCGCATGGTCATCACGGGAGATCTCAGCCAGGTGGATCTGCCATCCGGACAGAAATCCGGACTTGAAGATGCGGTCTCAATCCTAGACAATATTGAAGGGATCGGGATCATCCGCCTGAAAGGCACTGATGTGGTGCGTCATCCGGTGGTCGCCCGCATCCTGAACGCATACGAAACACGTGATACCAAGGCATGACACCTTTCACTTCACCAGATCTGGACACCCCCCCGGAAGAACCTGAGAGTCCGGTTTACCTGATCGAGGATGAGCTTGGGCTTGCGGCAGAGTTCATCTGCGCGGAGCCTGCATGGACGGATCTGTTGAGCCCGTCTTTTCAGAAGACAGCGGCAACGGCCATTCGAGATGCCCTGGCAACCGCCGGGATTACCCGGGCTGAAATGACCATACTGCTCACGGATGATGCGATGCTGGCGACGCTCAACGCGGATCATCGCGGCAAGAGCGGGCCGACGAATGTTCTGTCTTTTCCTGATCACGACGACATCTATCTCGGCGATATCGCCATGGCCTGGGGGGTGATGGAACGCGAAGCCATGAGTTATGGCATTTCCATGGAACATCACTGCCTTCATCTCATCGTTCATGGCGTTCTGCATCTGATCGGCCATGATCATGAAGATGAAAGCGAAGCTGCCATCATGGAAGGGCATGAAGTGGCCATCCTGGCCCGGCAGGGCATCCCCAATCCTTATTCCCAAGATGAGAAAACCGAAGCATGAATACGTTCCAGAAACTTAAATCCGTGGTGCTGAGATCCTTGCCTGGAAGTCCGCCCGCGCTTGCACGGGAACAACTTGCCGAACTGCTGGAAGAATCGATCCGTGAGACGGTTTCCTTTGACAGCCACGAAAGCATGCTGCTCAAGAACATTCTCGGCTTGCGGGATATCACGGCAACTGATGTTATGGTGCCGCGGGCTGATATTGTCTCGGTCGATATTGATGATGGTATTGAAAACATCTTCAAGACGATTGTCGAGGCCAATCACTCCCGGGTGCCGGTGACACGGGGCAGCCTTGATAACGTGCTTGGGATCCTGCATATCAAGGACGTGGCGCGGTGCATGCATGAAGACAAGGCTCCGGATATTCCTTCCATGCTCCGCCAGCCGATCTATATCTCACCAACGATCCGCACCCTTGATCTCTTGCAGGAAATGCGGCTCAAGCGCTTGCATCTGGCGCTGGTTGTTGATGAATACGGCGGCACCGACGGGCTGATCACTATCGAGGATCTGGTGGAAGAGATTGTCGGTGAAATCAACGATGAGCATGATGAAGACACAACACCGCTCTTTGATATCAATGGCGACGGGTCGGCTACGGCCGAAGCCCGGGTTGAAATCGACACGCTTGAGGAGATCACCGGCCCGCTTCTCGACGATGAAGACCGGGATGAAATCGACACGATTGGCGGGCTTGTCATTTCTCTGGCTGGCCGGGTGCCCGGGCGCGGGGAGATCATCCGCCATCCCGCCGGACTCGAGTTTGAAATCCTTGAAAGCAACCCCCGCCATGTCAGCCTGTTGCGGATCTGCGGGCTGGACCGGTTCACCTTGCCGGAAACGGATGATACGCATGGCGTGGCCGCCAAAGGCTGATCGCTCCCCTGGCTGGGGCCTTCTCTGGGCAACGCTTTCGGGCATTCTGGCCAGCGCAAGCCTGCCGCCGCTGAATTTCACCTTTGCGATCTTTGCCCTGTCTCTCCCGGCTCTTGCCATGGTGATGGCCCGGCGCGGGCGTGAGGCGTTTTTTATCGGCTGGGCGACAGGCTTTGGCTGGTTTCTGCTTTCGCTCTCCTGGGTCAGTGTCGCTTTTGTGACTTCCGGCGGCGGGCATGTGTTTCTTATCCCCTTTGCCGCGCTGGGTCTGCCGCTTCTGCTGGGGGTGTTCTGGGGCGCAGGGTTTTTTCTGGCATGGCGAATCAAGCAGGATCAGCCTGCACGCCTGCTCGCGCTTATCGCCACCCTTTCCCTGATGGAATACATGCGGGGCACGGTGCTGAGCGGGTTTCCCTGGAATGCCCCGGGCATGGTGCTGCTGGTCGATGAGCGCATCCTGGGTATTGTTGCCTTCACCGGATTATGGGGGGCAACGCTTCTCGCGTTTCTTTTCGCGCTGATCCCGGCCCTGATCTGGTGTCGACGGAGATGGACGGCAGGGCTGGCGGCGGCAATCCTGCTGGGCTTTCTCGGGCTTGGCATCATGCATCATGAAACCCCGGCCAGCGAGACCAATGCCTCCGGCATGGTGGCGCGACTTGTTCAGCCAAATGTTCCGCAGGACGAGAAATGGCTTAAGGACAGAAGGCCTGAACATCTCGGCCGTCTTGCCATGCTCTCCCAGCAGGCGGCTTCCACGACGCCTGACGTGATCATCTGGCCGGAATCCGCCTTTGCCGGGATCATCGAACGTGAGGGAGATGTCTTTCAAAGGGCCATTGCGGCATCTTCCGCCGGGGTGACGCCGATCATCACCGGCGCGCTCAGCTTCATGGCAGGTGATCAGGTTACACTCTTCAATTCCACCATGCTAACCACCCCCGGCGGGAATGTGCTGGCACGATATGATAAAACCCATCTGGTGCCCTTTGGTGAATATGCCCCGGGCCGGGGATATCTGCCCTTTGTCGAGGTCATTGCCGGCCCGGTTGATTTTTCATCAGGTAAAGGCCCGGTGGGATTTGATCTCGCGCGAGAAGACCGTCAGGGCAAGGTGATCCTGACGCCACTTATCTGTTATGAGATCATCTTTCCGGCTCTGGTGCGGCAGGCCGTCAAGGCTACAGGTGCGGATATACTGGTGACCATCACCAACGATGCCTGGTTTGGTGATACCATCGGCCCGCGGCAGCATCTGGCGATGGCGCAATTGCGTGCCGCCGAGTTGGGCATGCCGGTCCTCCGGGTGGCAAATACCGGGATCAGCGCCGGCATCGACAGTCATGGCCGGATCGCCGACAGGATCGAGTTTGGCCAGGCCGGGTTCAGCGATGTGGTGGTCAGTGGATCGCTTGATACCTTCTACCGCCGCCATGGGGATCTGTGCTGGTGGCTGATGCTCGCGGGGATGGGGCTCTGGGCCATGGCATCATCAATCTTGACGCTGCGGAAGTGAAGGTTGTAGTCTCAACCGATCAATTAGCAAGGTATTCCCATGAGCTATCTCTTTACCAGCGAGTCTGTTTCCGAAGGCCATCCCGACAAGGTATGTGATCGTATCTCGGATGAAGTGGTTGATCTGCTTCTCGGCAAGTTCAACGAAAGTCGTGTCGCTTGCGAGACCCTCACCACCACCAACCGCACGGTTCTTGCGGGGGAGATTCGCTGCCCTGAAGTCGTCACGCCTGAAGAAATCATCGAAACGGCACGTCAGGCGGTTAAATCCATCGGCTACGAGCAGGATGGATTTCACTGGAAGAACATGGATGTGTCCTGCCATCTGCATGAACAATCGGCGGATATCGCCCAAGGGGTAGACAGTTCCGGCAACAAGGATGAAGGCGCCGGCGATCAGGGGATCATGTTCGGGTTTGCCTGCCGCGAAACCGATGTGCTGATGCCGGCCCCGATCCATCTTTCGCATCAGATCCTGAAATCCATGGCGGATGCGCGTCACAACGGCAGCGCTGTGATCCTAGGACCCGACAGCAAATCCCAGATCACTTGCGTCTATGAAAACGGCAAACCTGTCCGGGCGGAAAGCGTGGTGGTCTCCACCCAGCATATTGAAGATGCCAGTCAGGATCAGGTCCGGGAGCTGGTGCGGGAACATGTGCTTGCTGTCCTGCCGGAAGGCTGGATGTGCGATGAAGATAAATTCTATGTTAACCCGACCGGCAATTTTGTTATTGGCGGCCCCGATGGGGATGCCGGGTTGACCGGGCGCAAGATCATTGTTGATACCTATGGTGGTGCCGCCCCGCATGGTGGCGGGGCTTTCAGCGGCAAGGACCCGACAAAGGTTGACCGGTCGGCGGCCTATGCCGCCCGGTATGTGGCCAAGAACATCGTTGCCGCGGGGCTGGCTGAACGTTGTACGATCCAGGTATCCTATGCGATCGGGGTTGCGTATCCGTTGTCGATCTATGTCAATACCGACGGGACAGGTGAGGTTGAAGATTCCCGCCTTGCCGAGATTATTCCAAAGGTGATGGACCTGACCCCGCGTGGTATCCGTGAGACACTTGGACTTAATGCGCCGATCTACGCTTCATCTGCGGCCTATGGGCATTTCGGCCGGACCGCGGGTGAAGCCGGACCAGGAACATTCTCCTGGGAGGCGCTTGATCTCGTGGATGCGCTGAAGAAAGCGGTCTGATCAGGGAAGATGACACGTCCAGTTCCACCAAAGGACCGGCTGATGTTCTATGGACGTCGCCATGGACGGCGCTTGCGTCCGGTCCAGATGGAAAACCTGCGGCGTGGTCTGGAAAAATGGCAGATTGACCCGGATCTGGCCGGGAGCCCGGGGCAACTTGACCCGCGCCGCCTCTTTGAACCATTTCTCGCTGATGTATTTCTTGAAATTGGCTTCGGTGGCGGCGAGCATCTGGCGGCGCGTGCCGAGGAAAATCCGGCCGCCGGCTATATTGGTGCGGAACCTTTCATTAACGGGGTGGCGTCGCTGGCCGGACATATCGCGTCCAGAGGGATTGCGAATATTCGCATCTGGCCGGAGGATGTCCGCCTGTTGCTGCCGGCATTTACCCCGCGATCACTTGCAGGTGTGTTTATCCTTTTTCCGGATCCGTGGCCGAAGAGGCGTCACCAGGACCGGCGTATTGTCCAGCCTGATCTGCTTGCGGTGCTGGCCGGGCTGATCCGGCCGGGCGGATCTCTTCTCCTTGCCAGCGATGAGCCGAAAGCCAAGAGCTGGATGCTTGAGCAGATGACCCGAAGTCCGGATTTCGATTGGCTGGCCGAAGCACCGGAAGACTGGCGGACACCGCCCCAGGGCTGGCCCGGTACCCGATATATGGCGAAAGCGGACAAGGCCGGGCGGAAGTCTTCCTGGTTCAGGTATCGGCGGAACGCTTAGCACTTGCCAGAACAGATAAAACGCCGTATAACGCGAATTACATACTGTCAAACGGCGGTGGGCTCAAAAGGCCCACTTTTTTATTGGGTTGATGAATGCTGCTGGAAGAAAAAATCGCGGTTATGATTGAACCGGTGCTGGAGGCGATGGCCTTCCGCCTGGTACGCGTGATGTTTTCCAGCGGGACGTTGCAGATCATGGCGGAACCGATGGATGAAAACCTTGAGATGACGGTCGAAGACTGCGCCAAGATTTCCCGCGGGGTTTCGGCGGTGCTTGACGTCGAAGACCCGATCAAGGCGGGCTACCAGCTTGAGGTCTCGTCGCCCGGCCTGTCGCGTCCGCTTGTCCGCCCGGAAGACTACACCCGTTTCTCCGGTGAACTGGCCAAGATCTCGATGAAATCGCTGATCGATGGCCGGCGGCGATTCAATGGCCGCATCAACGGCATGACCGATGATGGGCAGGTGGAACTGGAAACAGGATATGGGCCGGTCTGTCTCCCCTTTGAGATGATCGACACCGCCAAACTCGATCCAACGGAATGGTTTCTGAAACCCGTGAAAGCAAAAAAGAAAGGCTAGTATTATGGACACGTCAACGGTACCTGGCGCTGAACTCATTCAGGTTGCGGACATTGTTGCGCGCGAAAAATCGATTGATCGCGAAGAAGTTATCATTGCCATGGAACAGGCGATCCAGAAGGCTGGCCGCTCCCGTTATGGGCAGGATCGGGATATCCGGGCGCATATCGACCGCAAATCCGGGGCCATCAGCCTTGAGCGCGTCACCGAAGTGGTGGAAGAGGTTGAAGACGAAGCCTGCCAGATTCTGCTGGCTGAAGCGCAGAAGCATGATGCGAGCCTGAATATCGGTGATTTGATTCGTGAGCCCCTGCCGCCGCTGGAATTCGGCCGTATCGCTGCCCAGACAGCAAAGCAGGTCATCTCCCAGCGTGTTCGTGATGCTGAACGTGCCCGCCAGTATGAAGAATATAAAGACAGGGTCGGTGAGATTGTTGTCGGCACGATCAAGCGCGCGGAAAGCTATTCGATCTCGGTTGATCTCGGGCGTGCCGAAGGCGTCATCCGGCGCGAGGAAATGATCCCGCGGGAACTTCTTCGTCAGGGTGACCGCGTTCGTGCCTATATCAAGGATGTGCGTGAAGAAGTGCGCGGCCCGCAGATTTTCCTGTCCCGGGCCGACAACCAGTTCATGGCCCAGCTCTTCACCCAGGAAGTGCCGGAAATCTATGATGGCATCATCGAGATCAAGAATGTTGTCCGTGAAGCTGGCAGCCGGGCCAAGATCGCGGTCTTTTCCAATGACCCGAGCATTGATCCGGTCGGCGCCTGTGTTGGTATGAGGGGCAGTCGCGTCCAGGCTGTTGTCAACGAACTTCAGGGTGAAAAGATTGAGATTATCCCCTGGTCCGAAGATACCGTGACCTTTGCTGTCAATTCCCTGGCCCCGGCGGTGGTGTCCAAGGTGGTGATGGATGAAGATGCCGGCCGCATGGAAGTGGTTGTGCCCGATGATCAGCTCAGCCTTGCCATTGGCCGGCGGGGGCAGAATGTCCGTCTCGCCTCTCAACTCACCGGCTGGTATATCGACATCCTGACCGAAGCCCAGGAATCAGAGCGTCGCCAGGAAGAGACCCGGAATCGCTCCGAGCGGTTCATGGAAAGCCTTGATATCGATGATGTGATCGCACATCTGCTGATTGCCGAAGGGTTTGTGATGGTCGAGGATATCGCCGAAACCCCGGTGGAAGAGCTCATGACCATTCAGGGCTTTGATGAAGCGATTGCAACCGAGCTTTCCCAGCGGGCGATCGATTTTGTCGAACGCGAAACCATCCGGATTGACAAGGAGCTTCAGGGATTGAACGTCACGGACGATCTGCGGAATTTTGAGCATTTGTCGCCGGTGATGATCCTTGCGCTGGCCAATGCCGGTATTCTGACCCTGGATGATCTGGCTGATCTTGACTCCGATGAACTGGTTGAACATCTCAGCAGTTTCGGGCTGACCAGCGGCGAGCTTGCCGGGGATATCATCATGGCCGCGCGGGCGCACTGGTTTGAGGATGAAGACGAGGCTTCTGAAGATGGTGCGGCGGATGCCGGAGACGAAACAGGAGAATAAACCCTGAAGAGACATGCCCAAGAAAGGAAATGCGTCGTTACCGGCGCACGACTAGAACCGGATCAGATGATCCGCTTCGTGTCCGGGCCTGATGGCAGGGCCATTCCTGACGTGGCGGCAAAACTGCCCGGGCGCGGGGCCTGGGTGACTGCCTCGGCATCGTGTATCAAGCAGGCCCAGACAAAGGGGCTGCTGGCGCGGGCGCTGGATACGAAAGCAGAGGTTGCGGATCTTTCGGATCTGGTTGAAAAGCTTCTCTTGCAGCGTTGCCTTGAGCTTTTGTCCATAGGACGGCGCAGCGGCCTTGTTGTTGGCGGCGGCGGCAAGATCAGGGCGGCAGGTGCGGTGAGGGGCCTTCTTGTTGCAACCGATGCTTCCGGCCGTGAAGCGAGGGCGCTTGCGGGAGATGTGCCGCATGACTGGCAGGTTGATTTTTTTTCCGGCGAAGAGCTGGGGTCAATATTCGGGCGGGATTCGATCGCTTTTGTTGCGGTGGGGAATCAGCCCCATGGGCAGGCGGAACGTATTGCGGCGGCATGCCGTCAACTTGCCGGATTCCGGCAGAATATGAACGAAGATTGAGGGCATAATGGTGCAATGGGTTGCATTTACATGCCTGGGCATTGTAAACCATGGCTTGAATATGATGATCGCAATTGATCGTCGTGCTGAGCCAAAGGGTGTGGCCGAAAGGGTACAGGATGAGCAAAGAGGCTGACAAAAAGAAAACGCTGAGCCTGGGAAGCGGCAAGCTCACCCTTGGCGGGGTCACCGATGGCGGCGCTCCGGTGGCGCCACGAGGCCAGCCGGGCCGGGCATCATCAAGGCCCGTTCAGGTGGAAGTCGTGCGCAAGCGGCAGCCCGGGGTTCGCCCGGCGCCATCCCGCAAGTCACCTGTGGGAGGTGCAGATGCTGCCGACAATCTCACCGAAGCCGAGCGCGCGGCGCGCAATCGCGCCTTGCAGGAAGGGATGAAGCGGCAGGCCGAGGTTCCGCCCGCCCCATCGGTAAAGCAGGAAGACACAGCCCCTGAAGACAAGGCACCGGTATCAGCCGAGTCCCGCCGTGAGCGCGAACTTGCGGAAATGCGCCGCGTTGCAGCAGAGGAAGAATCCCGCCGTGAGGAAACCTCCCGCCGTCATGCCGAAGAGCAGGCCCGGCGTGAGAAGGCCGCATTGCAATCAGATCAACCCTCTTCCTTCCCGGAGGTGGTTTCATCGCCCGGACGTCCAGGCAGCCGCAAACGTGAGGTGCCGGATCAGCCGAAGAAGACCAATGTGCGGCGCGGCGAGCAGGATCAGCGACGTCGCGGCAAGATCACCATCACCGAAGCACTGGATGGCGGGGAGAGCACGCGTCAGCGTTCACTTGCCTCGGTGCGGCGGGCGCGTGAGCGCGAAAAGGCCCGGATGCGCTCAATGGAAGCACAGCCAAAGGTCAAACAGGTCCGTGATGTTACCATTCCGGAAGCCATCACGGTGCAGGAGTTGTCCAACCGGATGGCGGAACGCGCCGCCGATGTGATCAAGGAGTTGATGAAACTCGGGATCATGGCAACCGTGACCCAGACAATCGATGCCGAGACGGCTGAACTCATCGTCGTTGAACTTGGCCACAAACCAAACCGTGTTTCGGAAGCCGATGTCGACATTACCAGCGATGGCGAGGAAGATGATCCGGCAACCCTGAAGCCACGGCCGCCGGTTGTCACGGTCATGGGGCATGTTGATCATGGCAAGACGTCCATTCTCGACGCGATCCGGCAGACCGATGTGGCAGCTGGCGAATCCGGCGGGATCACCCAGCATATTGGCGCCTATCAGGTCAGCACCGCAAGCGGCAACACGATCACGTTCATCGATACACCCGGCCATGAAGCGTTCACCGAAATGCGGATGCGGGGGGCCAATATCACCGATATCGTGGTGCTGGTCGTGGCGGCGGATGACGGCGTCATGCAGCAGACCATCGAGGCCATCAATCACGCGCGGGCAGCCGAATGTCCGGTGATCATCGCAATCAACAAATGCGACAAACCCGAAGCGGACCCGCAGCGTGTGCGCAACGAACTCCTCAGCCATGAGATCATTACCGAGGAATTCGGCGGTGATGTGCTGAGTGTTGAGGTTTCTGCCCATACCAGAATGGGCCTCGACAAACTGGAAGAAGCGATTATGCTTCAGGCGGAACTGCTTGAGCTTAAGGCCAATCCTGATCGCGCCGCCGAAGGGGCCGTGATCGAAGCCAAGGTGGAGCGCGGCCGGGGTTCGGTGGCATCGCTTCTGGTGACACGCGGCATGCTCAAGGTCGGCGACATTTTCGTGGTTGGTGCGGAAACAGGCCGTGTGCGTGCCCTTAATGATGACCGCGGCCGTCAGGTCAGGGAAGCCCGCCCCGGAGATGCGGTTGAAGTGCTCGGCCTTAATGGCACGCCCATGGCCGGTGATATCCTCACCGTTGTTGAAAGTGAGGCCCGGGCCCGTGAAGTTGCGGAATATCGCCAGCGTGTAATTCGCACCAAGGATGCCGCCATCGGCGCCCGCGGATCGGTGGAACAGATGCTTTCCGCCATTGCTGCAGGCGAAGCGCAGGAACTGCCGGTTGTCATCAAGACCGATGTGCATGGCTCTCTTGAAGCGATCCGTGTTGCCATTGAAAAACTGGCGACGGAACAGGTCAAGGTCCGTATGCTGTCCACCGGTGTCGGTGCCATCAGCGAATCGGATGTCAGCCTGGCAGCGGCTTCGTCGGCGCTGATTATCGCCTTTAATGTCCGGGCTAATCCGCAGGCACGGGATCAGGCCCGTCGAGACGGGGTCGAAATTCGCTATCATTCGATCATTTATGAATTGATCGATGAGATCAAGGTCGCGATGACAGGCCTTCTGGAGCCTGATACCAAGGAAGAATTCATCGGCTATGCTGAAATCCGCGAGGTGTTCAATATCACCAAAGTTGGCAAGATCGGGGGCTGTTTTGTCACCGAAGGCGTCATCAAGC
Source organism: Alphaproteobacteria bacterium LSUCC0684 (assembly GCA_041228335.1). NCBI lineage: Bacteria > Pseudomonadati > Pseudomonadota > Alphaproteobacteria > Alphaproteobacteria bacterium LSUCC0684. Next base: position 2,432,140 of record CP166130.1, on the reverse strand, counting down.
GTGGGTGCAGTGTTCGCCTTCTGCGAGATAATGTCGTGATCCATGAAGGTTCGCTCAAGACACTCAAGCGGTTCAAGGATGAGGTCAAGGAAGTGCGCGAAGGTCAGGAATGTGGCATGGCCTTTGAAAATTACGGTGATTTGCAGCAAGGCGACATGGTCGAATGCTTTGAAGTTCACGAAGTTGCGCGGAGCCTGGATTAAAGCCAGGGGGTAATCCGCTTTCGGATAGTGTCATGGGTGACCGAAACAGCAGAAACGACCGCCAGGGCGGTGATAAATCACAGCGCCAGCTCAAGGTGGGGGAAGAAATCCGGCATCTCATTTCGGATATTCTTCTTCGCCATCCCTTTTATGAGCCGGAGCTCGAAGGTGTTTCGGTGACCGTATCGGAGGTCTCGATCAGCCCGGATTTTGCCAATGCAAGGGTGTATGTGATGCCGCTCGGCGGGGTTGATCCCGATGGCGTTATCGACGCCCTTGGCCGGATTTCGAAAACGATCCAGCATGAACTGTCCCGTCGCCTGACCATCCGCCGCACGCCGAAGCTTCGCTTCATCCTCGATAGCAGTTTTGATACGGCAAGCCGGATCAGTGCGCTGATTGGCGAGAACAGCAATGCCCTCGACCGCGAATCCTAACCCCCGCCGCGCTTCCACAAGAGAGGCTGTAAATGGCTGGGTCATTCTCGACAAGGGGTTGACGGTTCCCTCGACAAAAGCGGTCAATATCATTCGCCGGGCCTTCAACGCCGCCAAGGCCGGCCATGCTGGCACGCTTGATCCGCTGGCAACAGGCATTCTGCCCATTGCTCTTGGTGAGGCCACCAAGACGATCCCCTATGTCATGGACGCCACCAAGGATTATCTCTTCACGGTAAAATGGGGCGAAGCGACGGATACCGATGATCGCGAAGGTGAGGTGATTGCACGTTCGGAGACACGCCCGGATGAAGTGGCTATCCGGGAAGCCCTGCCGCGCTTCTCCGGCCGGATCGATCAGGTGCCGCCGCGGTATTCGGCGATCAAGAAAGATGGCCGGAGGGCGTATGATCTGGCCCGCGCCGATATTGAGGTCAATCTCAGCCCGCGCAAGGTAGATATCCATGAGCTGGTAATGATTGAGGCCACCAAGGATGAAGCCAGTTTTCGTGTCACTACGGGAAAAGGGGCATATATCCGTGCGCTGGCCCGGGATCTTGCCCGGGACCTTGGCACCGAAGGCCATGTGATAGCGCTCAGACGTACCCGGGTTGGACCTTTTTCCGAAGCCAGGTCGATTTCACTGGATTTTTTTGATCAAATCGACAATAGTGCCGATGCTTTTGAAGCTTTGCATCCGGTTTTGACAGCGCTGGCCGACATCCCGGCGTTTGCCATTTCCGAAAATGATGCCCACCGGCTGCGTTGCGGCCAGAAGATTGCGGTCTCCGGCACCTCAATGACGGAAACCGGTCCTCTTGAGGACGATGTCACGGCTCTTGCCCTTTGCGATGGTACACTTGTCGCCATCATCAGCATATCGGGCGGCACGGCATCACCTTCTCGGGTCTTCAATCTTCCCTGATATGTGAAAGGAGACCAAGATGTCGATTACCAACGAGCGTAAGGCCGAACTGATTGCCGAGTTTGGCGCCAACGACAAAGACAGCGGCAGTGCCGCCGTGCAGGTTGCGATCCTGACCGAACGGATTGTCAATCTGACCGAACATATGAAGACACACAAGAAGGATTTCGGATCACGCCGCGGCCTCTTGACCATGGTCGGCAAGCGTCGCCATCTGCTTGACTACATCAAGCGTGGCAACGAAGCGGCGTATAAGGACCTGATCAGCAAACTCGGCCTCCGCCGCTGAGTGTTGCGATATTTCCGGAAAGCCAGCCGGCAGGCTGGCTTTTCTTTCCCATCTTTCCGGCTTCCATCTCAAGGTGCTATTGCTGTCAATGGCGGAACGTTCTTGACAATTGGCCGTATCACTCCTATGAGTTGAACCAATCTTGATGGGAAAATGTGAAGGGATGCCGGATATGCCGGTATTGACCCGGGAATGACCCGGGGTTTGTGTTACTCCAGTACGGCCTGAGGCCAATCTCTCCCCACAAGATGATGCAAACGCCCGCAGATACGGGCCACCGCTTCGGCAATGGTGCTGCGGCGGTATGTAGGAGAAATGAGACATATGTTTCAAATATACAAAAAAGAAATCGACTGGTGCGGCAAGAAACTGACCCTTGAAACCGGGCGTATTGCCCGCCAGGCCGATGGCGCCATTCTGGCCACCATGGGTGAAACCACTGTTCTGTGTACGGCTGTGGCTGCCGCCACGGCAAAGCCTGGTCAGGATTTCTTTCCACTGACCGTCAATTATCAGGAAAAAACATTCGCCGCGGGCAAGATCCCCGGTGGATTTTTCAAGCGTGAAGGTCGTCCGAGCGAAAACGAAACGCTGGTTTCCCGGCTGATCGACCGGCCTATCCGTCCGCTTTTCCCGAAATCCTTCAAATGCGAAACCCAGGTGATCTGCACGGTGCTGTCGCATGACATGCAGAATGATCCCGGCATCGTTGCCTTGGTTGGTGCATCAGCCGCGCTGACCATTTCCGGTATTCCTTTCTTTGGTCCGATCGGGGCGGCGCGCGTCGGCATGATCGACGGTGCTTATGTGCTGAACCCGACTTTTGAGGAAATGAAGGAAAGCACCCTTGATCTGGTTGTTGCCGGCACACGCGAAGGCGTGCTGATGGTGGAATCCGAAGCCCAGGAACTGACTGAAGCCGACATGCTTGGTGCTGTCAATTACGGTCATGAGCAAATGCAGGCTGTCATCAACGGCATTATCGAACTGGCCGAGGTTGCCGCCAAGGACCCGCGGCCCCTGCCCGAAGAACCAGCTGAAGCCGAGACCATCAGCAAGACACTTGCCGGGTTCAGCGCTGATCTTGAAAAAGCCTACAGCATCGCTGACAAGACCAGCCGTCAGGCGGCGGTTGCTGAAGTCAAGACAGCGGCCATGGCAGAACTTGATGAAGAGACGGATCCGGTGCTTGCCGGCGGTCTTTTCAAGTCCCTTGAAGCTGATATCGTTCGCGGTGCGATTCTGAAGACAGGTACCCGCATCGATGGGCGCGATACCAAAACCGTGCGGCCGATTGTGGCCGAAGTCGGCGTGCTGCCCCGCACCCATGGCTCAGCCCTTTTCACCCGCGGCGAAACCCAGGCACTTGTTGTCGCTACTCTCGGTACGGGTCAGGATGAGCAGATTATCGATGCGCTTGAGGGCGAATATCGCAACCCGTTCATGCTGCATTACAACTTCCCGCCCTATTCGGTGGGGGAAGCCGGACGTGTCGGTTCACCCGGGCGCCGGGAAATCGGCCATGGCAAACTGGCCTGGAGGGCAATCAACCCGATCCGTCCGTCCAAGGAAGAATTCCCCTACACGGTTCGGGTGGTTTCTGAAATCACCGAGTCCAACGGCTCATCTTCAATGGCAACCGTCTGCGGAACGTCTCTTGCGATGATGGATGCCGGGGTACCGCTGGCACGGCCTGTTGCCGGTATTGCCATGGGTCTGATCAAGGAAGGCGATGATTTCGCCGTTCTTTCCGATATTCTTGGCGATGAAGATCATCTCGGGGATATGGATTTCAAGGTGGCCGGAACAGCGGAGGGGATCACGTCCCTGCAGATGGATATCAAGATCACGTCCATCACCCGTGAAATCATGGATCAGGCGCTGGAGCAGGCCAAACACGGCCGCATCCACATCCTTGGTGAGATGGAAAAGGCGCTTTCCACGGCACGCGAAGTGCTGGCGGATACCGCCCCGAAGATCACCACCATGACGGTTCCGGTGGACAAGATCCGCGACATCATCGGCCCGGGCGGCAAGATCATTCGTGAAATTTGCGAGACCACCGGGGCAAAGATTGATATCGAGGATGACGGCACCGTCAAGATCGCGGCATCCGACACAGCTTCCGGCGAAGCTGCCTATAAGCGGATCCATGATATTATCGCTGAGCCTGAACTTCACCACATCTATACCGGCAAGGTCGTCAAGACCGTCGATTTTGGTGCGTTCGTGAATTTCATGGGTGCACGCGACGGGCTGGTCCATATTTCCGAGTTGCAGGAAGGCCGGACCGAAAAGACCACCGATATCGTCAAGGAAGGCGATGAGGTCAAGGTCAAGGTGATCGGCTTTGACGATCGTGGCAAGATCAAGCTTTCCATGAAGCGTGTTGATCAGGAGACCGGCGCTGACCTTGAGGCCTGAGCCCGGCTATCAGCTCGATTATCGATAACATGACAAGAAAAACGGGGTCCTTGAGGCCCCGTTTTTTGTTCTATTCGTCCCTCGGCACGCCGATATGGTGATAGCCGCCATCAACGTAGTGGATTTCCCCGGTCACTCCGGATGAAAGAGGCGAGACAAGATAGACACCGGCGCGGCCAACCTCATCCATATCCGGGTTGCGGCCAAGCGGGGCGTGATGCTCGGCATGACGGAAGACGTGGCGGGCCCCGCCGATGGCAGCCCCGGCCAGTGTCTTGACCGGCCCTGCCGACAGCGCGTTGACACGGATATTTTCGCCGCCAAGATCCACGGCAAGATATCGTACCGATGCTTCAAGGGCGGCTTTGGCCACGCCCATGACATTGTAATTCGGGGTGATGCGCTGGGCGCCGAGATAGGTCAGCGTCACCAGTGCCCCGCCATTTTTCATCATCGGACGCACGGCCTTGGCAATCTCCGTGAAGGAAAAGGCGGATATCAGCATCGAGGAAATAAAGGCCTCACGCTCAACCTCCATATACGCGCCCTGAAGCGCGGCCTTGTCAGCAAAAGCCAGCGCATGGACGACAAAATCAATCTCGCTCCAGTGTTCCTTCAGCGTGTCAATGGCCGCCGCCGCGGCCCCGTCTTCGGCTACATCGCAGATGATTGTCCGGTTGCTGCCGACACTTTCCGCCAGCGGAAGCACGCGTTTTGCCAGCGTCTCGTTCTGATAGGTGAAGGCAAGTTCCGCGCCTTGAGCGGCGGCGGCTTTGGCAATTCCCCAGGCGATGGACCGGTCGTTGGCCACGCCCATGATAAGGCCTTTCTTTCCGGCAAGAATCCCGCTCATTCCGCCACCTTCATCAGGGCAAGAGTTGCGTTGGTGCCCCCGAAGCCGAACGAGTTGCTCAGCGCGAGGGTGATATCCTTATCCATGCTTTTGGAAGGGATGGGGATATCGCCAATACCCGGATCAGGATTGTCGATATTGGCGCTGCCTGCAATGAAGCCCTCCTGCATCATCAGCAGGGTATAGATCGCCTCCTGCACCCCGGTCGCGCCGAGGGAGTGGCCGGTCAGGGATTTGGTTGAGGCAACATGCGGCAGATATCCGCGCTTGCCGAACACTTCCCGGACAGCTTCAAGCTCCTTTATATCGCCAACCGGAGTCGAGGTTCCGTGGGCGTTGATGTAATCCACCGGTGCATCAAGGCCATTGCCATTGAAACCGGCCAGCGCCAGTTCCATGCAACGCACCGCGCCCTCCCCGGAAGGGGCGACCATGTCATGACCATCCGAATTGGCGCCATAGCCGACGATTTCAGCGTAGATCTTGGCACCTCGGGCCTTGGCACGCTCCATATCTTCAAGCACCACCATGCCGCCGCCGCCGGCAATCACGAACCCGTCGCGATTGGCATCATAGGGCCGGGAGGCTTTTTCCGGTGTGTCATTATATTGCGAGGACATGGCCCCCATGGCATCAAAGAGGACGGAAAGAGTCCAGTGCAATTCTTCGCCGCCCCCGGCAAAGACAATATCCTGCTGGCCAAAGCGGATGGCATCCGCGCCGCTCGAAATACAATGCGCGCTGGTTGAACAGGCCGATGAAATGGAAAAATTCATCCCCTTGATTTCAAAGAAAGTGGCGATGCAGGCGGATACGGTTGATGACATGCAGCGTGGCACCATGTATGGGCCAACCCGTTTCGGGCCCTTTTCCCGCGTTGTATCAAAGGCGGTGAGCATATTGGCGGTGGACGGGCCGCCGGAGCCGGCGATCAGCCCTGTCCTCGGGTTTGAGACTTCCGCCGGGGTGAGGCCGGAATCGGCAATCGCCTGTTCCATGGCGATCACGGCATAGGCCGCGCCCTCCCCCATGAAGCGAAGCCTCTTGCGATCAACATGGTCCGCCACATCCATCTTGACGGTGCCATGGACCTGGGAGCGGAAACCCAGTTCGGCGTAATCCGGGGCAAAGACAATCCCTGATTTGCCCGTACGCAGTGATGCTGTGACTTCAGCTGCGGAATTGCCGATAGATGACGTGATCCCTATTCCGGTAATGGCGACGCGTCGCATGTTTGCCTCCCTCTGAAATGGGTAGATATGATTGACCCCAAAGATTGTTCAGGCGTCGTCCTTGAAAAGGCCTACCCTGATGTCTGTTGCCTCGAAGACGGTTTCACCATCGCAAAGCACCGAGCCATCGGCAATGCCCATGATCAGTTTGCGCATGATCAGCCGCTTGATATCAATCTTGAACGTAACCAGCGAGGCTGAAGGCTGGACCTGGCCGGTGAATTTAACCCCGCCGACCGAAAGGGCACGGCCACGCCCTGTGCCGCCAGCCCAGCCAAGATAAAACCCGACCAGTTGCCAAAGACCATCCATGCCAAGGCATCCCGGCATGACCGGATCGCCGATGAAGTGACAGTCAAAAAACCATTTATCGGGGGTGATATCGAATTCGGCAATAATCTCGCCCTTGCCGTCGCTGCCGCCGGTATCGTTGATGGTGGTGATACGATCCATCATCAGCATCGGCGGCATCGGCAATTGCGGATTTCCCGGGCCGAACATCTCCCCTTTGGCGCAGGAAATCAGATCATCGTAACTGTAGCTGTTCTTTTTTGTGAAACCTGTCATGTATCTGTCCGATTACTGTTTCATCTGACCATAGCAGACTGACAAGGAATTGCTATTACTTTGCACGGCCAGCAATGGCTTGCGGCTTTACAACGTGGTTACTTCAACGTATATTTATAAATATATGGAATAGAGATATTGCATGAACATACAGTTTTACACCGATCTGCTTCGTGCGCATAATTTGAGGCCAACACGACAGCGTGTGGTTCTTTCCGAACTTCTTTTTGACAACGGGCATCGCCATGTGACGGCGGAACAGCTCAGGTGTGAAGTGGCGGCAAAGGGAGAAAACATGTCTCTTGCCACTATCTACAACACCCTCAATCAGTTTGCTGAAGTCGGCCTCTTGCGGGATATCAAACTGGATGACGGCGTCACCTATTTTGACAGCAACCGTGATCATCACCATCATTTCTTTGATCCGGAAGCCAATACCCTCATCGATATTCCCGGCGATGCAATCTCGTTCAAGAAAATCCCCGGTGCTCCTGTCGGCCAGCAGATTGAGCGGGTCGACGTGATCATCCGCCTCAAATAGACTTTTCCATTTGCCGAAAGGCAGTAATCACTCCTGACCGTAAATAAAACGAGGCAGCGATGAAGTCGCTGCCCCGCATCAGATACTGCTGATCGGATCGATCCACCTGGTCATGGACCCGGCATGGCTAATCTGTCAGGCCTCCTCATGGCGGATAAAATTTGCCAGATACATTGTCCTGCCATCAAAAAGCGGGGTCAGCGCCGTACCATCGGTGACAAAGAGCTGCTGCTTTTCAATGCGGTAGGCCAGACGGTAGCCTTTTTCAGCCATCCGCCGCCGATGGAATTCCAGCGCCGCCTGATAATAGCTGGGGGCGATGATCGTCACCCGGTCTGCGGCCGCATCAGTTTCACCCTGCATCATCAGGCATGGTGATTTCGTTATCTGGTCCTGATCTGATATGTTCATCATGTTTCTCCGTTGAGATATTGCCCGGTCGGAAGCTATTCAGCCGCGGGCCTGTTTTTGGTTGCATTGACAAACTGTGCATCTTCGGTGCTGTCCTTCAGTGCCGTGGTGGACGAGGTCCCGCCCTTTACCGCAACGGAAATCGCATCAAACCATCCGGCCCCGACTTCACGCTGGTGACGATGGGCTGTGTAGCCGCGATCTTCGGCATCAAATTCGGCATTCTGCAGTTCGGCATAGGCCGCCATGCCGCGATCACGATATCCATCTGCGAGATCGTACATGCTGTAATTGAGCGAATGGAAACCGGCCAGTGTAATGAACTGGAACTTATACCCCATCCGGCCAATTTCCTTCTGGAAGCGGGCGATATCCTCAGGGTTCAGGTTGGCCGACCAGTTAAAGGACGGGCTGCAGTTATAGGCCAGCATCTGATCTGGAAATTCCGCGCGGATGGCCGCGGCAAAAGCTTCTGCCTGATCAAGATCAGGCGTCGAGGTCTCCATCCAGAGGAGGTCAGCATAAGGTACAAAGGCCAGCCCCCGCGCAACGCATCGATCAAACGCACCTTCATCATTGAGAACGTAAAACCCTTCACTTGTCCGTTCTGAGCTGATGAAGGGCTTGTCCCGCGGGTCGATATCAGAGGTGATGAGGCGGGCGCTTTCCGCATCGGTCCGGGCCATGATGATCGTGGACACGGCTGAAATATCCGCTGCCAGCCGGGCGGCATTAAGATTGGTTACAGCCTGCTGGACGGGGATAAGCACCTTGCCGCCCATATGCCCGCATTTCTTTTCGCTGGCCAGCTGATCTTCAAAATGCACGCCCGCGGCCCCGGCTTCGATATAGGCGCGGGTGAGTTCAAAGGCGTTCAGCGCACCGCCGAACCCGGCTTCGCAATCCGCAACGATAGGGGCAAACCAGTTCCGTGAAGGCTGGCCGTCTTCCAGTGTTTCAATCTGGTCAGCCCGGGCCAGCGCCTTGTTGATCCGGCGCGCCAGATCAGGGCCGGAATTGGCCGGATAAATCGACTGATCAGGATACATGGAGCCGGCCGTGTTGCTGTCGGCGGCAACCTGCCAGCCGGAAAGATAAATCGCTTTCAGCCCGGCACGAACCTGCTGCATGGCCTGATTGGCGGTCATGGCCCCGAGGGTATGAACATAATCCTCCTCGCAAAGAAGCTTCCAGAGCTTGTCCGCACCAAGTCGCGCCAGGCTATGTTCCGGGGTGACGGAGCCGGAAAGCTTCACCACGTCTTCGAGTGTATAATCGCGGGTGACGCCCGCGAATCGGCCCTTGATTGCGCGCGTGTGGATTTCAAATTCCTGTGTCATGATCGGGTCTCCTTACTCTATGCAGGCGGCAGGCCTGCCATTGGCGATACCCGATCTATAGGTCATAAAACGAGGGAACGCATGAAAATTTGTGTAACAAAATAAATTGTAAATATTTACATGTTTCTTGTCCCCGAAAATGTCACATCACGAGAGAGGGGGATGGAATTTTTAGGAAGATGGCTGGGCGGGACCTGCTCAAGAATGGATCCGTACTGCGGGAAGACAGGGCCTGTCTCGGCGCATGCGTAAATTTGGATGTTCTTTGGCCAGATGAGGTTTAATCAAGAATTTCGTTTTCAAGCACGCCCCAGATGGATGTGCGCGAGATCCATCCTTTGACATCCCTAGACGCTACCTTGCACCAGTTTGGCTGGCACTGTTCTATTTCCAGCAACACGCCCCGCTCGGCGACGGCCATTACCTGAGCGCTGTCTTCGGCACTGGCATGGATCTTTGCGGTTGTGTCCTCGACCAGCGCAATCCTTTTGATGGAGAGGGTGCCGACATGCATCCAGCCGGTAGCCCCTTCGTGATCGGTAACTTTGCGCCAGGTGTCAAATTCGGCGATCACCTTGAGCGGCAATCCGCGCCGCTTGTATTCCCAAAGAATGGGATATTCCCTGCCGGGCCCAGACCTCATGTTGACCTTGTTGGACTTGAGGGTGACGAAACGTGGAATCTCAAGATTGGAGCCACGAACGGAAATCCGGTTTTCCTGCGCAAAAGACAGGGAAAACGGCACCATCAAGATCAGGAGCAAAAGGAACGGCCGATACATCATCATGAGAGAAATCTAGCATAGAACGGATCCATAAGCCTAGTCTTGGTGAAACATCGGGCGCATGCGTCTCACATGGAAAAAGAGGGCAGGGAAAGGGCGCATGGTTTCAGTGGACATTTTCGCATGGTGGTGGTAGCCGTATCACTCAATGCAGAAAAATTCGGGTTCCTGATAAACAGTCAAGAGAGCGGTGCAATCATGGCAACCAAACCTCATGTAATTCTGACGCGGAAACTTCCCGACTCGGTAGAGACACGGATGCGGGAGTTGTTCAGCGCCGAGCTTAACAGCAGCGACACGCCATTCAGCCGCGAGCAGCTGAAAGAAGCGGTTGGACGGGCGGATGTGCTGGTGCCAACGGTTACCGATCGGATAGATCAGGAGATCATCAAGGCCGCCGGGCCGGGGCTCAAACTGATTGCTTCATTCGGCACGGGCGTTGACCATATTGATCTGAAGGCAGCGCGGGAAGCTGGCATTACGGTGACCAATACGCCGGGCGTCCTGACCGAAGATACCGCCGATGTGGCGCTTGCGCTGATACTTTCGGTGCCGAGGCGGATTGCCGAAGGCAACGCAATCCTCAGGGAAGGAAACTGGACAGGCTGGGCGCCCACCGGCATGCTCGGCCACCGGATCAACGGCAAAAGACTCGGGATTATCGGGATGGGCCGGATTGGCCAGGCCATTGCACGCCGGGCACGTGGCTTCGGCATGTCGATCCATTATCACAATCGCCGCCCGGTTCATGCTGAGATAGAGCAGGAACTTGAGGCAACGCATTGGGAGGATCTGGGCCAGATGCTCGCACGGATGGATATCATTTCCGTCAACTGCCCGCATACCGAATCCACCCATCATCTGCTCAATCGGGAAAAGCTCGAACTGATGCAGCCACATGCCTATCTGGTGAATACATCGCGTGGCGAGGTGATCGATGAGGCGGCGCTGGCGGAGTTGCTGAAGGTGCGCCGCATCGCCGGGGCCGGCCTTGATGTGTATGAAAATGAACCTCATATCCACCCGACGCTGCTTGAGTTGAAGAACGTCGTGCTGCTGCCGCATATCGGCTCAGCCACCATAGAGGGACGGCTCAGCATGGGGGAGAAGGTCATCATCAATGTCCAGACCTTTATCGATGGCCATACCCCGCCGGACCGGGTCATTGAAGTGATGATCTAGTCGCGGCTATCGGCCGCTGCAGACCGGGCAGTCCGATCTCGGGCGAACCCGTATCGGCATGAAGGATTGCTCACGGGCATCATAGAGCATCAACCGGCCCACCAGCCCCTCCCCAAGGGGAGTCGCAGGCAGGAGGCACTGTTTCAGCACTTCCATGGCCATAAGCGTGCCTATCACTCCGGTGACGGGGCCAAAAATGCCAGCTTCACTGCATCTCGGGGCAAGGTCATGGCCCGCGGTTTCCGGAAAGATACAGCGGAAACAGGGCGATTCAGGATCACGGCCGCTGGCGAAAGTGGTGATCTGCCCCTCCATGCGAACCGCACCGCCGAACACCACGGGCAGGCCCATCTCATGGGCGGCGGCATTGACAAGATAGCGCGTATCCGGCGTGTCGCTGCAATCTGCAATCACCTCAACACCTGAAAGAAGGTCGGCGGCCGTATCAGCTGAAAACCGCGCGACGACAGGCTCAACCACACATCCGGGGTTGAGCTGCGCAACGGCAGCGGCAGCGGATTGAGCTTTAGGCGTAGCAATGCGGGCGGTGCTGTGCACCACCTGACGGTTGAGATTGGTCAGTTCCACCTCGTCGTCATCCACGATCCTCAGCCGGCCGATGCCAGCGGCGGCAAGATACTGGATGAGAGGCGCGCCCAGCCCGCCTGCCCCGATGACAAGCACGGTCGCGGTAAGCAGCCTTTCCTGATTTTCCTCCCCGAATTCCGGCAGAATAACCTGGCGGGCGTAACGGGTGAGCTGGTCATCATCAAGCATGGGTCTCTCTGTCCGGGATCTGATTTTTACTGGCCGGTTGAACCGAAGCCGCCTTCGCCGCGTCCGGTTTCATCCAGCAGATCAACCAAGTCTAGCGAGGCCTGAAGACATGGCGCAAGCACCATCTGGGCGATACGCATGCCGCGTTCAATGACAACGGTTTCATTGCCGAGATTGATCAGCAGCACCTTGATCTCTCCCCGGTAATCGCTGTCGATGGTCCCGGGGGCGTTGACGATGGTAAGCCCGTAGCGGAAAGCCAGGCCGGATCTGGGCCGGATCTGGGCTTCATATCCACGGGGGATGGCAACGGCGAGGCCGGTTGGTATCGCCGCCCGCTCAAATGGGGCAAGAGAAAGAGGCTGAGAGATGGCTGCCATCAGGTCCATCCCTGCCGCCCCTTCGGTTTCGTAGCGCGGCAGATCAAGCCCCTCACCATGGGGAAGACGCTGAACGGGAAGGGAAAGGTCAGCCATGGGCGAACTCCTCGATGATGGCTTCGGTCAGTTGTGCTGCGACATCGGATTTGCTCATCCGCGGCCAGTGGGTTGAGCCTTCGGCGGTAATGAAATGAATTTCGTTTTCATCGGCACCGAAGACAGGGGCCGCGCCGACATCATTGGCCAGAATCCAGTCACAGCCCTTGCGAGCACGTTTGGCGGTGGCGTAATCCACCACCTGATCGGTTTCAGCCGCAAACCCGATAACAAGCCGTGGCCTCGATGCATGCTGGCTGATCGTGGCGAGAATATCCGGGTTCTCCCTGAAGGTAAGGGTTGGCGGCTTGCCATCGACCTTTTTGATCTTATTGGCGCTAGCGCCGTCAACAGCCCAGTCCGCCACCGCGGCGGCACAGACCGCTATATCACAGGGCAACGCCGCCAGCGCTGCGGTGAGCATGTCTTCGGCGGTGGTGATGGCGACAGTCTGGACGCCGTAGGGTGGCGGCTCTGTAACCGGGCCGGTGACAAGCGTGACCCGGGCCCCCTCACGGGCCAGCGCCGCAGCGATCGCATGGCCCTGCTTGCCCGAAGAATGATTGGCAATGTACCGCACGCCGTCAATCGGCTCATGGGTGGGGCCAGAGGTGACAATCGCACGGCGACCTGCGAGGCGACCGCGCCCCGGCAGCATGTTTTCGGCCGCCTTTAGGATCACATCCGGCTCCGCAAGTCGCCCCGCGCCTTCTTCTCCGCAAGCCATATCGCCACTGTCCGGGCCGCTGAAACGCATGCCGCGGGCACGGAGGATCGAGCAATTCGCCTGGGTTGCCGGGTTGGCCCACATGAACGGGTTCATCGCCGGTGCCAGCAAGATCGGTGCGCCGGTGGCCAATACGGCGGTGGTTGCCAGGTCATCGGCCATGCCATGGGCAATCCGGCTCAGAAAATGGGCGGTGGCGGGTGCAACAATGACGACATCGGCATCCCGGGCAAGCCGGATATGCCCCATCTCCGCCTCATCGGTGAGAGAGAAGAGATCGGTATAGGTTTTCTCGCCCGAAAGCGCGCTGACGGAAAGCGGCGTGATGAACTCAGCGCCTCCACGGGTAAGAATACATCGGACCTGCCAGTTGCGGTCTCGCATACGGCGGATGAGTTCAAGTGCCTTATAGGCGGCGATGCCGCCGCTGATGATCAGCAGGATCGAAGGTTGCGAAGGCATTTGCCCGGATGAAATATTGCCTAGAGGAGAATTGCCCGCCCCCCGGGTTTCCGGCAGCGTATCGGTCATATTCAGGGTTTCGGGGTCAACATGGATCCCCTTGGCCTTGAGCGCCTGCCAGATCTTGACCCGGGCGTATTCGGGAAAACTGCCCCGGACCCGGTAATTGCTGACCGCGCTGGGCCCGACCCCAAGCAGGATCTGCACCTGCGAGGCGCCGCCAAGGGCATCAATAATGCGGTCAATATCCATGGCCGTCCGGAATCCTCTGGCAATCCGCCATTTACAGTTCTCTTAAAATAATATTCACAATTTGTGAAATTAATTTACAACATTATTCATAAAATGTGAAATAATATCACAATTCCTGCAATGATCCCGATCCAGCCCCATGGAACCGATGAATTCGATGGCGGGCGTGCATCAGGCGCTTCAGGCAGGGTTGCGGCAAATTGATCAAGTGCCTTTTCCGCCTTATCAAGGAGGTCGGGCAGCCGCAGGCCAAGCAACAGCGCCTTGTCGGCAATTTCGCTCAACTGACTGGTGAGGCTTTGCTGGTTGCGGGCCCAGTCTTCGGCCAGATCGCGGGCCAGCGGCCACATATTCGCATCCGGATTGAGCTGCCGCCCCACCCCTTCGGCCATGACCATGGTTTTCTGAAGGAGGGTGAACTGCGGCTGGACGGAGATATCAAACCGGCGCGCCAGCCCGAAAATCTGGCCGAGTACCGTGCCGAGCGACACCTCACCCATGGGTTTGTCCATCACCGGCTCGGTGACGGCGCGCACCGCCTGGGCAAAGCCTTCGCGCGAGACAGCGGGGCTGATCATCCCGGCCTCGGCATGCAGGCTTGCCACGGTGGAATAGTTCCGATCCAGCATGGCGTTGAGAAGCCGGGCAAGGAAAAGCCGGTCTGTCAGGCTCAAATCTCCCATGATCCCGAAATCAATGGGAACAAGCACGCCATCATCACGAATGAAAATATTGCCCGGGTGCATATCAGCGTGAAAATATCCATCACGGAAAACCTGAACAAAAAAGCAACGTGCGGCGGCCCGGGTGATCGCATCGATATCATGTCCCGCCGCGATCAGTGCTTCGCGGTCATCAATGCGTGTGCCTTCGATCCGCTCCATTACAAGCATCCGCTCGGTCGTCAGTTTCCATTCGATCCAGGGGATATGGATACCCTCATCCGCATGATGGTTATCCGCAAGTTTGCCGGCGGCTGCCCCTTCGAGCCGCAAATCAAGTTCAACATCGGATAAATAGGCAAACTGATCGACGGCGTGAACCAGTTTAAGACGCCGGGTGGCAGGGGCAAGAGTCTCCACAAGCCGGGCCATGGCGCGGAAAAAGCGGATATCCTTTTCAACCCGGCGCCGGATACCCGGCCGCAGGATTTTGACGGCCACATCCCGCCCGTCGGCTAAAGTCGCAAAATGCACCTGGGCGATGGAAGCCGCCGCCACCGGCATATCATCGAAATCATTGAACACATCGCTCAGCGGCTGGCCAAGTTCCTGCTCAATGGTTTTTCGTGCCAGAAGAGAGGAAAAGGGCGGCAATCGATCCTGCAGGGTGGCAAGGTCGGCGGCGGTGTCCGCCCCGATCAGGTCAGCGCGGGTCGAGAGCGCCTGGCCAAATTTGATAAACCCCGGGCCAAGCCGTGAAAGGGCGCTGGCAAGGGCGATCCCCGGGCGATCCTTGCGTCCCCAGCTGAAGACGCCATCAAGACTGCGAAAAAGACCACCAAGCCAGCCCGGCAGCATCCCGGTACGGACCAGATGGCCGAGAATCCCCCCCCGCGCCAGCACCAGAAGAACAACAGGAAGGCGGAAGATGATCATCATAGGTCAAGTTTCCAGCCGCAGTGAATGGCGGCAATTCCCCCGGTGAGGTCGCGGCATTTGACCCGGGAGAAACCGGCGGCGGCGAACATGGCGGACACTTCTTCCTGCGGGGGAAAACGGCGGATGGATTCAACCAGATACCGGTAGCTTTCGGAATCATTGGCGATCAGCTGACCCATGCCGGGCAAAAACCTTGACCAGAGATCATAAAGAGAGGAAAGCGGGCGTGACCTCACCCGGGAAAATTCAAGACAGAAGAATCGCCCACCGGGCTTGAGGATACGGAATGCCTCACCAACCGCCGCGTCACGATCCGTCACATTTCGGAGGCCAAACGCAATCGTGACAACATCAGCTGTAGCATCAGCAAGCGGGATCGCCTGGGCATCGCCGGCAACCCAGGAAAGATGATCAAAACGCGCAAGATCGGGACGCTTGCGGCCGGCGGCCATCATTTCGGTATTGATATCGACAATGGTCGCGGCGCCACCACCAGCCTTGAGGAAGCGGGCGGAGATATCGCCAGTACCGCCAGCAAGGTCAACAAGGTGCTGGTCTGCGCGGGGCGCAATATGCCGGATGAGAATATCTTTCCATCGGCGATGGATGCCGAGACTCATGACATCATTCATCACATCATAAGAAGAGGCAACACTGTCAAAAACAGCCCGGACACGGCCCGCCTTTTCGCTTGCGGGAATAATCTCATCCCCGAAATCAATCGGATCATCAGCGGTAAGGACAGGTCTGGATTTTTTGCTCATAGAGGTCTTATATCAGGGGCGAAGGAAAGGGGAAAGCATCATGCCCGAATTACCGGAGGTCGAAACCGTATGCCAGGCTCTTGCCGATGCCGCAAGTGGGCAGGAAATCACGTCTGTCTGGACATCGGGCAAGGTGATGCGATGGCCAATCCCTGCTGATCTTGAGCAAAAGATCAACGGCGGGACGATCACGGGTATCCGGCGACGCGGCAAATACATCCTGATGGATATCGTGAACCACGGCAGGATGCCGGTGACGATGCTGATCCATCTCGGCATGTCGGGATCGGTCCGAATCACCCCGCTCTTGAGCTCCGATAAAGGAGATGCCGGGGGCGAGAAGGCGCATGATCATCTTGTCCTGATCACCCGGGGAAAAGCATCAGGCCCAACCCGGCATCATATCGTGCTCAATGACCCGCGCCGTTTTGGCGGTATCGCGATCTGCCGGGCGGGAGATGAGGGCAAACACCCTCTGTTGCGGAATATGGGGATCGAACCCCTTGGCAACGCCATGAACGGGCCCTTTCTGCTCAAGGCAATGGCGGGGAAGAAAACCTCGATCAAGACGGCGCTTCTTGATCAGCGGATCATCGCCGGAATTGGCAATATCTATGCAAGTGAAGCGCTGTTCAGGGCAGGGATATCCCCACGCCGGCAGGCGAGAAATATCAGCGCTGTACGGGCTGAAAAACTGGCGCATGCCATTATCGACGTGCTCAAAGATGCCATCGCCGATGGAGGGACGTCCTTACGGGATCATGTTCAGCCCGGCGGAGAGATCGGGTATTTTGTCCAGCGTCTTGATGTCTATGGCAGAGAGGGTGAAGACTGCCACCGCTGCACGGGTTCAATACGGATGATCCGCCAAGCTGGACGTGCGAGTTTTTATTGCTCATCCTGCCAGAGGTAGAGTAGGTTTCAGATATGAAAACATTGCTTGCATGCCTGATGATCCTCATGGCGCTGACCACTCTGCCAGGTGAAGTCAGGGCGACTGATCTGCCACAGACAAAATGGGTCGGGGATCTTCCCATCTCGCCTGAGCTTGATGTCGAGCCAGGGCTTGGCTTTGCTTTTGAAAGCCCCACCGGGCGCATCGTCATGATTTATCTGAGCGGAACAATGACCGGAGGCGAAATCAGCGCATATTACGATCAGGCCCTGCCGCCTCTTGGATGGACACCGACAGGGGCAATGTCCTGGGCGCGTCAGGGTGAGAGGCTGCGGCTGGAAGAGGTGGCAACCGCAGCAGGTCGGCTCTGGAAAATCATGCTGCAACCCGAATGACGTAAAATCGCCTGAAGGCATCTCTGCCCAAAGGCCTTGACACATGCCCTCCATATAAGGCATAAGACCAACTAATTGACAGCCTGAGGGGCTGTCTTATCCGTTTCTAAACAACAGATGAGTCCGCCAGATGGCAAATCATAAGTCTGCGAAAAAGCGCATCCGCCGCAACGACGCGTTCAACCTGATCAACAGCAACAGGCGTAGCCGCATCCGTACCTTCATCAAAAAGGTCGAAGCCGCCATCAGTGCAGGTAATGCAGAAGAAGCCCGCGCTGCCCTCAAGGAAGCCCAGCCTGAAATGCATCGCGGTGTTACCCGCGGGGTGATGCACAAGAACACCGTTGCCCGCAAGCTTTCACGCCTTTCGGCACGTATCAAGGCCCTTGCCGCATAAACTTGCGCCGCGCCTGACCGGATACGCCCGCATCATCTGCGGGCGTTTTTTTTGCGAATCGGATCACGCCCGCCTACCCGCAATGTTAGAGGCCAGAGTTTGTGTGTCAGGCGAAGGTGGGCGATTCACATACTGAAAACATTTCGTTTTTCAGAATAAGGGCAATCAACATAGTGTTTGGGAGCTGCTCCGGCAGAAGGGAGGGAATGCCTGTCCTCATCCTGACCGGAAAATAATGATGAAATTTTTTCAGGAAAACGTGGAAATATCGGTCACTGGATGTGGAATTCGTGCTTGACATGAAAAAAAAAGGAAATGGACTGCATTTCAACCTTGAAATATTAAAGCGGGTCGGTGAAGTATGAAGTAACGCTACGGACTTAATATCTCGGTTCATGCCATGGCTCTGGTGGCATTCCTTGAACAGATTTCCATTATGCGTGGCCTGATAAGGGCTGATCATTTTGTCTTTCGCTTTGTTGCGGCATGGTCTCCATGACCGTTGATGCGTGAGTTTAGTTTTTAATCCAGCCAGGGAGATGGCATTGACAGATACATCACCAATCCATCCTCCCCGAGAAATTCCGACCAGCGACAAGAGATCCGAGGAATTGACCACAGCCGCCCTTCAGGATGCCTGGGGACGTGTTCAGCAACGGATGAAAAACAATCTGGGTGATACGGTATGGAAATCCTGGATCCGCAACCTGAAATTCATTGAAAAAACAGGCAGCAAAATCATCCTTGGTGCTGAAACAAAACTTGTTCGCACCCGTGTCTCAAGCCAGTTTGCGGATCGGCTGCGGGCGAATTTCAAGCTCGAATGGCCAGAGGTAGATCATGTCGAGATCGTATTGAGCCGCGGGGTTGCCAGCCTGCCGGAATCACCCCGCCGGGCCTCGGAGCAACCGGTGCGTGCCGAAGTTTCGGCAACGATGGACGGGTATGATGAATTTGGCGGCCGGCTTGATCCGCGCATGACGTTTGAAAATTTCATTGTCGGCAAATCCAATCAGCTTGCCTATGCCGCTGCCATGCGGACGGCGGAAAGCGAAAGCCCGGTCTTCAATCCGTTCTTCATCCATGGCGGGGTTGGCCTTGGCAAGACTCACCTGATGCATGCCATCGCCTGGGATATCAAGAAGCGTTTTTCACGGCGCCGGGTGGTGTATCTTTCCGCCGAAGTCTTCATGCACCGGTTCATCAAGGCGTTGCGCCACAAGAACACCATGCAGTTCAAGGAGGAATTCCGCTCCGTGGATGTGCTGATGGTTGATGACGTGCAGTTCATCGGCGGCAAGGATTCAACCCAGGAAGAGTTTTTTCACACTTTCAACGCGCTTATCGACCAGAACAAGCAGATCATCATTTCCGCCGATAAATCGCCGACGGATCTTTCCGGCATGGAAGAACGCCTGCGCTCCCGGCTTAACTGGGGGATGGTGGCCGATATCCATCCGACCACCTTCGAGCTCAGAATGGGGATAATTCAGTCTAAAGCTGAAATGGAAGGGCTTCATCTGCCCGATAAGGTGATGGAGTTTCTCGCCCATAAGATCACGTCCAATGTCCGGGAGCTTGAAGGGGCGATCAATCGTCTTGCCGCCTATGGCATGCTCATCAACGCTCCCATCACCATCGACACGGTGCATGAAGTCCTCGCCGATGTGCTGCGGGCCAGCAACAGGCAGGTATCGGTTGGCGAAATTCAGCGTGAAGTAGCCCGCCATTACAATATCAGGCTTGATGAAATGCACTCCAAGCGGCGGTCCCGTAACATTGTACAGCCGCGCCAGGTTGCGATGTATCTATCGAAGACCCTGACCACCAGTTCCTATCCTGAAATCGGGCATCATTTTGGTGGCCGGGATCACACGACGGTGATGCACGCGGTTGGCAAGGTGGAAAAGATGCTGGCCGAAGACCCGGTCATGGCGGAAGATATGGCGATGTTGAAATCGCTTCTGAATGTGGGCGGTTAAGGGAGCATTTCGCCCCTTAAATTACACAATATTCTGGTTATTTAAGAACAAAATATGCTATATTTTGTGTATTGACCATGTGCTCGGGAAATCTGTTCTCCCATGATCCACCGCACAGCAATGAGGAAACCATGAAGCTGACCATTGACCGTACGGCCCTCCTGAAACCTCTCGGCCATGTCCAGAGTGTTGTCGAGCGGCGCAACACCATCCCTATTCTCTCCAATGTCGTATTGCGGGCGGAAAACAGCCAGCTGATGCTGACGGCGACCGATATGGATATGGATATCGTGGAAACGGTCGCAGCAGCGGTTGCCGAGCCCGGCGTGGTCACTACTCCGGCCCAGCTTCTCTATGATATCGTTCGCAAACTCCCCGATGGATCCGAGATCGATATCACCGCCACCGGAACAGGTCAGATCACGATCAGTGCGGGGCGTTCAAGTTTTGCCCTCCCCACGCTGCCGGTTGAGGATTTTCCGGCGCTTTCCGATCAGGCCATGTCCACCGAGTTTGTGCTGGCGGCCGCAGAGCTCAAGGCCTTGATCGAAAACACGCGCTTTGCCGTTTCGACCGAAGAAACCCGCTACTATCTCAACGGCATCTATCTGCATCACGCGGATGGTCATGTGCTACGGGCTGTTTCCACCGACGGGCATCGCCTGGCGCGGTCCCAGATGGACCTGCCGGCAGGGGCAGAGACCATGCCTTCGGTCATTATCCCGCGCAAGGCCGTGGGAGAGATGAGCAAACTCATCGATGAATTTGAAGGTGACGTGCGCATCGGGCTGACCGATACCAGGGCCCGGCTCAGTTTTGGCAGCATCCAGCTCAGCACCAAACTGATTGACGGCACCTTCCCGGATTATCAGCGCGTCATCCCGACGGAAAACGCCCATATCATGCAGGTGCCTGTTGCCGTTTTCAAAGAGGCGGTGGACCGGGTCTCGACGATCTCGGCGGAAAAATCACGCTCGGTGAAACTGGCGATCAGCTCATCCGTTCTGGTACTTTCGGCGTCAAGCCCGGATGCGGCCAGCGCGACGGAAACCCTCGAAGTCCAGTATCAGGGTGATGATATCGAGATCGGGTTTAACGCACGTTATCTGATGGATATCGCCAACCAGGTTGAAGGCGAGGTGATGGAATTCGCGCTATCCGATGCGTCGGCGCCGACCCTGATCCGGTCACCCGGAGATGATGCCAATCTCTTTGTGCTGATGCCTATGCGGGTTTGATGAGGGGAGATGGTCAATCCGTCCACGAGTTCTGTTTCATTTCTTCCGGCTGATCCTGGGCCAGCGGTCTGGTTGCGTGAAATTCACCTTGAATCGTTCCGTTCCTATGGCCGGCTGTCGCTGACCCTTGATCACGGGGCAGTGGTGCTGATTGGCCCTAACGGCGCGGGCAAGACCAATCTGCTTGAAGCCATATCGCTTCTGTCCCCGGGGCGGGGGCTTCGCCGCGCGCAGGCCATGCAACTGCCGCGATGGCAGGCAGGCGGGCAAGTGGAAGATCACTCCAGGTCCTGGTCTGTTTCTGCCCGGATTGAAACCCCGGATGGCCCGGTCAAGGCCGGGACCGGCGTGCTCCCTCGTGCCGAAGGTGAAAACCCGCGCCGGGTGGTTCGTATAGATGGCGAATACGCGTCCCAGATGGCGCTTGCGGAACGATTTGCCATTTCCTGGCTGACTCCGGATATGGATGCCGTCCTTGGTGCGGCGCCATCGGAGCGGCGGCGGTTTCTGGATCGGCTGGTCATTGCTTTTGATCCGGCCCATGCCGGCCGGTTGCAGCGATACGACAAAGCGGCCCGCCAGCGTAACCGCTTGCTTGAAGAAGGGGCGAAAGACAGTCACTGGTATGACGCGCTCGAAGCACAGATGGCGGAATCCGGGGTGGCGATCATCGCAGCCCGCCAGGCGCTGGTATCGGCGCTGGATGTGGAAGCAGCCCAGCCTTTGCCGTCGTTTCCATCGGCCCGGCTGAAACTGGAAGGCCTTGCGGAAAAATGGCTTGAGACAATGCCAGCCGTGGATGTGGAGGATATGATCCGGCGCAAAGCCAATGCGGCACGTCTCAGGGGGGAGCGCAGCCTTCCCGGTCCTTCGGGCAGCCTTTTGACGGTGACCCATTCCGGAACCGGCCAGACCGCGGAACTCTCTTCTACCGGGGAGCAGAAAGCACTGGTTATTTCGGTTGTTCTGGCCCATGCCCGGCTTCAGGCGAGGCGCCTCCAGCGACCGCCCCTGCTGCTGCTTGACGACATTGCCTCCCATCTTGATGCGGAGCGGCGGGCATCGCTTTATGATCTGACGTCAGAACTGGCAGGCCAGGTCTGGTTCAGCGGCACCGATCAGGACGCCTTTCAGCCAATGCCGGGGCGGGCGCAGTTTGTTTTCCTGGATAATCACGGGGCTACCCGCCCTGCCGCTCGGGATATGAGGAGTGTATCATGAATAACGACCAGCCAGATGATCCTGTTGATGTGACAGAAGCAGATCAATATGACGCGGATTCCATCAAGGTCCTTCGCGGTCTTGATGCGGTGCGCAAGCGTCCGGGGATGTATATCGGCGATACCGATGACGGCTCCGGGCTGCATCACATGATCTATGAGGTTGTTGATAATGCCATCGACGAAGCCCTGGCCGGACATTGCGATCTGGTTGAGGTCATTCTCAACGGCAACGGGTCGGTCACGGTCACGGAT
Source organism: Alphaproteobacteria bacterium LSUCC0684 (assembly GCA_041228335.1). Taxonomy (NCBI): domain Bacteria; kingdom Pseudomonadati; phylum Pseudomonadota; class Alphaproteobacteria; species Alphaproteobacteria bacterium LSUCC0684. The sequence continues at coordinate 2,409,511 of CP166130.1, read as the reverse complement.
AATGGCCGCGGCATCCCTACCGATATCCATCCCGAAGAGGGTGTCTCGGCAGCGGAGGTGATCATGACCCAACTGCATGCGGGCGGCAAGTTCGACAATAATTCCTACAAGGTGTCGGGCGGTCTGCACGGGGTTGGAGTATCGGTGGTGAACGCACTTTCATCAAGCCTTGATCTGGTGATTTACCGGGGCGGCCAGAAACACGCCATCCGTTTTGAACATGGTGAGGCGGAAGGTCCGCTGACGGTTGTCGAACCATGTGGTGATAAGACAGGCACGGAAATCACCTTCATGCCGTCAACGGAAACATTTTCCAATATCGATTTCGATTACGCGACGCTGGAACATCGGCTGCGGGAGTTGGCTTTCCTCAACAGCGGGGTCAATATCCAGCTGACCGATGATCGCCAGGCCGAACAGAAAATCAGCAGATTCCATTATGAGGGCGGCCTCAAGGAATTTGTGAGCTGGCTTGACCGGTCTCGCACCGCCCTGCACGAGACGATTGCAAACTCCATCGAGAAGGATGATGTGGGCGTTGAACTGGCCATGGAATGGACCGACAGTTACCACGAAACAACGCTCTGCTTTACCAATAATATTCCCCAGCGTGACGGCGGCACGCATCTTGCCGGGTTCAGGGCGGCGATGACCCGGGTCATCAATGCCTATGCACAGGAAAGCGGTATTGCACGAAAGGAAAAGATCCAGCTTTCCGGTGACGATGCCCGCGAAGGCCTGACGGCGATCATTTCAGTCAAGGTTCCTGATCCGAAATTCTCCTCCCAGACAAAGGACAAGCTGGTTTCATCGGAAGTCCGGCCGATTGTCGACGCGGTGGTGGCGGATGCGCTGTCTCAGTGGCTTGAAGAGCACCCGGGCGAAGCGCGGAAAATCGTCTCCAAAGCCTATGAGGCGGCGGCGGCGCGCGAAGCGGCGCGCAAGGCGAGGGAATTGACCCGGCGCAAAGGGGTGATGGATATAGCAAGCCTGCCCGGCAAACTTGCCGATTGCCAGGAGAAGGATCCGGCGAAATCCGAATTGTTCCTCGTCGAGGGGGACTCGGCCGGTGGTTCTGCCAAACAAGGGCGAGACCGCGCCAATCAGGCAATTCTGCCCCTGCGTGGCAAGATCCTCAACGTCGAACGCGCCCGGGTGGACAAGATGCTGTCTTCGGCAGAGCTTGGTACCCTGATCACGGCAATTGGGGCCGGGGTGGGCAATGCCGATATGGACCCCGACAAGGCCAGGTATCACCGCATCATCATCATGACCGATGCCGATGTCGATGGCAGTCATATCCGGACATTGCTGCTGACCTTTTTCTTCCGCCACATGAAGCCCCTGATCGAACGCGGCTATCTTTATATCGCCCAGCCGCCGCTGTTCCGGGCCAAACGTGGCAGTTCGGAAGTCTATCTCAAGGACCAGCGCAATCTTGACCAGTATCTCCAGGAAGCCGGTCTCAAGGATTCGATCCTCATTCAGGCTGATGGCGGCCAGATCATTGGTGAGGATCTATTTCAGCTTGTTACCTCATCGGCCGCGGCTGGCCGCTGCATCGCATCGCTTGCGCGAACCGTGGGCAGCAGTATGGTGGTTGAACAGGCATCGATTGCCGGCCTGCTGACGCCTGAGGCGATCACCAATGCCGAGGCGGCGTCCTATCTCGCCCGCCGGCTTGAAGGATTGAGCGATCCGCTGGAACGTGGCTGGAGCGGCGCGCTGATCGACGATGCCTCCATGCCGGGCGGCAAGGTCATGGAAATCAGCCGCACCTTGCGTGGGGTAACCGAGCGCTACCTGCTTTCGCGGCGCTTGCTGGCAACCGAAGAAGCCCGCCGTCTCGATGAAATGGCGCCGATGCTGCAGGATTACTTTGCCCGGCCGCCGTCGTTGCGGGTCCAGGGTGGGGAAGCCACGGTCCATGGGCCGGTTGATCTGGTGGAAACGGTGTTTCAGGCTGGCCGCAAAGGGGCACAGGTCTCGCGCTATAAGGGCCTTGGGGAGATGAATCCCGAACAGCTCTGGGAGACCACGCTTGACCCCAATCAGCGGACGCTTCTTCAGGTCCAGATTGACCATGAGGAAGATGCCGAAGATGCCTTTTCCACGCTCATGGGGGAAGCGGTGGAAGAACGCAGGCAGTTCATTCAGGAAAACGCGCTCAAAGTTGCCAATCTTGACGTCTGAACACGCCAACCCGAAGGGATGAGCGATGCCCGAACAGGCTTTTCATACCACTGGCGTGACAACGGCAATTACCACCAGTGTGCTGGCGAATGTCAGGTGGATTGCCCTGACCGGGCAGATTAGCGCGATCCTGATTGTGCATTTCGGCCTTGGCTTTCCCTTGCCTCTGGTGGCGTGCCTTGTGGTCATTGCCATTTCGGCGCTGGTTGGTTTGTGGCAGACCCTGACAACGTATCAGGGCGGACAGATCAGCAGGAAATGGATCTTCACGCTGCTTGGTTTTGATACAGTGCAGCTTGCCGTGCTGATCTACCTGACGGGCGGGCTGGCCAACCCGTTTGCCATCATGTTTCTGGCGCCGATAACGATTTCGGCAACGATCCTGAGCCAGCGGGAGACCGCCGCGCTGGTGCTGCTCGTGGCCGGGCTGGTGAGCGCGCTTGCGATGTATCACCGCCCGCTTCCCTGGCTTTCGGGGGAGCTGGTCTTGCCGCCACTTTACATGGCAGGACTGTGGGCGGCGCTGGTGCTGACAACCGTCTTCATCGCAATCTACGCCGGCATGGTGGCAAGCCAGGCGCGGCGGCTGGCACGAGGTCTTGCCGAAGCGAGACTTACGCTTGAACGCGAGCAGCAGATGGTCTCCCTGGGTTCGCTGGCAACGGCGGCGGCACATAAGCTGGGCTCACCGCTCAACACCATCACGCTGGTGGCGCATGACCTTGGGCGGGACCTGGAAAAGCCCGTTGACCCGGAAAGTTACCGGGAGGATATCCTGCTGCTGAAACAGGAAACCGAACGCTGCCGCCAGATTCTCGCTGAACTCAATCAGGATGCCATCAACCTCGGGCAGGAAAGCTGGGATCCGATGACGATATCGGCACTCATCCAGGGGCTTGTTGACGAAAGGTTTGAAGATTCGCGGCAGATGATCCGGCTCAACGTCACCGGATCGGACGCATCCCCCGAGCCGCGGGTAACCCGGCGGCCTGAAATTCTGCATTCGCTTGAAACCCTTATCGATAACGCCGTCCAGTTTGCCCGGCAGGTGGTGCGGATTGACCTTTCCTGGGATGACCGGCAGTTCCGCCTGACCATTGACGATGACGGCCCGGGGTTTCAGTCTTCGGTGCTGGCCCGGCTGGGCGATCCCTATATCAGCACCAGAGGCGGGGCAAGCGGGCATATGGGTCTGGGCATCTTCATTGCCTATACGATGGTCGAACATATCAACGGCCAGATCCGGCTGATGAACAGGAAGGAAGGTGGCGCACGGGTCATGCTGACATTCCCTCGCCAGGGCATTGATGTGGATATGGCCCTGCCGGAATAACCAAGGAGATTTGCCCTTGAGCACAAAAGGAATATATAGTGGGTTGAGACATAAAAAGAAAATGAGAAAAGGGCTCAGAAAATGACAACCGAAACGCGGAGATTGCTGATTGTCGATGATGATGCGCCACTTCGCGGACGGCTGGCACGGGTGATGGAACGCCGTGGCTTCACGGTTTTCGATGCCGATGGTGTGGCGGACGCAACAAAAATCATCAATGAACATATGCTTACCCATGCAGTACTTGACATGAAACTCGGGGATGGCAACGGTCTTGAAATCGTACCCCTCATTCAGGAAAGGCATCCGGACTGCCGGGTGATCATGCTGACCGGGTTTGGTAATATCGCAACCGCGGTCGCCGCCGTCAAAGCCGGAGCGGTAGACTACCTGCCAAAGCCCGCCGATCCTGATATCATTGCAGCCACCCTGCTTCAGCAGGGGGATGAGCTACCGCCGCCGCCGGAAGACCCGATGTCCGCTGATCGGGTGCGCTGGGAGCATATCCAGCGGGTTTATGAACAATGTGGCCGCAATGTCTCGGAAACAGCCCGGCGGCTCAAGCTCCATCGCCGCACCTTGCAAAGAATTCTTGCCAAGCACGCGCCAAGGCCCTAAGACCGAGCTTTGAGCTAATTCACTGGAAAACGATGACCAAGAAGAACTGGCATAAAGACACGCTGAGCGTGCGTGGTGGCCTCCATCGCAGTGGAAATATGGAAACGGCAGAGGCCTTGTACCTGAATTCCGGCTTTGTGTATTCAAGCGCCGAGGAAGCAGCCTGCGCGTTTGACGGCGATATCGACCGGTTTCTCTATTCCCGTTTTGGTAATCCGACGGCGACCATGCTTCAGGAAAGGCTTGCTCTTCTCGAAGGGGCAGAGGCCTGTCTTGCCATGGGGACGGGCATGGCGGCGATGTTCAGCGGTGTTGCATCCATGCTCAGCCAGGGAGATCGCATTGTCGCGAGTCGGGCACTCTTTGGGGCCTGTTATTCGGTGATCGATGAAATCCTGCCACGTTGGGGAATTGAACGTCAGTTTGTTGATGGCACCCGGCTTGAGGAATGGGAAGAGGCGCTGCGTCATCCGGTGAAAATGGTCTTCCTTGAAAGCCCGTCCAATCCGATGCTTGATCTTGTGGATATTCGCACTGTCGCCGAGCTTGCGCATCGTGCCGGGGCGCTGGTGGTGGTGGATAATGTCTTCGGCACCCAGACAGGACAGAAGCCGCTGGAACTCGGCGCGGATATGGTGATGTATTCGATCACCAAGCATCACGATGGCCATGGAAGAGTGCTTGGCGGTGCTCTGCTTGGCTCGGAAGAGTTGATTTGCGGGGATTTGCTTAAATTCTATCGCCAGACCGGGCCGGCTATCAGTGCATTCAATGCCTGGGTGGTGCTCAAGTCTCTTGAAACTCTCTCGCTCAGGGTTGATCGCATGGCGGCGAATGCGCATCGGATTGCCGAAGCCCTGGCCGATCACCCGGCGGTGGCATGGCTGCGCTACCCGCATCATCCGTCCCATCCGCAATATGAACTTGCCTGCCGCCAGATGTCCCATGGCGGCACGCTGGTCTCGTTTGATCTGCGCGGCGGCAGAAAAGCGGCCTGGCAGATGCTCGATGCCCTTGAGCTCATCGATATTTCAAATAACCTGGGCGACGCCAAATCGCTCGCCTGCCATCCGGCCACGACCACACATTCCAGTGTTGCGGAAGAGGATCGGCTGGCCATGGGCATCGGCGACGGGTTGATCCGCCTTTCCGTCGGGCTTGAACACGCCGATGACCTGATTTCGGATTTGCGCCAGGCCCTCGATTCCCTGGGCTGAGGCTGACATATGGCCATTGCATCATTTCTTGCCCTCGGGGCAGCGCTGAGCTGGTGCCTCGCTGGTGTTTTCGGCCATCTTCCGGCAAAACGTCTCGGCTCAATGCATTTCAATCGTCTCCGGATGCTGACAAGTTTCCTGATGCTATTGGTGTATGTGCTTGCCACCGGCACCGGGTTTACGGTTGCCCGAAGCGATATGTTGCTGATTGTCCTCAGCGGCTTGATCGGCGCGGCCGGAGGGGATTATTTTCTTTTCCAGACCATGCGGCGCATGGGCCCCCGGCGCACAGGCATTCTTTTTGCCGCCAATGCCCCGATTGCGGCTTTTCTTGGCTGGCTGTTTCTTGGTGAGGTGCTGACCCTGCGGATGCTGCTCGCTATCTCGCTCGGCTTTGCCGGGATTGTGCTGGCGGTAATCTATGGCAAGCGGCGCGATCTTATCCATGTGTGGGAAGAACTGACGCCGCCGCTCTGGCTTGGAATTGTCTTCGGTCTTCTGGCCGCGCTCGGGCAGGCAATCGGTGTTCTGATGATGCGGCCGGTCATGGAAGGCGGGCTTGATCCGGCCACTGCCGGGCTTTGGCGGGTCACCGTTGCCATGCTGGTCTTCTGGCTGATTCTGCCGGTTGAGCGCGGGCGCGGGCGGGGACCGGCAAAGATCCTGCCGGATCGTGATCTCATCCCGCATATTCTCGGCAACGGGTTTTTCGGCATGGCATTCGGGATGGCGCTTCTTCTCAAGGCGCTGGAAACGGGCCCGGTTGGCATGGTGTCCATCCTGTCCTCGACCGCGCCACTGATGCTGCTGCCCTTTGTCTGGGCGAAGACACGTCTCATCCCGCCTCTCGGTGCCTGGATTGGGGCGGCGCTGGTGGTTTTATGTTCAGCCCTGCTGTTATAGGCCCGGGCTGATGTTCTGGGCGCTGTTTCTTTTTGTTGCTTTCATGGTGGGCTCGCCAGGACCTGCCAATATGGTGCTGATGGCCGCTGGCGCCCGATTCGGCCTCAGGGCATCGTTGCGTTTTCTCATCGGGATAATCACCGGGAAATTTCTTCTCAACGCTGTCATCGCGCTTGGATTTTATGAAATGCTCCGTGCAATGCCGGTGCTGCTTGATCTGCTCACCTATGGTTCGGCGGCCTTCATGATCTGGCTGAGTTTTTCCATGATTCGGCCCTTCCGGGAAACGGGTACACTCCACCAACCTCCCGGCTTCATCAAGGGGTTGATGGTGCATCCCATGAATCCCAAGGCCTGGGCGATGCTGACGATCTCCTGGTCCAGCTACGGGCCGGGTTTCGATGATCCCTGGCTGAGATTTCTGAGTATTGCCGGCACCTTCATGGGTGTTCAGGTGATTTTTCACAGTCTCTGGTGCTATGCCGGCGCGCGCCTGATGATGTTGCTGCCTTCGGAACGCAGCCGTGATCTGGCCGGGGTGATCCTCGCCGTGGTGACAGTCGCCCTCGTCCTCTTTATTGTTTTCATCTGAACTGGACTTAATGGTCATGAATGGAACGATTAGTCGGGATCATATCCCCATCGGGATAGTTCCCTAACGTTAACCTTTCGTTAACAAATACCCTGTTCGAAGTCAGGAGTGACGAAAATGAACAGGGATAATAGACGGAAGATCAAAGGATATCATCTTATTGTTATATCCGGTTTGTTAACGGGATGCGGCGGTGGCGGTGGCGGCGGGGGTGGCGGCGCCCAGCCCCGGCCGGAGATCCGCCAGCCCCCGGCAGATACCGGATCGATTAATGTGGTCGAAAAGCAGAACAGCCCGGGGCTTTTCCAGGTTGGGGCGAGTCAGGTGTTTTTGTCCGGCGGGACGGGGCAGTCCGTTACCATTGGCGTTGCGGATAGTGGAGTTGCTGCCGGGCATGAGGAATTCAGCGGCCGTGTCCTGGGTGGTGGCGACTGGCATGGCACGGCAGATGGCCTCCTTGATGAACATGGCCATGGCACGCATGTGGCCAGTCTTGTAGCGGCTGGAAGTGACGGTATCGGTATTCAGGGCGTGGCGCCGCTCAGCCGGATTGTTTCCTACCGGATTCTTGGCAGCACCGGCACGTTTCAGGGCAGAAGCGGCAACGTCATGGTTCCCGGTCTTCTGGGGGATGCGCTGGCTCGTGATCTGCCGGTGGTCAACCATTCCTGGTCATCATATTACGAGATTGACGATATGAGCAGGTCCCGAATCGAGGATCTCCTGCGTGATGAGATCACGGCCTATCGGCAGGTTGCCACCGAGAACGGGCCGATCATGGTCTGGGCGGCAGGCAATGGCAGCGACAATCAGGTCTCTATCCGCAGTGGTCTTCCCTATCATCTGCCTGAGCTTGAGCCGAACTGGCTGGCGGTGGTTGCGGTGGACACGGAAGGGGTGGAGCCTTCCTATACCAATCGATGCGGTATCGCGGCGGCCTGGTGTCTGGCGGCACCGGGAGGCGGTGACAACCAGGGTGACAATGGTATTCTCGGCGCCGACCATGAAGGTGGCTATACCCGAAAATCCGGCACATCCATGGCCGCCCCGGTTGTCTCGGCTGCCATCGGGTTGCTGATCGATCAGATCCCGGGGTTGACCCCGCGGATGGCGGTGGCACGACTGAAGGTAACGGCAACATATGACGGGTTGACCACCGCGGCCGGATGCACCCTCGACAGTTGCGGTGAGGCGGCGATGCGCAGCGTCTTCGGCCATGGACTCATCCAGATTGATGAGGCGATACAGCCGATCTCCCCTAACGCGGTTCTGCTTGGCAATGGCGAGCGTGCGGATCTTGCCGGAAGCGGCCTTACTCTCCCGTCGATGATGGCCATGCCGCTTCTTGACCGGCTGGATGGAATCGCCGCGGTGATTGAAGATGATTTCGATGGCACGCTGTATCAATTCCCCCTTGGGGCACTTGCGGCGGGGGCGGAGCCTGCGCCTTTCGATCAACCCTCACCGGTGGTTGCGGTGATGCAGGAGCTTCCGGAAGGTCAGCGGTTTCTTATTGCCGGCGCCGGGCAGGTTCCTGGCCAGACGGCGGAGGACCGGCGGATGCTCGATATTCCAGCCATGCCGCTTGACCGTTGGGCGGGATACGCTTTCACTTCATCGGGGGAGATAACACGCTATCTTGTCGGGCTGGGAAATGAACGGCAGGCCATCCATCTTCTCAAGGAATGGCAGGGAGAAGAGGCAAAATGGATCAGCCTTGGCTTTGATCGCAGCGCCCGCTGGCTTGATGGCGGGGGATATGGCGCGCTGAAACTGGGCGGGCATCGTTCAGGCTGGGTAGCGATGGGCCGGGAGAAGAATCTCGGGCCGGTTACCGCAACGGCTGAAGTCCTCGCCGGATATACCAGGCTTGAAGGGGCCTCTCCAAGCCTCATTCATGGTGGCGGGATCTGGTACGATTCCTGGCGAATCGGCGTAACGCATACCACCCCGGGGCAGCAGCGCTGGCGGCTTGATCTCAGCCAGCCCCCGGCGCTTCGTGATGGGAAACTGACGCTGATGGCACCGGTGACGGGTTCAGGCAAGGCTGCAGTTTTTCATCCAGTGGAACTTGATCTCTCTCTCCGGTCACGGGAAAGACGCCTGATGGCGGGGCTGGATATGCCTCTCGCTGGTCAAGACAGCATGAAATTGACGGCAGCGGTGACATATATCCAGAACAGAAGCCATCAGCCTGGCGCGGAAGACGGGGAATTTCGCCTCACCCTCGATATTGATTTCTAGGCGGTAAGTTGCCCGACGCAGATATTTTCCATCGGTTAAATCTTTTTTAACCATGACTGTGGCATCAAGGTGGGATGCATTGCCGGTCTTTCCTGTTCTTGTGCGCCCTTGCAGTTGCCGCCAATTTTAATTTTACGGCGGGGCGGGCGGAGTTGCCGTTACCTTCGGCCCCGGCAGGGATCGCATCGCTGATGATCCTTCTGGATAGTGAGGATGTATCAGCTATTCGCCATTATCTAAGCGCCAACCGGGCGGAAATTCTTGAGGATGGGGAAAAGGTTGTTCTCGCCCTGATCTTGTGGCGGCGTCTGGGTGATGTAGCCGCTGCCGCGACGCTCGCAGAAGAGGCGCAGTCAAGAGGTCTTGGCGGTAGCAGGAGGCTTGATTATGAAATCGCCGTCAGCTACTGGCAGAATGGCTCCTGCAGGCGTGCCGTGCCACTTTTTCGCAAACTCCGTCAAACACAGCAGGACCCGGCCGACTGGATGAGCGAAGACAGTGCCCGGTTTCTGTTAGATTGCACCACAAGATCAGGTTCTTTTTTCCATCTGGAAACAGGCATCGGTTATGATGCAAATCTTGGTCAGACTGTTCCGGCAAGACGGGTGATGCCTGAAACCGGTTCGGTTGTTGATGCCATGCTGGGCCATCTTCATCTGAACCAGCCTGATGGCAGCCCCCGCCACACTTTCGTGATCGGGACACCTGCCCGCAAAGGGTTCTGGACAGAAGTTCAGCCTCGTCTTGAATGGCGATATCCCCTCGTTCAGGGGGGGTTGACCTTGCGGCTTGGCAGCATGGCGCGGGCGACCAGTCACCGGGAATATCATGGTCAGGGGCATCATGTTGCGGCATTGTATCACCATCGAGCGGGGCGCCACACCCTCTCCGCCTCCGCTCAATTGCGGCATGATACGGAATCCCTTGGCCCGGAGGCAGGGCACAGGCGATATAAAAACCGCGTTTTCAGGTTGTCTTCAGCCAGCAGGCTGGATCAGCCCTTTTATGTTCTTTCAGGTATCACCGCCCGAAAACTGAAGGGGATGGGGGATTCGCCCTTTTCCTCCCGCTATGTTGGTGTTGATATCGGGATTGCACATCAAGGCAGGCCGCGGCCACGGCACCCGGCCGAACTTGGCTTCAGGCTGATTGCAACAAGAGGGCAGGAGCGGGCAATCCCGCGGTGGAATACCGGTCAGCACCATCGTATCGCCCTGGCGCTTGGCCCGTTCATGATTGGCCGGATGCCTTTCCTGATCGAGGCACGACGAGATCATAAGAGCTTTGCCCATATCCGGCCCTGGCTTCGTGATCATCATGATCGCAAGCGCGATACCCTTATGCTGACGTCGAGTTATGCTTTTGTTCAGGATTACCCCGTGACCTTCGAGTTCGAACGCTACAAAAGCAGGTCCCGGGACCCGCTGGATCAGGAGGAAGGGCTGAAATTTACGTTACGCTTCCGGCATTAGACTTCTTTTGTCCATGGTCTCCAAAGGATCAAGCCTGCCGCTATCCTTATGGCCAGTTTCGGATAAATGATTTTGAGTATAATAATACTCAATATTGCAAATTCGATGTGTATTTTATCTTTGGGCTTTCCTGTTCCCCCATACGCATTCGCTTAGATTGGGAGGACAAACCATGAAAGTCATTTTGACTTATGCAAATATTTTTTCTCGGGATCTGATTATCGAACAGGCTGGTCATATGAACAGCGAGATGACGATCATTCCCGCAACCCGGATCATGGAAACGGTGGACATGCTGCATCGTGGCATGCTGCCGGACCTGATTTTGCTGGATACAGGTCTTGTGGATATGAAGGGGCTTAGCGGCCTGACCCGTATTCTTGACGCCACCCAGCGGAATATTCCGGTAGCCATTATGGGTGCCCCGACCAGCCAGTCGGAGATGCGCCTTGTCCTTGAGGCAGGAGCTTCGGGGTATGTGCCCAAGAATATCGGCATCAAGGCGTTTTTCAGCGCCATATCGCTGATGGCCGAGGGGGAGATTTTTCTACCCGCTGAAGTTTCAACCCATCATGGGGAAAACAGTTTTCTGCCCAATAACTGGCTTACCGGCAGAGAGCAGGATATGCTCGCCGGATTGCTGGCGGGAAAGTCAAACAAGGAAATCGCCCGAATTCACGGTCTTTCGGAAGTGACGGTGAAACATCACCTCAAAAGTCTGCGCGGCAAACTTGGGGCACGCAACCGGACCCATGCAGTATGCCGGGCGATTGAACTTGGCATCGTGCCTGAGGCAACCTGACTGAACCTTGGGGCAGCGTTGAATTCCGGCTTGTCCTCAACCTCTGTTCTGGCGATTGGCGATAAGATCATCCACCACCGCCGGATCAGCCAGGGTTGACGTATCGCCAAGCTCGGCAAAATCATCCGCCGCAACTTTGCGCAGAATCCGCCGCATGATCTTGCCGGACCGTGTCTTGGGAAGGCCAGGCGCCCATTGCAGCAGATCCGGGGTTGCGATCGGACCGATTTCCTTCCTGACCCATTGCCTGAGCTCGGCATGCAGCGCGTCATCCGGCTCCTCGCCCGCAACCAGCGTGACATAGGCATAAATCCCCTGCCCCTTGATATCATGCGGGTAGCCGACCACGGCCGCTTCAGCCACTTTCGGATGTGACACCAGCGCTGATTCGACTTCGGCGGTGCCCATCCGATGACCGGATACATTAATCACGTCGTCAACGCGGCCCGTGATCCAGTAATAACCATCTTGATCGCGTCGGCATCCGTCGCCGGTGAAATAACGTCCCGGGAACATGGTGAAATATGTCTCAACAAAACGCTGGTGATCTCCGTAGACCGTGCGCATCTGGCCGGGCCAGGATCGATCGATGCAGAGATTTCCATCCGCCGCCCCATCGATCACGTTATTTTCACCATCAACCAGCACGGGCTTGATGCCAAAGAACGGACGGGTTGCGGAGCCAGGTTTCGTCGTCGTCGCCCCGGGCAGAGGCGTGATCATGATCCCGCCGGTTTCCGTCTGCCACCAGGTATCCACGATCGGGCATCGTTCATCGCCCACCACCTTGTGATACCACATCCAGGCTTCGGGGTTGATCGGCTCCCCGACCGATCCAAGCAGGCGCAGGGATGAGCGATCTGTTTTTTCCACCGGAGCGTTGCCTTCCCGCATCAGGGCCCGGATGGCGGTTGGTGCGGTGTAGAATATATTGACCTTGTGTTTTTCAACAACCTGCCAGAAGCGGCTTGAATCCGGATAGGTCGGCACACCCTCAAACATCAGCGTGATGGCGCCATTGGCCAGCGGCCCGTAGAGAATATAGGAATGTCCGGTGACCCAGCCGACATCGGCAGTGCACCAGTAGACATCGTCATCATGATAGTCAAAGACATATTGATGGGTCATTGAGGCATAGACCATATAGCCGCCGGTGGTGTGCAATACGCCCTTGGGCTTGCCGGTAGACCCGGAGGTATAGAGGATGAAGAGCGGGTCTTCGGCGTTCATCTCTTCGGGCGGGCAGTCCGCCGATGCCGATGCCATGTCTTCGTGATACCAGAAATCGCGGCCATCTACCCAGCCGATATCTCCGCCGGTACGACGGACGACAATACAGGTTTTGCACATCGGGCAGTTTTCAAGCGCCGCATCGGTATTGGCTTTGAGCGGAATGGTCTTGCCGCCACGGACGCCCTCATCGGCGGTGATGATCGTGGAACTGTCGCAGTCGGTAATCCGGCCAGCCAGCGCGTCGGGGGAAAACCCGCCAAAGACCACCGAATGAACGGCACCAATCCGGGCACAGGCCAGCATGGCCACGGCCGCTTCGGGAATCATCGGCATGTAGATGGTCACCCGGTCGCCTTTTCTGACGCCGCGGGTTTTGAGAACATTGGCGAATTTGGAAACTTCCTGATGCAACTCGCGATAAGTGATATGACGGCTGTCCGTAGGCTCGTCGCCTTCAAAAATGATGGCGGTCTGGTCGCCGCGGCTTTCCAGATGCCGGTCAAGACAGTTGGCGGCGGCATTGAGGGTACCGTCCTCAAACCACCGGATGCTCAGGTTGCTGGCATCGTAGGAGACGTTTTCAATTTTCGAGTAGGGTTTGATCCAGTCAATTCTCCGGCCATGTTCCGCCCAGAAAGCCTCATTATCGGCGATCGATGCGTCGTAAAGTTTCTGATATGCGCTGTTGTCAACATGGGCGCGCCGGGCGGCCTCATCGCTGGGTGGAAAAGTGATTTCGTCAGACATGGTTCTCCCCTCAATTCTTGATCAGCACTATTCACGTATCCGTGTTGAAATATTAAGCCACAATCCTACACCCTACCTGTTCGTTCCCGCAATGCCTTTGGGGGGAACATTTTCAACCGTTCAGGAAAGGTTGCATTTCAGCCAGCATCTCTTCGGCGTCTTCCGGTGACTTCAGCGCGAGGATTTTTCCGGCAAGGGCAAGGTTGAATCCGGCCCGAGCAAAGCTTGCCAGATGGCGCTGGCGGATCTTGTCGAGATCACCTTGCTTGTCTCGTTCCGAAGCAAAAGGCCCAAGCCGACGCCGCCGGGCATGGATGAGGGCGGCGGCCCATTCATGCGCCATATCATCTGCTTCCGCATCAACCATGAGGGCCGCTCCGATTACGGACCGGTCAAGACCTCTGGCGGCCAGGGTTTTTTCGATCATGCGCCGGGACCTCCCCTGACGGCGAAGCGAGGTGGTTTTCTGCTCAGCATAAAGCTGATCGTTGACATATCCCTTGCTGACGCAATCCTTGATAACGTGATCGATGGCCTTGCTCACTTGGCCGGGTTCGGCATCGGATAGTTTTCTTTCGGCAAAACGCTTCAGCACAACCTCCAGCCGCGCGGTGGTTGAGGCATATCGGCCCAGATAGTGAACGGCCTTACCGGTCAGCCGGTGATGAAGTTTTTCATCCGAATATCTCATCCTGCGATCCTAGCATAAGCTGAAGTGATCGGCGACCTTGCAAGCCTGGCCCTTAGGGCCTATGTTGCGGCTCATGAATCCACATACTGAAAACAACATGTCTTCATATCAGCGCCCGGTGCGGATCGGCCGAATAAACACCATCGGTCTTTTCATGCTCTACCGGCGTGAAGTCATGCGCTTCATGAAGATTTTCATCCAGACCGTGGGCGCACCCATGACCACGGCGATTCTCTTCATGGCGGTATTTGCCGTGGCGGTCGGGGATCGCATTAACAGCAACGGCGATGTTCCCTATGTTGTGTTTCTCGGCCCCGGGCTGGTCATGATGGCGGCGCTGCAAAACGCCTTTGCCAATACCTCCTCGTCGATAGTTGTCGCCAAGGTTCAGGGGAATATTGTGGACCTCTTGATGCCGCCGCTAGGGGCGCTTGAAATTCTAATCGCCATGACCGCCGCAGGGATCACCCGGGGTGTAATCGTCGGGGCCGCCACCGCGCTTGCGCTCTGGATGCTGGGGTCTTCGGGCTGGCCGGCCCATCCGCTGACGGCATTTCTTTTTCTCTTTCTCGGGTCAGCAGTGATGGCGCTCGCAGGTGTCATGGCCGGGATCTGGGCTGATAAATTCGACAGCCTCGCGGCGGTAACGAACTTTGTTGTCCAGCCGATGGTTTTTCTTTCCGGCACGTTCTATTCGGTTGATCAACTTCCCGCCCCTTTTGATGCGATGGCTGCCGCCAATCCGGTCTTTCACATGATTGACGGCTTTCGTTATGGCATCATCGGGCAGGCATCCTTTCCGCCGCTGACAGGAGCGTTGATTTTGCTCTTGGTTACGCTCATTCTGGGGTGTATCTGCTGGCGTATGCTGGCAACAGGCTACAAATTGAAAGCATGATCATGCCAGGAACCTCGCCATCTCATCCGTCCTTTCCTGCCGGTATTCTCGCTGCATCACAGCTCGAAGAAGCGGTTGCGGCAGGGATTATCCGGCCCGGACGCCCGATCACGACGGGTCAGATCCAGCCTGCCTCCATCGATTTAAGGCTGGGGGCCAGGGCCTGGCGGATCAAGGCGTCGTTTCTGCCCGGCGAAGGCGTTTCGGTTGCCGCGAAACTCGATGCCATGGCGATGCATGAAATTGATCTTTCCGACGGCGCGGTGCTGGAAAAAGGTTGTGTCTATATCGCCCGGCTTGAAGAAAGCCTTGATCTTCCCGCAGGTCTTTCCGCCTTTGCCAACCCGAAAAGCTCCACCGGCAGGCTCGATGTGTTCACCCGCATGATTGCCGATGGCGCAACCGAATTTGAAACCGCCCCCCAAGGGTATAGCGGCCCGCTTTACGCCGAAATCTCCCCCCGAACATTTTCCATACTCGCGCGGCAGGGATCGCGTCTGTCCCAGCTTCGCCTGCGGCAGGGGGAATCCCGTATCAGCGATGCTGAAATGCAGCGCCTGCAGGAAGAGATCGGCCTTGTTCATGGTGGTGGCCTCAATGGCCGCGATATCCGGGATGGTGTGCCGCTCAGCGTGGATCTTTCCGGCCGTGCCAACCCGTCTATTCCGGGGCTGGTGGGATGGCGGGCACGCAAACATGCCGGCCTGATCGATGTTGACCGGCCAGGTGCCTATCCGGTGGCGGCCTATTGGGAAAAGGTGACAACCCAGGATCTCAGCGGTGGCGGGCTGGTGCTCAATCCCGATGAATTCTATATTCTGGTCAGCCGTGAATGCGTGACCGTACCCCCGGCCTACGCCGCCGAGATGAGTGCCTATGACACAAGGGTGGGTGAGTTTCGTGCTCATTATGCCGGGTTTTTCGACCCTGGCTTCGGCATGGCCGAGCTTGGCGCTCCCCGGACCCGCGCCGTGCTGGAAGTGCGCTCCCATGACGTGCCGTTCCTGATCGAGGAAGGCCAGACCGTATGCCGACTTGTCTATGAGCCTCTTTCAGCGGTGCCGGAAACGCTTTATGGTGCGGCCGGGTCCGGATCACATTATCAGGCCCAGGGGTTGCAGCTCGCGAAACACTTTCAGCCACCGGAGGAAACACATCATGGCTGATGCAGTCATGGGAAATTATGGCCGGATTGATCTGGCCTTCGATCACGGTGAGGGCTCCTGGCTGGTGACGGCGACGGGAGAGCGGTATCTTGACTGCGCCTCGGGCATTGCGGTCAACAGCCTTGGTCACAATCATCCGGCGCTGGTCAACGCCTTGCGTGATCAGGCCGGCAAGCTCTGGCATGTCTCCAATCTTTACCGGATACCGGAGCAGGAAGAGGTGGCCTCCATGCTGACCTCACTTGCCGGACTTGACCGAGCGTTTTTCTGCAATTCAGGGGCCGAGGCCACCGAAGCCGCCGTCAAGATGGCGCGGCGTGCCATGCATCATCGGGGTGAGGCCGAGCGTTTCACCATCCTTTGCGCGGAGGGTGCGTTCCATGGCCGGACCATTGCGATGCTGGCGGCGACGGACCGGCCGGCGTTTCGTGAAGGTTTTGGCCCCATGCCGGACGGGTTCGATCACTTCCCCTTCGGGAATATGAACGCGCTGCGAGATCGCCTGATCACGGATGCCGAGGGAGGCAAGCCTTCGATTGCCGCGGTGATGGTCGAATCGGTTCAGGGTGAAGGCGGGGCCAAGCCTCTGCCGCCGGGGTTCCTCAAGGATCTGCGGGCGCTCTGCGATGAGGTTGGATGTTTCCTCATTGCCGATGAAGTCCAGATCGGGGTTGGCCGTTCCGGGCATATCTTCTCTTTTGAGCCGAGCGGGATCAGGCCCGATATTGTCGCCATGGCAAAGGGGCTTGCGGGCGGCTTTCCGGTTGGCGCGGTGCTGACCACCGAAGAAATTGCCAAGGCCATGACGCCTGGCAGCCACGGCTCAACCTTTGGCGGCAATCCGCTGGCCATGGCATCGGCGCGGGCGGTGCTGAAGGTACTCTCGGAAAAAGGGTTCATGGAAGGCGTTCGTCTCCGGGCAAAGCAGCTTCGGGATGGCCTCGATGATCTTGCCAATGGCCGGCAAGGTCTTTTTCAGGTCCGGGGCAATGGTTTCTTGCTTGGCCTTGTCTTTGCCAAGGAGGTCCCGGCGGGTGATGTGGTGGCCATGCTCCGCCGCCATCATGTGTTGAGCGTTCCGGCCTCGGAAAACACGGTTCGCCTCTTGCCGCCGCTTACGGTGACCGAAGATGAAATCACCCTGCTGCTGACCTGCCTGGGAAACTGCCTTGATACCCTTGAGAAAGCGTCTGCCTGATGCCTGATTTTCTTGATATTGCTGATCTTGATACGGCTAGTCTCAAAGCCATTCTTGCGGATGCCGATACCATGAAAGGCGACGCCCGGCCACATGATCAGGTCCTTGCCGGCAAGACCGTGGCCATGATCTTTGAAAAACCCTCTACCCGGACGCGTGTTTCCTTTGAAGTTGGCATCACCCAGCTTGGGGCAGCACCGCTGATCCTTCAGGCTGGCGAGATGCAGCTCGGGCGGGGGGAGACGGTGGCGGATACGGCGCGGGTACTTTCGGGCTATGTCGATGCCATCATGATCCGGACCTCGCGCCACGAAACCCTGATCGAACTTGCCGATTACGCCACTATTCCGGTGATCAACGGCCTGACCGACCGGAGCCATCCCTGCCAGGTCATGGCCGATGTGATGACCCTGGCAGAGCAGAAAGCCCCGGATCATGATTTTTCAGCATTGAAAGTCGCCTGGCTTGGTGATGGAAACAACGTGGCCAACAGCTGGATTGAGGCCGCCTCCAGGTTCGGGTTCTCGCTCGATCTTGCGGTGCCGCCAGCACTCAACCCGGATCCATCGGTTGTCCGCCGGGCGATGGATGAAGGGGCACAGATCCGCATAACTGATCGGCCCGAAGATGCCGCAAGAGATGCGGATGTCGTGGTTACCGATACCTGGTCATCCATGGGCATGCCGGGCGGGTACAGCAATTCCGGAGACCGTCAGGCGCTGCTGCGGCCGTTTCAGGTGGATGCAAGGATGATGAAATTGGCAAAGCCAGATGCGATCTTCATGCATTGCCTGCCCGTATACAGGGGTCAGGAAGCCACCGCCGACGTGGTGGACGGGCCGCAATCAGTGATCTGGCAGGAGGCGGAAAACCGGCTCCATGTCCAGAAGGCAATCCTGACCTATTGCTTTGGGGCAGGTTTCAGCTCATGACAATGATACCTTCCAACGAAGCCAGCGGTGTTCTGCCCTTTCTTCTTGATGCCGGGCCTGCCCGGGCCGCGATGCGTGGCCGCCTTGTCCGCATTGATGCGGTGGCAAGCTCCATTCTGGAACGGCATGGCTATCCTCCGGGCGTGGCCGAACTCACCGCGGAAGCGATGGCGCTGGGCGCCGCCCTTGCCAGTACCATGGACTATGATGGCGTTTTCACCCTGCAGGCCAGCGGCGATGGACTGATCCGGACTCTTTTTTCCGATGTGACCTCCGGCGGCGCGGTCCGTGGATATGCCAGCGTGGCCGATGACGCCTCCGGGCTGGATCAAAGAGGTTATCCTGCCCCTGTTCTTGATCTGATGGGCGCCGGATATCTGGCCTTTACCGTGGATCAGGGGGAAGGGGGACGATATCAGGGGATCGTTCCGATTGAAGCTCCGGATCTCGGGGCGGTATCGCTCCGATATTTCAGGGATTCCGAACAGATCGACACCGCCATCATCCTGGCGGCACGCCCGGCTCATGCCGCACAAGCAGGGTCCGGCGGCTGGCATGCGGCGGCATTGCTTCTCCAGCGCATACCAGAGACTGGCGGAAGAGAAGGCATCAGGATAGCCGATGATATCGGCGATGATCACTGGCATACGGCCTGTACGTTGATGGCAACCTGCAGCCGCGATGAGCTGACTGATCCGGCCCTGTTGCCGGATGTTCTCCTGCACCGGCTGTTTCATGAAATGGGTGTCACCGTGCTGCCGTTTCGGCCGCTCCGTGATGAATGCCGGTGCTCGCCCGAACGAGTCGACCGGATGCTCGCGACACTTTCGGTTGAAGAAAGGCGCGAGTTGGCCGATGATGATGATATGATTACCGTGGCCTGCGAGTTCTGTAAAATCGAGCATCGTCAGGCAATATAATTTGGGTCAACAGATCACCCGCCGACATACCGGAGGCCGGGTGATCAATCAGAAACGGAACACCACGCGCTGATGAAGAGATTTATCATGAAAACGTCCAATGCCGATCTGGCCACCGGCCAGAACCGCCGCCGTGCACTTCATCTCCTGGCCGCAGGGCTGACCGGCTCGTTCCTGCTGGCCGCCTGCCAGAACACCGCCCCACCCCAGGTGGTCTTTACCAGTCCTGAAGGTGGCCCTGTGCCACTTGCCGTTGCCGCTATCGATATCATCTCGGAGTATTCAGGCCCCGGAGAGAAACCCTATATCGATCATCTCTTCACCCCGTCGCCATCGGATCTCCTGGTGGAATGGGCAGGAAGCCGTCTCACCCCGAGTGATGGATCCGGCAATCTGCTCTTCACCATCACCTGCGCGGCCATGACCGAGATCAATCTCGAAAGTGAAGAAAGCCTGAAGGCGCTCATCACCAATGAGCAGAGTCGCCTTGTCCGGGTTGAACTTGAGGGGATTTTTTCGTTCAGCCATCCGTCGGCCAACCGGTCCGCCACGCTGGTGGTACGCGCGGAATACGAATCCTCGATTGCCGATGACACGACTCCCGCCGAAGCAGATCAGCTAAGGCTGAAGATTGCCCGTAATACCGTTAATCTCTTCGAGAGGGAATTCCGCAAGCAGCTTGACAATGTCGCAGGCCATAACGGCTGGCCGAAAGGCTAGGCTCTAGCGGCGCCAGAAACCCGGTGCCAGCATCACGAGCACGGTGAAGAGTTCGAGCCGCCCCACGATCATGGCGGCGCACATCACCCATTTTGCCGGTATCGGCAGGCCATCAAAATTTCCTGCCGGACCGATGATCTCCCCGAGACCCGGGCCGACATTGCTGATGGAGGTTGCCGCGCCTGAAATGGCGGTCTCCAGATCAAGCCCGGTAAGGCCGAGCAGGCTTGCGACAGTGACAAAACAGAGAATATAGAGATAGAAGAATCCCATCACCGAATCGATCACCGGCTCGGGTACAGGTTTCTTGTTGTAATAGGCGACCACCACGGCATGCGGGCGCATCAGCCGGGACAGTTGAATACGGGCATTTGCCGCCAGCACCTGAAGCCGGAACATCTTGATCCCGCAGGTGGTGGAACCGGCGCAGCCGCCAATGAACATGCAGATCAGCAGCAGCACCGTGGCGCTTCCTCCCCAGGATCCGAAATCCGCGCTGCCGTAGCCGGTGCCGGTCATGATGGAGACAGTGTTGAACACGGCCAGCCGCAGGGCATCATCAAGCGGATAGGAGATGGCACTCATCAACTGCCAGGTGATCAACAGCGATACCGATGCCGCAAGGGCCAGAAACCACCTGACTTGCGGGTCCTGACGAAGCCTCGACCAGCCGCCCCTAGTCAGGGCCATGTAATGGGCAAAAGGCAGACTGCCGACAATCATACCACCAACAACCACCCATTCCACCCAGGCATTATGAAAAGCAGCAATCGAATCGGTGCGGCTGGAAAAGCCGCCGGTGGCAAGCGTGGTCATGGCGTGGATGACCGCATCAAAGGCTGGCATGCCAGCGATCCCGAGCATGACCGCCCAGAGCAGGGTCAACGCGCCATAGACAAGAAAAATACCACCTGCAAGTTCCGCTGCCCTCGGCACCACCTTGTCCGGCGTTTCATAGGATTCCGTCTTGAAGAGCTGCATGCCGCCAACGCTCAGCATCGGCAGGACGGCAAGGGCCATCACAATGATGCCGATACCGCCAAGCCATTGGAGCAGTGCCCGCCAGACAAGTACGCCCGGCGACATCACTTCAAGAAAGGGTATCACCGTCGACCCGGTGGTGGTGATGCCGGAAACGGATTCGAAAACCGCATTGGTGAGCGTCATCCCGGTATTGGCCAGCATAAAGGGCAACGCGCCGAAAATGCCGATCAGCACCCAGGCGGCATTGGTGAGCACGAAGGCCTGGCGCAGCCCAAGGGTTTCATCAGCTCGGATATTGGTGGAAAGCAAAAGGCCCGAGCCAAAAAACAGCGTGATCATTCCTGCCGCGATAAAGGCCGTCCAGTCGGGATAGCCGTAGAAATAGTCCACGGCGGCGGGAATCACCATCGTGGCGGCAAGAAGGCTCAGAAGAATACCGAGAATATGAAAGACCGGGCTAAGCGGCATTGCCGTTTCCCATATGACCAAGACATGCCTCTTTTATAAAGGCAAATGAGGGGTCCTGTCTAGGAAAGCGATAATCAGCGGTGACCAGTCTGCAGAAGGAAACGATCCCGCAGGGTTTCATCGGCTTCAAAAACACCGGTAAATCTGGTGGTTACCATGCTGACGCCCTGTTTGTGGACACCTCTTGTCGTCATGCATTGATGCTGGGCATCGACGATCAGGGCAACGCCTCTCGGCTGCAGGACGGATTGAATGGTATCCGCAATCTGTGCCGTCATGGTCTCTTGAGTCTGCAGGCGTTTGGCAAAGATGTCGATCACCCGGGCAAGTTTGGAGATGCCGACAACGCGGCGATCCGGGAAATAGGCGATACTTGCACTGCCCAGGATCGGGACAATGTGATGCTCGCAATAGGATTCGATGCGGATATCACGCAAGAGCACCATATCGTCATAGCCATCCACTTCCTCAAAAGTGCGAGACAGCATTTCCGCGGCATCTTCCTGATATCCGGCGAAAAATTCCTCATATGACCGGACGACGCGCGCCGGGGTATCGGCAAGGCCTTCGCGGTCCGGCCGGTCACCCGCCCATCGGATCAGCGTGCGGACGGCCTCTTCGGCCTCTTCCCGGCTGGGGCGCGAATTATCCACCTGGAGTGAAAGTTTATTGGAATCGTAGGGGGTCATATGTTCTGTCTCCCGATCCGGTCGGTGGATCATTGAATTGCTAACCGAAGATATGGCGCATCAGTTGCTAAAATCAACATGTAAACATGGAAGTTTCACATTTTCCCCCCGGTTTCCGGCAACCGGTAGAGAGGACCGGTGGCCATTTCCTGATCTCGTGGATCGTGGCTGACAAGCACCGCGGGCAGGCGGCGTAGTTCGATTTCCTGGCGAATGAAGGCGCTGAATTCCTCCCGTATCTCAGGATCAAGGCTTGAAAACGGCTCATCAAGAAGGATCGCTTGCGGCTCGGCCATCAGGCTCCGCATGAGCGAGATGCGAGCTTTCTGGCCGCCGGAAAGAGTCATCGGGTCCCGGTCGGCCATATCCGGCATGCCGACGCGTGCAAGCGTGTCCGAAATCCGTCGCTGGCGTTCCCTCTCTGGCACCGAGCCCGGGATACCGAAGGCCAGATTGCCTCCCACCGTCAGATGCGGAAACAGGAGCGCTTCCTGAAACATGATCCCGACCTGCCGGTCTTCGGCAGGAAGAGACGTGATATCCTTGCCATCAAGGTGGATCTGGCCTGAGGCGTGAAGCCCGGGAGGCGGGGTGCCGCAGATCCAGTGGAGAAGTGTTGATTTTCCCGCCCCGCTTGGAGCCTGAAGAAGAGCAATCTGGCCGCCCTCGACTTTCAGGGACAGGGGGCCGAAAAGAGATTTTCCGGAAAACCCCATCTCGGCATCGGTGATGATGAGCATGGCGTGGCCCTTTGTTCCTGTCCCTCGGCAGGCAAGTCTAGCCTTATCCCGTCGCCTCCGGCAAGCCATGGGTTGCAAGCCTGTTGGTTGATGGATTGCCGGGAGTGATCCGGCTTGCCACCAAATTTTTTTCATCTGCCATGAAATATATCTGTCTTCCCGGACGAAGTGTATTTCAGGTCAGGCAGATTGCAGCGCTGGCCAAAACTTCGAATGGGAGAAAAACATGTCGAAAACACTGAAAGCCGCCGTCATTGCTGCGGCGACGGTTTCCACGCTCAACATCATGGCCGTGCCACTGGCCCATGCCGGGTCCAACGAGAAATGCTACGGCGTTTCGCTGGCCGGCAAGAACGATTGCAAAGCCGGGGCCGGGACGCATTGCGCCGGCACCTCCACCGTTGACTATCAGGGCAATGCCTGGACGCTGGTGCCGAAAGGAACCTGTACCAGCATTGATCTGCCGGCCATGACCGATGGGACACCGCGGATGGGCTCGCTTACCGAGCTCAATCGTGATCTGCCATCCTGAGCAAAGGCTGAGCGCAGCGGGGATGGTGATGCCAGCCATGGCAGGCCTCGCCATCCCTTGCCTCATAGATAACCGAAACATGACCGAG
This sequence comes from Alphaproteobacteria bacterium LSUCC0684, assembly GCA_041228335.1. Classification (NCBI taxonomy): domain Bacteria; kingdom Pseudomonadati; phylum Pseudomonadota; class Alphaproteobacteria; species Alphaproteobacteria bacterium LSUCC0684. Next base: position 2,386,131 of record CP166130.1, on the reverse strand, counting down.
ACGTGATCATGACCAGCTCAACTGCAATCACCAGCCTGCCCGATGCCGCCGGAACCAGTTTCAAACCGGTCCATGCCGACGCTGTCATGGCGGGCGGCCATCCGGTTGCGTGGTTTGAGATTCACGCGGAAAACTACATGATTGATGGCGGACCGATGCGCTGGCAACTCGAAGCTCTGGCCGCATCCTATCCCGTATCCTGTCATGGCGTCGGCCTGTCCATCGGCTCGATGCAGCCACTTGACCGTGACCATCTCGGGCGGCTCAGGACATTGCTGGACTGGCTTGAGCCGGCGGCGTTTTCCGAACACCTTGCCTGGTCATCCCATGGCGGGACCTGTTTCAACGATCTCCTGCCCCTGCCCTATACAAGGCAGACGCTGGCCCGGGTCGTTGAGCATATCAACCAGGTGCAGGACGTGCTGGGACGGCGGATGCTGCTCGAAAACCCGTCTCTTTATATCGATTTTGACTGCCATGAGATGAGCGAGACGGAATTTATCTCCGAAATCATCCGCCAGACCGGTTGCGGGATTCTGCTTGATATCAACAATGTCGTTGTCAGCAGCACCAATCAGGGGCTGGAGGCTGAGCCGTATCTGGATGCCCTGCCGATGGAGGCGGTTGGCGAAATCCACCTTGCCGGTCACGCGGTTGATCAGGATGGCACCGGCGCCAGACTGCTTATCGACAGCCATGATACATGTGTCTCTGGCAGGGTGTGGGATCTCTATTCCAGGGTGATTGAAATCCATGGCGCAAGGCCGACCCTGATCGAATGGGACGGCAATCTGCCACCTTTTGCCACTCTTGCGGCGGAAGCGGAAAAGGCCGCCGCTATCCTTGGCCTGGTGACCGATATGGAGACGGGTCATGCCGTGGCAGGATAGTTTCGCCAATGCCCTTTCTGCGCCTGGCGCCCCGGTGCCGCTGGAAATGCGGGGTAAATCTGCCGCTGATATCGAACGACGCTTCAATGTCTATCGCAACAATATTCGCGCGGCGCTGACCGGGGCTCTTTCTGATAATTTTCCCGTTGTTCAGGAACTGGTGGGGGAGGAATTTTTCAGGGCCCTCGCCGGGGTCTATATCCAGACAAGGATGCCGACAACGCCGGTTCTGGCGCTCTATGGCGACGGGTTTGCTGATTTCATCGATGGCTTTCCGCCTGTAGCCTCCCTGCCTTATCTCGGCGATATCGCCCGCCTTGAATACGCAAGGCAGGAGGCATTTACGGCTGCCGACCGCGATATTCTCAATCGCCAGTCGCTTGCATGCAGTGATACGGAAACCCTGCTCGGGCTCCGCTTGCAGCTTCATCCTTCGCTTCGGCTCATCTGCAGCCGCTTTCCGATTCACGCCATCTGGCGGAAAAGCACCGATACCCCTGAGACGGATATTCCCATCCATGGGCAGACGGTGCTCGTCAGCCGTCGGCAGACGCAGGTGGAGACGATGCTGCTGGCTGAGGGAGGGGGCAGATTCTTCATGGAGATTCTTGGCGGCGCAAGCCTGGGTGAGGCCGCCTCGGCGGCAGTGGATGATGGCGGCGGCGATCATCTTGACACATTGATGGTGCTGGCAATCAGCCATGCAACCGATCTTCTCTAGGGAGGCAAATTTATGAAATCTCTATTTTTCCATCATGCTGGATGCGCTGTTGTGGGCGAGTATTCCCGGCTGGACAGGCTGGCCCCCACAGCTCTTCCGGGCTTGGCCCGGCTTGTTTTCGCGCTGACTCTTTTCGCATTTTTCTGGAAATCGGCGCTGACGAAATTCGGCGATGGCCTTTCAGGACTCTTCATCCCGAGCGTCGGTGCCTATGCCCAGATCCTGCCCCGGACGTTTGAGCAAGTGGGGTATGATCCTTCGGCCATGGGCGTCATTGCCTGGGTCATTGTCATGGCCGGCACATGGGCTGAGGTGATTCTGCCGCTTCTCATCGTTGCCGGCCTGCTGACCCGGCCCGCCGCCCTCAGCATGATTGGTTTCATCATCGTGATGTCGGTGGTCGATGTCCTTGGCCATGGCGTGCCCATGGGATCATTGCTGGACGGGGATCCGAAAAGCCTTGTCCCGGATCAGCGGATATTCTGGATTTTCCCCTTGCTGGTGATGGTCTTCATGGGGGCAGGTCCGTTATCGCTTGATCGGTTGATCGGCCAGAAGCTGGCAATTCTGAAACAGGAGGAGATATAAACGCCTGATCGGATAGATTTGCCCTTGAGAGCGGTTTTTCCTATGCTTAAGCGAAGGAAAGAAAAAACCCTGCAACCAAGGCGAAACCTTTGGGGCGTCTCAGCGAACACGATATGGCGGAAACCTTGCGGGCCGGACTTGCCGGAGACAAGACAGCCTATTCCGAATTCTACCGGCAGCTTGCACCGGTGCTGGCCTCGATGGTCGGCGCCATGGTCCCGGCGACAAGCCAGGCAGATCAGGATGACATGGTTCAGGATATTCTGCTGGCAATTCACGCCAAGCGACATACCTGGACATCAACGCGGCCGATTCTGCCTTGGGTCTACGCCATCGCCCGGTATCGGATGATCGATCGGGTGCGGGCGCTGAAACGTCATTCCGACCGCCATGCCGAACTTGACCTCAACCGGGTTGATGAGGCCATCGCTACCATGATTGAAAATGCCGAAACACGCATGGATCTTGAAAAAGGGATATCCCGGCTGGGGGGCAAGACCGGCCGGGTCATGACCTCCATCGGGCTTGATGGCAAAAGCATCCGGGAGACGAGCGCCAAGGTCGGCATCAGCGAAAACGCCGTCCGGCTGCAGTTTCACCGCGGCGTCCGGAAGCTCCGTTCCATACTCAATCTCAGCAATAAAGGGCAAGAGTGATGTACCAACATGAAGAGCTGATCACCCGTCTTGGCCGTGAGAGCGCCATCCCTTCCCGCCACCGGATCAGGGATTTTGCTGCGCTGATGGTTGCAGCCGGAATTGCGGTCGGAAGTTTCGGGCTCTTGGCCTTCCATATCATGGGTTGGCCGATCCGGGCGGATTATATGGCGGTGATTTTCACCACTACCGTCATGGCCAAGCAGGCTGTGCCGCTTCTGATACTGCTCTCCACCCTGCCCATCGCCCTCAGTCTTGGGCGTCCCGACGCATCACCCCGGCTCTGGCCTGCCCTGATCTGCCTCATGATCTTCCCTCTGCTCTTCTTCTCCGCCATCTCCACCCAGAGCTGGTCCGAACTTGCCTTCCGTCCATCCTTGCTGCGCTGTCTTGTCAGCATTCCGGTGCTGGCCCTGCCGCTTACCCTCGCGCAGCTCTGGTCTCTCCGTCAGGATGCGGTCACCCGGCCCTGGGTTGCAGGGGCGATGGCCGGGTTTGCGGCTGGCGCCGGGGCGACGGTAATCTATGCACTGACCTGCACCGAGGACAGCCCCGGGTTCTTTGCCTTGTGGTATCTCTTGGGAATCCTGGCTTCAGGCGGTATCGGCGCCGGTGCGGGCCGGGTATTGCTAAGGTGGTAGCAATACTTTTGTATGATGGATTAATACATAAGTTCGGGCAGGCTAATCACATGAAATAAATTTTGAAAAAAATGATCTGCGTTAACGCTTTTTTATCAAAATATGTGCATCATTTGGACACTCAGCACTTCACCCGGATGGTACGAGGTCGTGATGCGCAGGCTCAAAAAATTTGGTGCCGCAATATTGGCGCCAGCAAGGATCTTGTTGTTGCCAGTGCAAAAGTTTCCCGTCATCTCCAGCACCGGCCGGAATCTGATCTGGATTTCGGCCGGATTATCCCTGATCGCCTGCACCCGGTCCCGCATCGAGTATATTGAACGGGATACCCCGGGCCTTGCAGGTGATCAGGCCGCCGCCGCCATCGATGAAATCGACAAGGCATCACCTGATGAAAACCAGGCCCAGATGCCGGTCGATCAGAAAGAGACCGTGCCGGATCAACAACAGGGCCAGATGGTTGTTGATCAGTAACAGATGATACCAACGGCCATGATCATGGAAGATATGGACGAAAGCTCAAAGCAGGATGAGGCAGCAGCGCCGGTTTTTGCCTATATATTCAGCCTTGCCGAAAATGCCGATGGCTCATCAACGCCTGTCCCTGTCGGGGTGGTGACGACAACCGATCACGTGGCTGACCCCGCAACCTACGGGTTCGGAAACGGGGCCGATACCAATGGCAATTTTCACATAAATGCCAACACGGGAGTGATTTCCTATACGGGAGGCGGAGAGGATTTTGAAAGCGGCGTGAAAAGCTACGAGCTGTCGGTGGAGGCTGTTCCCGGGGAAGCGTCGTCGTCATTCAGGTCAACGGTGACGGTGAATATCACCAATGAGGATGAGCCGCCGACGCGGATGGAACTGTCATTGAAAACGATCCGGCTCGACGAAGGCGTCACCAGCGCACGGCATCTTGCCGATATCAGTTTTACCGATGATGCGCTCGGGGAAAACAGCGCTGCCGTGGACGATATCACGCTCTTTGAGATCAAGGAAAATAAAGAGGGCGGCACAGAGCTTCGGTTGAGAGCCGGGGTTGAGTTGGATTACGAACGCCTGACCAGCCATGTGGTAACGGTGACGGCGACCACCAACCCGGCGCTGACCGAAACCTTCACGCTCAACATTGACAACATCAATGATGCCGCGCCGGTGATAACCCAGGGCGGGGTCCAGTCGATTGTCATTCCGGCAGTGGGCGCTGTCTCAACCGAGATGCAGACGGGATATTCTTTTTCCTATGCGGATGCGGATACACCTGATTCCGAACTGGTGGTGATGGTTTCCGATGACCGGTTCGGCGTTGTCGGCGACAGCACCTCCTCCCGGCTTGTGGTCAACAAAGCAGCCGAGTTCAGTGAAGGGGAAACCCTGCCGGTAATGGTCACTATCCGCGACGGGGTGAGCGGGTACAATACTGGCAGCGTGACGTTTAACCTCAAAATCGGCGCCGACCCATTGCTTGATTCGACCACGCTCTTCGGCGAAACCATTGAGGATGAAACAGAACCGAACAAGGGTGTCTTCAGCGCCATTGATATTGAGGATGGCTCTGCCGGAATCCCGCTTGTGTTCACGGCAGAGGTGAAAGCGGGGTTGCCGGAATATGGCACGCTCAACCTCGCCAGCGATGGCAGCTGGACCTACCTTGTCGACAACACGAATACCGACATAAATGCCCTCAACTCTCAGGATGAACTCAGCACCACCTATATCGTGACCGTGACCGACAGCGATGGTTACACCAATTCCATGGAAGCCGTCTTCACCATCACCGGGAGAACAGATATCACGGGCACCACCGCCGATGAGACCATCACCGGCACATCCGGTCACGAAACGCTTCGGGGCGGCAATGGCAACGATACTATCACCACCGGCGGCGGAAATGATATTCTGATCGGCGGTTTTGGGAAGGATACACTCACCCTTGATATCAAGAGCAAGGACGAAATCATCCACCGCGTTGAAAGCACGGGCGATGATGGCTGGACCTTGAGCGATGGCGGGGACATCATCAACAACTTCACCCCTTTCGTGGATCAGCTTTTTCTCGTGGATACGAAAGCCGTCGGGGCCTTCAGTGACTACGACGCCTGGCTCGCAAAGGCCTTCACTCAGGTGAAGGGCGGCACCTCCAATCTGCTCACCGTTGTCGTCTCGGTTGCAGATAGCGGTGCACTGGATGGCAAGATCACCGCCGTGGAACTTGGCTTCACCCACGCCGGCAAGACTCAAGGCAGCAGCGGCGATGACGCCGGTTCCACCCTGGTGGTGAATTTGGATACGTCCAAACCCGGCAATCTGCAGGCGTATGACGCCAGCAACTTCACCGCCATCAGCGACGGCAAGGCGACCCTGACGGAAGCTGATCTTCTGGATGATTTCTTTGGCGGAGGAGAGCATATCAACGTGACCGATGATCCCGGGCTCAGTATCATATGACCCTGCTTGACGCTTTCCGATCAGCGCCGCGCCCGAGGGCAGGCAGGTAGACGGGGGCGAGGGGTGCGTATCACCGCCGCCATCATCGTTGTTTTCACGGCCTTTATCGGCGTTACCTATGGCTTCGGGATGTATCTCTTTGCGTCCTTGGTTCCGGCGATGATGCGGGATATCGGGTTTTCCTATCTTGATCTGGGGATCATCACGTCTCTTGCGCAGATCGGTTTTCTTGTTTTCGCGCTTCTGAGCGGCATTATCACCACCCGCAACGGCCCGTACAACGTCATGATGATCTCCATTCTTATCTGCTCCGCCGGACTTGCCGGGCTGATATGGGTTGAAAGTTTCTGGCTCCTTGCCGTTCTTATGGTCATGCTGTCCGGAACGGCCGCCTCGGTATGGACGCCGATGGCTGAAGCCACCCAGGAACTGGTACCCGCACGACACCGCGGCAAGGCACTTTGCCTGATGTCATCCGGCACAGCCTACGGGGTTTTTCTCGGCAACGTGATCATCGGGCTTGTGTTCAATGCATATGGCTGGAGAGCAGTCTGGCTCACAACCTTCGGGCTTTCTGCCGCTCTTTCGATCACGGCAGGGCTGCTCTTTCGGCGTATCAGGTCTGCCAACGCACCAGGGGTTCGGGCAGGTTTTCAAAAAGCCCGGGGGTTAAGGAAAGCCGTAACGAGCATTCCCAAAGGCCCTGCCTTGCTGGTCGTTGCGGTGATGTTCTTTAATGGCATGTCCGCCATGCCATTTCAGACCTATCTTTCATCATACCTTGTCGAAGAGCACGGGTTTACCATCGTTCGGGCCGCCGGTGCCTGGAGATTTATCGGCATTGTCGGCATGTTCAGTGGTTTTGCCATGGGCTGGCTAGGTGACCGGATATCCATCCGATGGGCCCTTGTGCTGGCGCAGATGTTTCTTCTTTTTGCGTCCGCGGCGTTAATGCTGGGGGCGGTTGAAGGCGGATGGATCTGGATTGTTTCCCTTGCTTTCGGCGCGGCTTTCTATCCGATCTTTGGCCTTGTTCCGGCGTTCATTTCACGGAATTTTATCGGCTCATCGGCGTCGCTCGTTTTTGCTACGGGTAATGTTTGCCTCGGGATCGGCGGGGCGGCCGGCAACATGATGGGATCAGGGATCAAGGTGATGTCCGGCAGCTTTGCCTGGACTTATGGTTTTGTCATGGGGGCAACAGTCATCAGCGCCGTGCTCTGCCTCCTTCTTGTCGATCAGGCCGCCGCATCGGGAAAACGTGACCCTTCAGGGTGAATGATGATTGGCGCTGCTGATTTATTTAGTTACGTTAAAATATCAATAACTTGGCACAGTAACACCAAACATTATTCAACAAGTAGAGAAATGCATCGCTTAATTGATATTTGGTAATGATGTTGGATGGTTAAGTGTATCTGCCAACATTTGGAAACCGTTGATCAATGTATCATTGTCATTGTTGATAACGCTTACGCTTGCTCGAATGTATTGGCCGGTATGAATGGGGTCCACAGCGAAGGATTCAGCTGAAGCGACACGGCAACCATTCACCTCTAACTCAGAGCAAATCTCCGAAGCGCGCCACGAATCCGGCATCTGAATCCAGAAATGAGGGCTATATGGATGGGTTTTGACATGGTGACCCTCAAGGAATGGCTCGACCAGAGATTTACGGCGTTTTATCTCTTCACGCTGATTATTGATAAGATCGTCTGTAATGTTTTCATTAATGAGATGTGTTGCAATTTGAAATGCAGACGGTGTCACCATCCAACAAGTAATGCGAACCATCTCACTGATGCGTCTCACCAATCGCGCGGGTGCATATGCATAGCCAACTCTCAATCCTGTCATGACTGCCTTGCTCATGCTTGATAAAACAATCCCAAGCTCTGGGGCAAAATGACCAATTGAAGGCAGTCGGTTCACTTCAAGTGATGCATGGGTTTCATCTTCGATTATCAATACATTATATTTTTTGCAAATTTGCGCAATTGCAAGGCGTCGTTCATAGCTCATAACACTGGTTGTAGGATTTTGGATTGTTGGGGTGCAGTAAAGAGCAGAAATCCTCTTATGTTGGCAGGCAGCCTCGAGTGCCAATGGGCACAGGCCCTCGTCATCTATTTCAAGGCCGTCCATTTTTATACCCAAGGTGCGGCAAATAGAAATAAGCCCCGGATAGGTAAACCGTTCTGTTGCGATAACTGCACCGCGCTTGACCGTTGCCATCAATGTGCAAAAAAGAGCGTGCTGAGTTCCGTTTGTGCATATTATTTTTTCTGGCAAAGCCTGGAAATTTTCAAAACTTATCCATCTTGCTCCTGCTTGGCGATGGCGCTCAATGCCGAATTCAGGGGCATATTGCTGGAGCTCTTCAAGCGTTTCAGGATTTGTCCCCAAGGCTCTCAATGTAGATTTGTAGATATCACCAATATCCATCGGGATTGCAATATTTCTACTTAGATTAATCGCGTCACCTTCAGCATCTGAATATACTTTGAAGGCTTTGGCTTGGGGGGTGTCATGAATGCTGCTAACAAAAGTACCACCACCAACTTTAGCAATCACAAATCCTGTTTCTGTCAGTTCATTATATGCTTTGCTGACCGTGCCTGGTGTGACGCCTAGGTCAAACGATAATGCGCGATGGGTGGGAAGTTTTTCACCTTCAGCATAAACCCCGTCTTTGATCAATTGGGCAAGTTTTTGGGCAAGTTTCCGATATTTCAGACCGGGGCCAGTCTGGACGGCATGAAGTAAAATTGACACCCTGTCAAGTTCTTCATTGACTGTCATTTTAGGGATATTATCCTTAAATTCAAAGATTGATACCTTTTTTATTTTCAAATGAAAATAAAATATTAATTGACATGGTGTCAATATAATTTGGAGAAAAAATGCCCCAGCATTCCAGGGATTGGATTAGCCAAAATATTTGGGGTCAGGATTATCTTCAGCATACTATCACTGTAGCGCTTTATTTAATTGTTTGTTTATGCTGGGGAACGACCTGGTTGGCTATAGAAATTGCGGTTGAATCATCCCCGCCATTAACGGCGGCAGGGCTGAGATTTATTATTGCCGCTCCAATGCTTTTCATTTTCGCAGGCGCCAGACAGGCCAGTATTTTTTATCCTGCAGGTCAAAAACAATTTTTTTATTTCATTACCCTGTTTTATTTTGCCTTGCCGTATTGGCTTCTTAATTTTGGAGAACAATATGTGTCATCCGGGTTGACGGCATTGCTGTTTAGTACCATGCCGATATTCATATTGTTTTTTTCATGGTGGCTGCTGAAAGAGCGTATCTATTTATCTCAAATACTTGGCATCATAACAGGTTTTTCCGGGTTAACGCTGATTTTAATAAATCAGGATATGTACATGTCCTATAGTGGTCTGATTGGTGTTGCTGCTATATTAGTCGCGGCAATCATGCATGGATTTTGTTATGTTCTGACAAAAAAAACAGCAGAAAATATAAATACCATAACCTTTAATGCTCTTCCGATCGGGGTATCCGGGCTTCTTTTATTGTCTTTAGGTATTATTATTGAAAAACCTCAATTTGCTTCATTTTCATCTGAAAGCATTTTTGCTCTTTTTTATCTTGGCATTGTTGCATCTGTAGGCGGCTTTATCGTTTATTTCTATTTGTTAAAAAGAATGAGTCCGATAATTCTATCGTTTGTATTTATTATTTGGGGCTGTACCAGATAACTAGCCCATATGTTTGTTAACCCATTGTTTGACATGTTTTAATTGCGTCTGTGGTGATGGGTTGTTGAATCGCCACTCGCACTCCTTTAAAAATAGCGGAAAATGCTTGGCAGGAATACCGTTAAATTTACGCATATGCCGTTTCGCCTGGTTCCAGAAGTTCTCAATGCCGTTAATGTGGTTTTTCTTATCTGCAAACAATACTGAATGATTAATGCGGTAATGCTTAAATTCAGATACATCAAGGACATTGTATCCACGCCAGCAATCTGAATATACGATGCTATCAGGCATAATACGATCTTCTATGATAGGTATAAGCGTTTGACCTGACGCATCTGGAATGATCTGTGTGTAAACCTTACCGCCACGTTTGAGGATACCAAACACAGGAACTTTGCCCGCAGAACCTCGCCCGCGTTTGCCTTTACGTGTGCCTCCAAAGTAACTCTCATCCACCTCAAATTCACCTGAAAGCACATCGTTATTTTGCGTCTCAAGGGCGATGATTTCCCGCAGACGATGAAAGTAATATGCTGCTGTTTTGAAGTTTACACCCACCAAATCAGCGGCACATCTCGCCGTCGTTCCCGCAACATAATGCTCCATCAATTTAGTCTGCTTCAATCGGCTTAATCTGCTCTTTCTCATCACTATACCTATAACTTGTACTAGTTATCTGGTACAGCCCCTATTATTTTTCCAGTTTTCGCGATAATTTTTGATAGCTGGAACGACGCCACACCGCTGAGCAACGATTTTATATTTTTTGTTTTCATATTATTGGCAGGCTTTGCCATGACTAAATTCCCCTTGGAAAAACTATATGCTCGAAAAGAGAGGGGTTCATAGGATGTTCAGATTTGATCGGAATGTTCTTGAATCACTCGCTGAGCATGCTTTGGAAGCATATCCAAATGAATGTTGCGGATTTATTTATCGAAACAGGGCAATAATGTGGAGGTCGTTGCTAATGCAAGAATTCTCCCGGGAAGACGATATACTTCTATCCAAATCTCAACTTGAGAAAGCCTGGAAAGAGGGGGAGAAATATTCAATTTTTGTTGTTGAACATGTAGAAGATGAAACACAACAACAAATCTGGGAATTGCGCGATCCTGTCTCACACTTTACGAAAATGCAATTGGACCACGGTTGGAAAAAGTTCTCAGAGCAACGCTGGTCGCCAGCTCATGGCAACAATCTATAAAGCCTGATTTAGGTACCGGCAGATCAGAGGGTCAATTTCGTGGAGCCTGTTTTGAAAGAGCATCACCCCCGCCGATGGTGGGCAATGCGCAGAAATCATTCAACCATCTCTATGATCTGATCAAGTATATTGCCGACCGGCTGGAAAATCTGACGGAGGTGAATATTGAGGGCAAGGTGATCGAGATCAGGAAATTTTTGGCGGAATAATATTGAAAGGCGTGCTGACATTGCCCCCCCAATGATAAGGGAAAAAGGATATCATGACAGGAAAAGTCAAATCTACACTTTAAGGTTCAGAACAACCCGGCGTCCATGTTTGCCGGCTCATTGATACCGTAAAAGGCCAAACGTGCCTGGCCTGTGCTGGCCATGTATTGACCGAAGTTCCATTTCCTTGATTTTATAATAACTAATACTATAATATTATTATATCCAATTTTTTCGGAAAAAATAATATTATGACATCACTATTGACCATATCCAAAGCACAGGATCAGTTGCGTGAACAGGTAAAGGCTATGCGTCTAGGCCAAGGTTTTACGCAAGAAGGGTTGGCGAAAAGAGCGGGTGTTCCGCTACCAACCTTGCGTAAATTTGAACAAAAGGGACTGATCTCGCTGGAAGCCTTCCTGAAAATCTTGATGGTGCTGGGAAGTCTTCAAGAGCTTGTAAGTGCTCTTGAGAACGATGAAGATCAATTTGGTTCCATTGACGATGTGCTGGAAGGCCGCTTGCGAAAACCACGTAAGTATGGGTGGCGCACATGAATTTTAAGCAGATTTCACAAATCCGGGTCTTGCTCGATTTTGATGAAAAATCGCAACTGATTGGCCGACTGGCTAGACGTGATCATAAAATCTATTTTGAGTACGATAGCGATTTTATCCGGAAAGGCGTGGATATATCGCCGATCAAATGCCCCTTAAAGCCCGGTGTGCAAACATTCGATCCCTTTCTATTTGAAGGCTTGCCCGGTGTTTTTAATGACAGCTTACCCGATGGATGGGGACGTTTGCTGCTCGATCGTCACATGAGATCATTTAAAATTATGCCACAAGAGCTCTCAGCATTGGATCGCCTTGCGTATGTTGGCCGTACTGGTATGGGAGCTTTGGTGTATGAGCCTGATCATACAAGCAACGTATCTGCTTCCGCAATCAACATCGATGTGCTTGCCAGTCAAACCAGCCAGGTTTTATCCGGCGAAGCGACCGATGTGCTGGCTGAGCTTCTGGCACTTAACGGGTCTTCAGCGGGGGCACGACCAAAAGCGGTTATAGGATTACACAAGAACAGGCAAAATGTCGTTCATGGAGCGCAAGAGATGCGGGACGGTTATGAAGCCTGGCTGGTAAAGTTTCCAAATATTGGTGATGGCGCGGATGCAGGCGCGGTCGAATATGTTTATGCGCTGATGGCCACAGAAGCCGGATTGGTGATGCCTGATGTACATTTGTTTCCGGCTCAAGAAGGCAGTGGCTATTTTGCCGTCCAGCGTTTTGACAGGAAGGGCAAGGAGCGTCTCCATATGCACACGGCCTCTGGCTTGTTGCATGCTGACTTTCGCACACCCTCCCTGGACTATGAAGATCTGCTGGCATTGACAATGATCTTGACCAGAGACATTCGTGAAGTTGAGAAGATGTACCGATGGGCCGTGTTTAATGTGCTTGCGCATAACCGCGATGACCATGCCAAGAATTTCAGTTTTCTGATGGATAAGACCGGTGAATGGAACGTTTCACCGGTCTATGATCTGACATTCTCATCGGGGCCTCGCGGAGAACAAAGCACAATGGTGCTGGGTGAAGGCAACAAGCCGGGTGTTCGTGAACTTATTGCGCTGGGTGTTAAGGCAAAAATCGACAAAACCAGTATTAAAACCATCATGGAGCAGACACGGGATGCGCTCAACACGTGGCCAGAACTTGCCAAACATTACGGCGTATCTCGCTCAAACATTGATCTTGTAGCCTCAAAAATCAACAGGGGTGATACATAATCCACCAGCAGGCATGCTCAAGAGCATTCGAGCGAAGAACAATCTTTGCCAGTGCAATCTTCCATTTGTACCATGATGTGCTACGGTCACAGCCCAGCTTCCAGCATATTGTTTTCCGGCATCGGCGAGCCGCCAGGTGCCGGATCAGTCGGCGCTCCCCAATCTCCACCCATGTGATCCAGCGCAGGGTTTATTCCATGCGAGAGATAACATCAGGCGCGAGAGATAACATAAGGCATTGCCCGCAGGCGTAGCGGCATAGCTCACCAGCTGCAATCTCTTCAGGGGTGTGCACAATCTCAGGCCATGCGTTGAAATATCTCTGCGTCCGAAGGGTCGGGAGCTTTTTCAGGGTTGAGATTGCTTCTTCAAATTGACCTGTCACGTCTTTTTCTGTCCAGCTATGCAAATTCGGAGGAATGAAAAGGAGGCGGTGATGGCGAAAGGGGCTCCCCCTCACAACTCAAGTTCGATATCATGGCTGATCTGATTGTCCACGAGGTGTTCGAATTTGAGTTTTTTGCCTCACAGCACGTTTATCGAGCATCTGAAACATCACCCGAATATCAAGACTTAAATCCAGATCAGTTGTTTATCCGGCATGGCGAGATGGTGCTGACTGATATTGAGTTAAGGAGGCTCCTTTTCATTTTGGAGGCACGAACTTCGGGCAAGTTCAAGGAGGAACCCGTACCATAGAATTGGCCGACGGACTGTTTTGACCGTTACTAAGGGTTTCTACTTCAGCATTAAAGCCGCAAGATTATAGATCCCGTCACGAAAACTATTGGCATCTTCTCTTGCGTCATCCTGTTGTAGCAGGATACCTGTGCGGAAGAGGGGTTGTGCTAGATAACGCATGGGATAGATAGGGCAGGATGCCATCTTCCGGGCCTGAATATTTATCCTTTCTGTTAATTTTTTTTTAATCATTCTAGTTTAGTATCTATTAAAAGTGGGGAAATCTATGCGTAAATAATTTTCGTTTTCTGGTTTAATTTTCAGCCAAAACGAAAGCAAAGCATCCAGTAGTCCAGAGTGATTAAACACAAGTTGCAGTAAACACTACACATTTGGAAATCTCCCCCGCCAGAGAAACGGTGATGCTTTTGGAGAGGGGGGAGCGACAATAGATTCCATCAATGATCGTGAGGAAAAGGAACGTGCAGGCTGCGCTCCGTTTCTCACCAATTCTGCATTATCGGCTGGACGGGGTTGTATCAGGTCCTCCTCAATCTCTCTTTCATCGAGAGAAGACGTCCTGCCGCGCCTGAGAGGAACAACCCTGCGGGGGTCGACATCGCTTGCCTCGCTGACGCCGTTGATTGCCTTTGCGCTGGCCGCCTGTGGTGGCGGTGGCGGTGGGAGTGGTAGCAGTCCGGTTGTCTCCGGTTCTCCTGACCCTGATCTCCTGCCCGATGACACCAACGCAGGTTTGCCTGACACGGGCCCGCCTGCCCCCTCGGAAGTCCCCAGCGCACCTGACACAGGCCCACCTGACACAGGCCCACCTGACACAGGCACATCCGGAGCACCCGATCCATCGGGCCAGCCCGGCACAGGTCCACCCGACCCGGGTCCGGTGACCACGGTTTCGGGTCGAGTTTATGACGGGCCGGTGGCAGGGGCAAAGGTGTATATTGACGCCAACCGCAACGGTGTTCTGGATGACGGGGATGTATTTATTGCCCGCACCGACGGGATGGGGTTCTACAGCAGCGATAAGGTACCGGAGGAAGTGGCCGGTCTTCCTCTTCTGGCGGAGATGAACGGGGCGGTTGATATCGGTGATCCTGATGATCCTGACGATGATGTTCCGATCACCGGTGTCTGGCGGGCTCCGGCCCGGCCGTCGGAGGATACCCGGATCATCTCGCCGCTGACGGATATTCTTGTTCGTGAGGAACTTGCGCCGGTGCGGGAGGTGGTTGAGGTGAAGCTGCCCGAAACGGTTGATGTGACGACCTATGACCCATTTTCCGATGATGTTGATCCCGAAGAGGCTGAGGCGGTTATAGCCCTTGGCCAGGCGGTGAACCAGGTGCTGGGGATAGCACCGGAGGAACAGAAGGCGGCTATTAGCGCGGCGCTGGATGAGCAACCGGAGTTTATGCGGCTGACGGCGGCAGAGGCGCTGACCGGAGAGGGGGAGACGGTAGCGCGGAAGCTTGCGGATATCGGTTTTACGGATGACGCATTGGGGACGAACAGGGCGGTGGTCAATACGGTCGAGGTTGGGGGCAAGACCCTGTTCGAGATCCGAAACGGGACTGAGTTATGGCTGAAGGCTGGGGTGGAGTTGGACCATGAGACACAGGCCAGCCATACGGTCACCATCAAGGCGGTGACGACCGGGCATGGCAACCCCCCGCCGGATCAGATCTTCAGCCTGCATATCACGGACACAGATGAGCATGCGCCAGTGTTCACTGGCTCCCCCTACGAGTTCTATCTGGTGGAGAATCGTAATGGGTCGGACGAAGCTATTGAACTGGGCCGGGTTCAGGCCGAAGACGCGGACGGGACCGCACAGGCGCCGGTCTATGGGCTGAAAGGTGGCCCGCCGGGCTTTGCGATTGATGCGGACAGCGGGGTTGTCAGCTACACGGGCAGTGGTGTTGACCATGAGGGCACCGCGTCGGTGTCGCTGGTGGTGACGGCCACCACCGGCAACCGCCAGAACGAGATACAGGTGCTCATCACGGTGACGGATGAGAACGATGTGCTCAAGATCACGTCCGGGGCGACGGGTGAAGATCTGCCGGAGAACACGACGGTCGAGGCAGAGAAGGCGGTGTATACGGCGGAAGGGACCTATGACCTGACGGCGATCATCTGGTCGTTGCAGGCTGGTGATGATGACGGGCTGTTCGAGATCGACAAGAACAGCGGCAAGGTGACGTTCAAGGCGGCGGTGACGCCGGATTTTGAGACGAAGGCTACATACACGTTCACGGTTCGGGCAACCTCGGGGAGCCTGACCGCGGATAAGCAGGTGACCCTTGCGGTTGAGGACGTGGATGAGGTGCCGACGGCGATGACGCTCACGGCGAGCACGGGGAGCGTTGCCGAGGGGGTGACGGCAGCGCGGCAGCTGGCGGATATCGGTTTTACGGATGACGTTCCGGGGGTGAACACGGCGACGGTCAATACGGTCGAGGTTGGGGGGAAGATATTGTTCGAGATCCGGGAAGGGACCGAGCTGTGGCTGAAGGCAGGTGTGGTGCTGGACCATGAGACGCAGACGAGCCATGTGGTGACGGTGACGCCGAGCGTGAGCGGAACAGGGAGCGCGCCCGCGGCCCAGACCTTCACGCTGCAGGTGACGGATGCGGATGAGGCGCCGGTGTTTAGTAAGGCCTTCTATGAGTTCATGCTTGATGAGCATGCCAATGGTAGCGGCACGGCAGTGGCGGTAGGGACGGTGAGTGCGAGTGACCAGGATGCCGGAGACAGCACGCTCACCTATCGTTTTGTTAACGGGGAGCTGAGTTCCGGTGATTTCCGAATTGATGCGAGCACAGGTGATATCAGCTATGTGGGCACAGGTGAGGATTTCGAAGAGGGAAACAAGAGATTTAATCTGGCGGTGGAGGCGGTGGCGGCGATTGGTTCGGGTACCCGGACGGCGGTGGTTACGGTAAGAGTGAGTGATGTTGACGAAGCGCCGACGGCGATGACGCTCACGGCGAGCACGGCCAGCGTTGCCAAGGGGGTGACGGTGGCGCGGCAGCTTGCGGTAATAGGTTTTACGGATGACGTTCCGGGGGTGAACACGGCGACGGTCAATACGGTCGAGGTTGGGGGCAAGACCCTGTTCGAGATCCGAAGCGGGACCGAGCTGTGGCTGAAGGCGGGGGTTGAGCTGGACCATGAGACGCAGGCCAGCCATACGGTCACCATCACGCCGAGCGTGACGGGGACGGGGAGCGCGCCCGCGGCCCAGACCTTCACGCTGCAGGTGACGGATGCGGATGAGGCGCCGGAGAAACCCGAGGACAAGGCACCATCAGAGATGAATCTTTCCAAGACCTATGTTGCGTTGGCAGAAGGGGTGACGGTGGCGCGGAAGCTTGTGGATATTACGTTCACCGATGACGATCTTGGTACGAACACGGCGACGGTTACTAATACTACGGCCAGGGTTGGGAGCAAGACGCTGTTCGAGATCCGTAATGGGACCGAGCTGTGGCTGAAGGCGGGGGTTGATCTGGACCATGAGACGGCCACGAGCCATTCGTCTTACATCTTGCCGAGCGTAACGGGGACGGGGAGCGCGCCCGCGGCACAGACCTTTACCCTTGTGGTCACTGATGTTGATGAAGCTCCGAGCACGATGACGCTTTCGGCGAGCACATTGACCCTGGCAGGGAGAACCACCACGGCGTGGAAGCTTGCGGATATTACGTTCACCGATGACGATCTTGGTACGAATACGGCGACGGTTAATACGGTCGAGGTTGGGGGCAAGACGCTGTTCGAGATCCGGGAGGGGACCGAGTTATGGCTGAAGGCCGGGGTGGAGCTGGACCATGAGACGGCCACGAGCCATGGGGTGACGGTGACGCCGAGCGTGACGGGAACAGGGAGCGCACCGGAGGCGCAGACCTTCACGTTGAATGTGGCAGACGCGGATTATGCGAAGGGAGAGATAAGTCTTTCTGCGAATTCACTGCATTTCATCGAAAGGTCTTTTCAATGGGGGTTGAGGCTGGCCGAGGTCACGTTCAGTAATGATATTCTGGAAGCTGGTGGGATGACCTTGAGCGATACCGTTAATTTTTCCGTCACTCGAACCAACGGCAAGACGGTGTTGTGGCTCAAGAATTTGCCGGGAGCGTTTTTCGCTGAGGCCGTTCTTGATTACGAGACCGCAACCAGCCACAGCGTGACGCTGACCTCCAGCATCAACCCGTCTGTGACGGAGACATTCAACCTGACGGTTGAAGATTATGATGAATGGCCTCCCCGGTTTGAAGAGAAGAGTTATATGTTCAGTCTGGCGAAGGATGCAGATGGATCCTCGACACCTGTATCTGTTGGCACGGTGAGCGCGGCGGACAAGGATGCCTCGAACAACATCGTGAGCTATGCGATCATATCGGGGAACAGCGATGGTCTTTTCAGCATCAATTCGGCGACCGGGGAGATCAGCTTTATCGGAAGCCAGTTGAATTACGATACGGCCATGGTTCACCCTCTGGTTGTGGCGGCGACAAGCAATGGCAGGGCCAGTCAAGTTGCTGTCATGGTCAATGTTGATGATGCCACTTTACCGGCACCGGCGCTGTCGCTTTCGGTGAGTCATGTGGCGGTCTATGAGCACAATGTTTCGCGCAAACTTGCGGATATAAATCTGTCGGCTGAAGCGGGGGTGAGTTCCTTTGTGCTGAGTGATACGAGCCGGTTCGAAATTCGCAATGGCACCGAGTTATGGCTGAAGGACGGGGCCGGTCTTGATTATGAGACGTCGAGCAGCCACGAGGTGACGGTATCGGTATCAGGTGATCCGGATACGTCGGCGTCATTTATTCTGATCGTGAAGGATATTGGGGAAAAACCATCAGCGATAACCCTGTCAAGCACTAGCTTGACCTTGACGGAAGGGGTGGTGTCGGCGCAGAAACTGGCCGATATCATCTTCACCGATGAGGATGCATATACAGGCCAAGACTTTAATACCGTTCTGGTTATTGAGAAGATGGCTAACGATATCAGGGGTGCCAACCGTAGATATGACGAGCAATACCAGATCGCAGACAGCGACAGCGACAGCATCGCCCTTTTTGAGATCAGGGCCGGCGCTGATAGAAATACGCGGGAACTATGGCTCAATGATACTTTTCTGGATTATGAAACCGCCGCCAGTCACGAGGCAGTGATGACACCCTGGTTCTTTCAACATAATACAATAGGCCCGGAACTTCCGCGCCAGGTATTTACCCTGAACGTGAAGGATGTGGATGAGGCGGCATCGGACGCGGATGTGACGGTAGAGATCCATGAACGTCACCCGACCAACAAGCAGGTCTGGACGGCGAGCGCACCCGAGGGGGTGACGGGCGGGTCGTTCACGCTGGCGCCGGGGGTTGGTGATAATGATCTCTTCACCATCGACAGTGATGGTGACATCTGGATCAGGGAGATGGTTGATTACGAAAGGCCGGTGGATGTGGATGCGAACAATATCTATCGTGTTGAGGTCACGCATGCTGCTGCTGGCGGCACCCGAACCAACACCGAAGTCGACATCGTGGTAAGGAACCTTCTGCGTGAAGTAGATGCCACCGACTTAACGCATCTTTTATATCCATTCCACAATGAGGGGGCATCGGGTCATCTTGGAGCGCCCGCCCATCTTAAGCGAAATACCTTCAGTCATGACAGTATACCGAAAGACAAACTTCCCAGCCCTATTGTCCAGTCCGTCATTAAAGGGTCGGCGTTCACGATGCCATCTGCCGGCCCTCTTGTTATAACCTGGTCACTGAATATTGATATCCGCAATCGTATTGACAACAAAACGCTTTTCAAGGATCAGGCAGATATTGACTTGGCCCGGGCAATGGTGGAGCGTACACTCGCGGAATTTGAAGCAGCGGCCAATCTCAAATTCATTGAAGTGGGCTGGGATCCGGATAATAGCATCAAGGGCGATGTAACTGTGAACATGGTCCCAACATCGTCCTATGGTTCCTATTTTGGTATTGCGACCAGCCACTCAGTTAGTTTAGCTCTGCCGAAGACCCGCTCTACAACCGGCTTCACAATGGAAGATTCGCAGACATATCATCTGATGACGCATGAATGGGGTCATGTCCTCGGCCTGGCCCATCCATATGGCGAAGTTCCCTTTGACGACTGGTCTTGGGAAAGACATTTTGGTGTTGATGAAAATGGCAACAGCCTGATAAGAAATAGCAAGGACACCGTCATGAGCTATTATCCGGAGATTAAAGAGGAGACCGGAGGGCATTTGGGAACCGCGGATATCGAGGCGCTCCAGTTTATATATGGCGCCCCGGGCACCAACGGTGAAGGCGTGGAGCAATTTTTGCTTTATTCATCCTCATTACCTTATTCATCCTCATTAAGAGAGGAGAACTTAGGAAATTTCGCTGTTTACGACTCGAACAGGCACAGCATCACGGTCAAGGAGAATCATGATGTTGATAAGGTTGTGGTGGATCTCGGCGCCACCATCTACCTCTACAGTTCCGAAGAAGATGTTTATCATACAGGTTTTTTTATCAGCACCGACGAGAACCCCGATCCCCGCTATACGGATATCCGCGTTGCGTACTATCAGTTTCGCCATGTCCATGACTATGATCTTTTTACCATCGACCGGATGACCGGAGAGATCCGTTTCAAGGAATCCCCGGATTACGAAAACCCGCAGGACGGGTTATGGAATCACCCGCATTTTGCCCGTGACAATATCTATCTGCTGGTGGTGGAGGAAGTCCTGTTCTACACCTTTGATGGGGAAGAGAGGGTCACAGGATACAGCAATCATTCCGTTGAAATTGAGGTGATTGATGTGACAGAACCCGGAGATGACACCGCCGATTCCGGCCTCGCTCCGGATATCCTGTGATAACTCGGCAGGGTCAGAAAATCTGAATTTATTATGTAAAAACAAGTAAATAGTTGATTTTCTGAACACGGAAGACTGCGGCAATGATGTGGATATTTTGCCGCCCGTAAAAAATATGTTTGTTTTTACCACGATTATGTGTAACTATTAGTTGAAAACAGGTTTGATGCCCATTCTCCCGGGCAGTGCTTGTGCGGAGACTTGATTTGCGCCAGCGCGCATGCACCACGTTTGGGGAGGAAACCATGGCTATCACGGTCACCAATGGTGAATTTGTTACCGACGAAGTTACCGGTATCACATCGATCAAGTTCAAATTGCCGGAAAATCTCGGAGATGGAACGATTGTCTCCGAGTTTGGGACGGACAGTGCTTCCGAAACCGTCAAGAGGGTGATCGAATTTGGCCAGAGCACGTCGGTCTTCAGAATGAAAAATGACAATGGGGTATGGAAGCTGGTGTTTCACGGGGATGCGCAGGATTTCGAATCTAAGCCCGATGACTACAGCCTGACCTTTGTGATCGAAAAATCGGAGACTTTTGCTGACTCGACGGTTAAGTCCACCCATCATACTTTTTCCGGGACAATCTCGATCAGCGATGTGGATGAGAAGCCGACGGAAATTTTGCTGACCAATGACGCAGGTGATCCGGTGGAAAGTGCGTCGGTGAATGAAAGCACCAGGGATAACCCCGGTAAGGCTGTGAAACTGGCGAATATCACGATTAAGGATGACGGGCTTGGAACGGGCAAACCGAAGCTGAAGGACAACAATGATATTTTTGAGATAAAGGGCGATGAGGAAAACGGCTGGGAGTTATGGCTGAAGGCAGGTAAAGCCCCAAGTTTCGAAGACTTGAAGGACCCGAATAATCCGGTGAAGGTTACCATCTTCGTTGCTGAGGCAAGCGGGGAAGGACCAGATCCTGAGCCGGTGATCTTCAAGCTCAATGTTCTTGATGTGCAAGAGCCTGTTCATTTTGTAGACGATGATGATAGCCCGGTAACGGAATACAAGTTCAGTGTGGATGAAGATATCAGCGATACCGACGTGATCGGCACGATCAAGGCAGTGGATCCGGATGGCAAGGCATTACTTTATTACAGCATCAGTGGTGACCTTTCCGATAGTTTTGATATAGATGCTGTGACCGGAGCTATCACCCTCATACCCAATGGAAGTCTGGATTTTGAAAACATGGCCAGCCACACCATGACCATTGAAATGACGGTAATAGAGCCGAATAATCCCGAAATAAACGAGCATCCCGTCGTTCCTGTGACCATTCAGGTGAATAATGTGCTGGAAGAGGGCGAGAAGCATATTGAAATTGTCCAGATGGACGCGGCCAAGGCAGGCAAGTCCATCGGCAAGGTGAAATTCGGCGCCAAGGACGCGGTTTACACCGTTTATGATAACGTCGGGGGAGATGGCGGTGCTTCAGATCTTTTCATAGTCAATAACGATGGCCAGCTGGTGTTGAAATCCGGTGCGACTTTGCCGACGCATGTGTCAGAGGATGAAAAGCTCACCTATACGGTAGCGGTGAAAACCGGCACCGGCGGTGAGGCTCTGGCAGAAAAATACAGCATCAGGGTCAACCATATTATTTCTGAAAAAGAAGCTCCGGCAAAAACTTTCAAAGGTGAGGCTGAGGAGATACAGCACACCATTCTTGCGCCGGATGAATTTGACGGTGATGAGTTGACTTTTGTTGTAAAACAGGGGGGTGTGAAAACCGCCAATGGCAGCTATACCGTCAGAGCGAGCACTACCCTCAACTATAGCCCAAATGACGACTTTACCGGCATCGATGAATTCGAAGTCGATGTTTCCGATGGCTATGGCGGTTTCGCCAAGGCCAAGATCAAAGTCACCGTCGATTCCATCATTGGCATCACCGGCACCTTCACGGCGAGTGAAGACAACCCGTTTTTTGATCCGGCGGGGCAGATCATCATGGCTGATACGGACCGAACCGGCTATTCACTTTCGGTCAACGACACCTCCATCACCACGGACGCGACCAGCATCACGGCAAGCTACGGCACCCTGAAGGTGAATAAGGATGGCACCTGGACATACGATCTGGACAACAGCAACGCGGTGGTGGAAGCGCTGGACGGGGATGACGACGATACCGATGGGGCCAAGGGCACGCTCACCGAAACCATCACCGTTACCATGGCTCGTGCTGATGACGAGACCACCTCTGATATCAACGAAGCCGAGACCCTGACGGAAAGCTTCACCATCACGATCAATGGCCGGACGGATGTCTATCTGACAGCAGATCAGAGCAGTTATTCTGTATCCAACACTTATGAAGATTACACCATCCATGCTTCCAAAACATCATCTCTTACCTATCAGAACTTCTATTCTCTGCATGGTTCGGATGTGCTGGAAGGCAATGACCTTCCAAACCAGATCTATGCCCGCCGGGCTTTTGATATACTCAACGGCTATGGCGGGGATGACCGCCTTGGCAGTACCGGCGGCAGTGATATCATTAATGGAGGTGAAGGTAGCGATACATCCCTCTATCTAAATAGATTTATCAGTGATGTGAATGTTGATCTGGCTGATCCGGTGAAGTGGAAATATAACCGCGCTACCGGGGAATGGGAAAGCGGCAGTGGTGAAGGATACACCTATATCCGCGCCACTTACCGGCATGAATACGATGATGATGGTGATGGTGTATATGATGATTTTCGCATTGAACACGATTACATGACAAGCATTGAAAACCTGGAAGCATCTGCAAATGGCTCTGTTAGGGGTGTTGTGTCCAATAATGTTTTTTCAGGTGATGCCAAGAAGAATATCTTGTCCGTCTCAAGCAGTAACTCAGTTATGGATGGGCGCGACGGCAATGATGAAATATATGGTGGTTATAAGGTTGATAAGCTGATTGGCGGCAAGGGTGCGGATTTACTTTGCGGCGGTGGTGATAACGATATCTTTGTGCTGTATCAGGGGGCACATGCTACCGGTGAGACTAATCGGGATGCTGTCATTGATTTCAGTTCCGGGATAGTTTCTGGGCACGCTTATTACAATGGCACGACGAGAGGCGGCAATGACAAAATCCGTGTTGATACGGCCCTTGGGACCGAAACAACGCTGGCAAGCTTGAAAGCAGCGTTGAATATCCGCTGGACCAATACCAGCAACTTTGATACCGGGACAACGTATAACGACAAAACCCTCAACGACACGGTGATCTATGCAACGCACGGCACTGCCAGTACGGCAGATGATATCGTTATCATGGTGCTGGAAGATTACACTGCTGAGTTGACCATGACCAATTTCGAGGTGGTGTAGGCCACAAGGCCCGGGTGACATGGCTGCGTTGCATGCTTGTGATGGTAAAAAGAGACAACCTAGGAGCGAAAAACGCATCCGCCCACCAGGCAGAAACATAATAGCGGCGAGCGTATGCAACTGGTCGCCAATCAGTTGATATTCATGGAGGCTTAGGGAGTATCCCGGAATTGGTCACGGGATCACCCTTCCTGTCTTGCGAGGAGGATTGCCCCCTCCTGCGGCAGTTCATTCAACTGCCTGTCGATCTGTGCCCCTATCCGCTCGGCGGCGGCTTCGATATCGGCATTGCCCAGATGGGTGTAGCGCATGGTCATGGCGAGGCTCGAATGCTCCAGCAGTTTTGAGATCACGGGCAGGGCAATTCCCTGCCGCATCGCCTGTGATGCAAATGTGTGGCGCAGATCATGAAGCCGCACATCCACCAGGCCAATCCGTTGCCGCAAACTGCGCCAGAACATGTCGATACTCCCCATGCCCCGATTGACATCATGGGGGTGGGGGAAGACAAAGTCGCTTACCTCACCTTGCCCCATCTTCCGCCTTCGCTGACGTTCCAGTACCGCCATGGTTTCATCACCCAGCCAGATGGTGCGCGGTCCGGTCTTGCTGTCGCTGAGGGTGAGGATGCTGCCGTGAACCTCATCCCAGCGGAGGTTCAGGATCTCGCCTTTCCGGCATCCGGTGAAGAGCAACATCCGCACCAAATCCGCCTGTACCTGTTCCTTCGGGCGTACCCGATCAAGCGCGTTCAGGAGCCGCGACCGTTCATCATCACTCAGAAACCGTGTCATCTTCCGTTTCGGATTTGGAGTGATGCCCCGGGCGGGGTTGCGCGCCAATACTCCCGTCCGCACCGCGTGGTTGAGGATTGCCTTCAGCACATCCATCACCCGATTGGCACTTCCCGGATAGCGGCGGCTGTAGCGGTCAAACCAGTTCAGGATATGCGGCCTGGTGATGGCATCAAGCCGCATATCCCCGAAGGCAGGGATGAGGTGTCTCAGCAGGGCCTGACGATGCCTTGCCTTCGTCCCCGGCTTGTGGTGCGGCTCGCATGTCGCCCACCAGACCTGCCAGGCAAAATCCTTGAACAGCGGCACAGGTTCGATTATCCCGGGCGTGATCCGGGCATTGAGATCAGCGGCGGCAGCACGGGCATCGTCAAGAGACATCCTGCGTACATCGCCAAGGGTTGTTCTGACCAGTCGGCCACCCTGCATTGCCATATGGACATAACGCATCGCACCACTGGTCCTGATCCTGATGCCGAAATGCGGAACAGTCCTGTCCCAGATAACCTGATCACGGGTATTCGGGCGCAAGCGTTTGATCCGCGCTGGTGTCAGGTTGATTTTCATTCCGCCGCTTCTGTTGCCAGCATGGATGTGGTGATCCGCTCTACCGCCTGATGCATCATCGCATCATCGAGATGGGCGTAGCGCAGGGTCGAGGCAGGCTGATGATGGCCAAGCAGGCGGCCAATCGTACCAAGGCTTTCCCCCTTGCGGATGGCGATGCTGGCGTAGTTGTGGCGCAGGTCATGGAGCCTGAGATCATCGAGCCCGGCCTCCGCCCGCAGGTTTTTCCAGAAGGAATTGATGCAGGATAGAGGCCCGCCACCCCGCGCCGGAAAAACATATCCCGAGCGCTTCGTCTTCACCCCCTCAAGCACCAATCGTGCCGGGGCGGAAAGAAATACCATTTTCGGGCCGGTCTTGCTGTCCGCCAGATAGAAATGCCCGCCGCGATAGTCACGCCAGCGCAGCTTCATGATCTCATTCTTCCGGCATCCGGTGAGGATGATCAGCGTGATGATGGCCACCTTGCGGGGGAACCGCTCCTGCCTTCGCGCCAGTGCCTGGCCGAGGCGCGCCATTTCACCTGTGGTGAGAACGCGTTCCCGCGTCTGCCTTCTATAACGGCGAAGGCCGATGGTCGGATTACTGTCTTCGGCCCTGAGCCCCATTTCTTCGGCTTCCCTGAGGATCGCCGAGAGCACCGGCACGGACCTGTTCGCTCCTTCGGGAATATCGCTCAGCCCGGCAAACCATGTTTCAACATCATTGCGGCTGATGGCGGCAACAGGCATGTCGCCAAAGAACGGCAGGAGCTGGTTTTTGAGATAATCCCGGTTGACCCGCAAGGTGGATGGTTTCCACAATCGTGCCCTGCGGCTGAAGACCATTTCCGCCAGCGTGTCAAATCGCACGTCTTCATCGGCACTGGGTGAGGTCTGGGCCAGTGTCAGCGCCGCGATTCTGCGGCGGGCGATGGCACGGGCATCCTTGAGGCTCATCCGGTCGGCATCGCCGATAGTCTCCCGGAAGGTAACGCCGCCACGCATCACTTCAAGGGCAAAGCTCCGCCGCGCCGGCCTAGCCGGGCTCTTTGCCATGACCCTCAGATGAAAGCCTTTCAATTTCGCATCACGAATGATATAAGATGTTGAACGTGGATGAGCTCGCGCCACCAGCGATGGTGTGAGGGAACAGATTGTCATTTTCATCTCCTCTTTCGGGGCAGGATTCGTGATCCAATCCCTGTTAAATGAAAGGTTTTGATGAAAAATATCTGTTTCTTATCAGCGTCTTAGCAGCCACTGCTGCGGGTATGATGTAATGGTAGCCTGTCAGCTTCCCAAGCTGAACGCACGGGTTCGATTCCCGTTACCCGCTCCAGTTTCCAAGCATCAAGGTCCAAGGACCGAGTGCCAAGTGACTGTTTCCATAAGATAAACGTTCGGGAACAGGAGTCTGGGTTCAAGAACCAAAATCCTTGGACCAAGGACCTGGGATTGAGGACCTCGTGACGTGCTCCTCGGCCTTCAGTTCGGGGTGATGACTGGTCAGGTTGGTCATAAATCAGATCGATTGGCAAAGACGGCGCGCATCCAATATCGCGGCGTGAATATTTCGGCTGGCGACAGCATCGCCAACACGAAACAGGCTGAACCCGTCTTCATTTTGCGTGGGCAAATTTTGCCCTTCTCCTGCGATCAGGGCGGAAATATCAGTAATACCTTCATTATGCGAATACGCAACAAGATCATGATAAAGCGCGTCATTGGGCAGCGTGCCATGTTCAATCACAACATGATCAGCTTTGATGCGGTAAGGATGATCACCATAATCAGACCTGAAGTCAGCCTCAATGCCGTTGCCGTCAGGCATTAGCGATTTCAGCCTTAAATCAGGTGTGACCACGACCTGATGATCATGAAAGGCCTTGATATACATCGGGTAATTTGAAGATCCCATTTCATGAACGGCATGACGGTCAGGGGTCACTAGTTGCACTTTGTAGCCGCGTTTACTTAGTTCAACGACCGTGGACGCCGCTTGATGCTGTCCATGATCATCATAGACCAGAACAGTTTCTTCACCAGAAGGTGCGATAAGGGCGGCACCCGATAAAACATCCCATGTAGAAGAGGAAAGCTCACCCCCTTGAATATGATCATGATCAGGCAGGCCACCCGTCGCTACTATAACAAGATCAGGCTGAAGTGCTGTGATACTGCTGACATCCGCAAAATGTTCCCAGACCACATCAACGTTAAGTCTTTTGATCTCATCTTCCAGCCAGTTCACAATGCCAATCAAATCCTTTCGCAACGGACTTTTTGCAGCCAGCCGAACTTGTCCGCCTAATTGGGATGATGCTTCTATTAACGTCACGTCATGACCGCGCATTGCTGAAACGCGCGCCGCTTCCATGCCAGCTGGACCACCACCTATAACAACAACCTTTTTAAGATCACCCTTTGTTGGTGGTGTGATATGCGGAATATGCTGCTCTCGTGTGGTAGCAACATTGTGGATACACAACATCTCCCCTTCATTATAAATCCGGTCAATACAATATCCGGCACCAACGCAGGGTCTGATTTCATCTTCACGCCCGTCAAGTAATTTATTGACGATATGCGGATCAGCAATATGCGCTCGGGTCATGCCGACAAGGTCCATCATCCCTTCCTGAACAGCATATCGCGCGGTTGCGAGATCAGAGATACGCGCGGCGTGTATCGTTGGTGTGTTGAGTTGCGATTTGAAAAGACCTGCCAGCTGCACAAACGGAGCCAGCCCGACAAACATAGCCGGTACCGGATAACTGGCCAGCATATAATCCGTATCAGACCGCCCCACATTTAAGTTGAAATAATCAATAGTTCCGTCGGTTTCGATCACTTGCAATGCTTTTAACGCTTCATCCTGCTGAAGCCCCTCTGCAAGCTTGCTGTCCATCTCAACTCTTGCGCCAATGACAATATCATTGCCAATCGCCTTTTTTACCGCGTCATAAAGTTCTCTGATGAAACGCAGACGGTTTTCAAAACTTCCACCATATTCATCATCCCGAAGGTTGGTATCAGGAGAAAGAAACTGCCCGGGCAAATGGCCGTTTTGTAAAATCTCAACACCGTCAAAACCGCTATCACGAAGGCGCCGAGCGGCGGCAACATAATCTTGGATAACCCGTTTAATATCGGCATGATCCATAATCTTGGGAAAGCCGCGATGGGCCGGTTCACGAACACGAGATGGGGCAATCACCGGCAACCAGTCCCCATCATTCCATGTTGTTCGACGTCCAAGATGTGAAATCTGACAGACAATGCGGCAATTTTCTTTATGGATACGTTCCGCAAATTCCGTGAAATATGGAATGATGCGATCAGATGAAACGTCAAGTTGACCAAAGACAGAGGGTGAGTCCGGGCTGACGCAAGATGACCCGCCAATCATGGTCATCGCAATACCGCCTTTTGCCTTTTCCAAGTGATAGCGTTGATAGCGTTCCTTCGGCATACCGTTTTCGGCAAGGGCCGGTGCATGAGGCGTGCTTACTATTCGGTTTTTAAGCGATAGCGATCCTATTTGAAATGGTGTCAATAACGGATCGGACATGGCCCCCTTTTAACCGCCATCATAATATCTTCAAAAGTTTAGCGTAATATGTCATGCCATCATGTCAATATGACATTGATATGACGCTCCTCAACCAACACATCCTATGGCTTTCAGTTCGCGAACTATCCAATATACAAAGCAGCACAAGTAACCCATCTTTTCCTCATTAAATTTAATTGAAAAGCCATGATGCGAGGATTTAGGCGTTTGGTTTTGATCACTTTGTAAAATAAAGATGTAAAAGGTTCGTCCGGTGCCTGATGAAATTCAAACGGCCAATCACAAGCAGATCCCATTCCTACGGATTATCAAACCATTGTCACTTGAGATCAACAAGACAGACCCTGAGTTCATAAAGGGTGCCTCTGCTGGTGATCTCTTCAACACTGTCACGGGTCAGACATGGGACGGTGAAGAGGGTGTGACTGTCATCTGGATTTCCTGGCCTGAAAACTTTATCAGAAGTAATCCCAGGATGCTTTCCTGCCTGAATTAAGTTTAAAAAAATGTCATAGAGTTGACAAAAATCCGTATTCGAAACAGAATTTTCTAAAATGTGCTGAAAAGCAGGGAGGTTACAATGAAAGGATTTACTCGCACAATTCTAGGAATATTGGGAGCAATTTTTCTTCTTGGCGGTACCGCCTATGCCGAAACCTGGAGAATGGCTTCGAAAATGCCGGCGGACAGCCCGGAAGGAAAAGTGTTTCAGTATTTTGCCGACAAGGTGAAAGAACACAGCGGCGGCAACCTAGAAGTTATTGTCTATCCTAATGAACAGCTTGGCAAAACGGATGCCGTCCTAGAACAACTTAAATTGGGAACGGTTCATCTTTATGCCGAGGGCTCAACATACATGAAAAAATGGGTGCCGGAAATAAACTGGACATCGGCGGCCTTCATGTTTGACGATCGCGATCACTGGATCCGGTTCATGGAAACCGACCTTGTCAAGGGCTGGTATCAAAAAGCCAGCGACGAAGCTGGTATAATGCTTCTTGGTGACGCCACCTCCATTTTGCGGGGTCCGTATCGCGTGATGGTTGCCAACAAGGACGTAAAAACCTTTGATGATATCAATCTTCTGAAACTCAGGATGCATCCAAGCAAACTGGCTGTTAACACATGGACGCATCTAGGTGCCGATGTGAAAACTCTTGCCTGGACCGATGTTTATCAGTCAATCCAGAAAGGGATCGTGGAATCCGTGAACAGCCCGATTGCTCTTGTTGAAAGTATGCGCTTTCACGAAGTTGCACCTCATATTATTCGCCATGATGAATATTATCAGTCGATCGGGTTCATGATGAATCGCAAGAAGTTTGACGAGCTTTCCGCTGACTTGCAGAAGGCACTGGAAAAAGCCTATTTTGATGCCGGCAAATATTCCGAGCAGGTCATGGGGGCTTCTGCTGATGAATCGATTGCCCGGATGAAGGCCAAGGGGGTTACCTTTATTGACATCGACCGGGCTCCATTCGTTGCCAGGATGAATTCATTCTACAGCGACATGGCCAGCAAAGGTGAGTTGCCGGAAGGCTTTCTCGAGGCTGTTGCTTCGTCACGCTAAGGCAACGCATATACATGACCACACCTATGTGGCTAAATATCAAAACCCTGGTACAGAAAGTCGACGAAATACTCGGCTTTCTGTCTGATCTATTTCATTCAATTGCTATCTTTTGCCTTATGGCCATGCTGTTGGGCACGGCCTTCACCATAATTGCAAGGCCACTGGAAATTTCATTTTACTGGATATGGCCTTGGACGATTCAATTTTTTGTCTGGATGTGTTTTTTTGGCTTCTACCCAGTCTATCGCAGGCGAGCTGATATCTCCATCAGCTTTATAATAGAAAAGTTTTCAGAACCGATTGGCCATTTGAGCAAAATCTTCATCGAGATTGCTATCATCCTTGTAATGCTGCTGATCATTGTCCAGCTCCCGATTATCTTTGAAAGCCAGGTAGGGCCTATTGATGGTGTGATAACCCCCTGGGGGGAGCTTGAAAGATACACTCTTTCAATCCCGATGAGCTTGTCCTGCGGCCTGATACTGATCAATTCCTTGCTGGAAGTTATCAAACTGCTCATTCACGGCGGCAATTCCCCCATAGAGGTGCCGTGATGATTGCACTTGTTCTTTTTGCTGGGTTTATCGGGCTTATCCTTATCGGGATACCTGTTTCGATATCGATAGGTGCAGCTGTTTTTGCAACCTTCATTACATCAGAATTCAGCGACGCCACCTATATCATTCCGCAACAACTGCTTGAAGGCGTCCGCAAACCTTCGCTGACGGCCGTTCCGTTTTTCATCATGGCAGGGAATCTGATGAATGCTGTTGGAATGACGGACCGGATTTTCAATTTTGCCAACGCTCTGGTTGGTCATTTCAAAGCTGGCCTTGCACAGGTGAATGTACTGGCTTCAATGGTGTTTGCGGGGGTTTCAGGGGCAGCGGTGGCAGATTGCGCCGGGCTAGGCACCATTGAAATCAAAGCGATGCGCGAACGCGGATACAATCCCGAATTTGCCGCAGCGCTGACGGTATGCTCAGCCGTGATCGGGCCGATTATTCCACCTTCGATTGGTCTTGTGATCTATGCCTTTCTTGCCCAGCAATCTGTTGAGCGGATGTTTCTGGCAGGTCTCGTGCCTGGTTTGCTTGTTGGGATGTCATTAATGGTCTTCAATCGTATTCTGGCGGCAAGACAGCATTTTCCGACGCAGGAAAAGGCCAGCCGTCAGACGGTGATCAAAACGAGCATAGACGGTGTTCTTGCCCTTGGAGCTCCGGGGATCATCCTTGGCGCCATATTATTTGGCTTTGTGACGGCTACAGAAGCCGGTGTGCTGGCCTGTCTCTATACCCTCTTGCTGGGTTTCATCTACAGATCAATCACCTGGAAATCTATTTACGTGGCTCTCAGCGATACCATGATGATGACAACAATCATCATGATCATCATTGGTTTTTCAACGGCAATGGGTTGGCTGCTCGCGATTGATCAGGTGCCCCAGCATTTTGGAAATTTCCTGTTTGACTTTACCGACGACAAAAATGTCTTCCTTGCCCTTATGCTGGTATTTATCCTGATGATTGGCTGTGTTGTTGAGGGTGTCCCGGCTAAGCTCATGCTTGTGCCAATGCTGCTGCCCATTATCGATCAGTACGGGATCGACAGGGTTCATTTTGGCATCATTATCCAGCTTGGTCTGCTGATAGGGATTGCAACACCGCCGATGGGGATCGGGCTTTATATTGTCAGCGAGGTGGGAAAGGTGCCGTTCGAACGGCTTTCAATAGCGGTAATTCCGTTTCTTGTTCCGCTGATTGTTGTCCTGCTGATGCTGACATACATTCCAGAATTGACGTTATGGCTGCCTGATCTGGTGTTGGGACCTGAATAGTGACTGGTTTTAAATGCCCGCGATAACTTTTTCTGAAGCCCCTGTCAGATCACCCAGCCTGGCACCATCTTCAATGATTTTCCGGTGAGACTCTGGCTCTTGTTTCTGCTTGCCGAGTGCCCAGTCAATATATTCGGGTGCTTCGTCCGGCGGCATGAACAGCACACCGCTATCATCGGCAACCACAATCCAGCCTGGCAAGACCGCAGCCCCGCCGCAACTGACAGGAACATTGAGAGCACCACCTATATCATAGAGTCTGGTCGTGACAGGTGACAGACCGCGGCTCCAGACTGGAAGATCAAAATGCAGAATTTCCTGGCGATCAGTTGCTGGACCATCAATGATCACGGCAGAACAACCCGATGCTTTGATGGCGCAGGCAACGCCGCCGCCCAGACAGGCATGTTTATGATCTCCCAGTCTGTCAATGACAAGGATATCACCCTTTCTCAACATCCCTGCAACATGATGCAGCAAGGTTGAATCCTGCCCCGGCAGTGCCAGTGTCACCGCTGTTCCAATAACTGTCCTGGCTGGCATCATCGGCGCAATCGACGGGTCAGCAAAGCCTAACTGGCGGATATGACCGATGGTTGCTGTTTCAACATTGGCCGCTCTTTCCAAAAGCGCCGGGTCAGCAGCTTGCGGCATGGGATTGATCTGATATTTGTCCATCATGAAAATCCGTTATTTGCCCAGAACGCGGTGATTGGCAACGGGAACATCACTCCTGATTCTTGCCAGATAATCAGTATCCATGGTTGCGCTGGCCCAGCCTGTCCCATACGAAGTTCGGGAAACCACCAATCCCCAAGGATCAACGATCATCGAATGACCCCATGTTTCACGGCTTCCCCCTGTCCCGTCAGGATAGACACCCCATTGAGCTGGAGCCATGGCGTAGCACTGGGTTTCGATTGCCCTTGCCCGGATCAGTGTTTCCCAGTGGTCCTTGCCGGTCTGCAGGGTAAAGGCAGCCGGGATCATGATGAGATCTGCCCCTGCGGCTGCCAATTTCAGGTAAAGTTCGGCAAACCGCAAATCGTAACAGATACTGCATCCGATGGTGATATTTTCAGCCTGATAGGTTACAACCTCATTGCCTGGAACAACGGTATCAGATTCTTTGTAATCCTTTCCATCTGGGGTGGTGATGTCAAATAGATGTATTTTCCTGTAAGTAGCAATGATCTCGCCATCGCGATCAAAAGCAACGGTCGTGTTATAGACCTTGTCCCCTGCTTTTTCATAGAAACTGCCACCGTGAATGAATACCCGGTGTTTTTTTGCTAATGCTGAAAGACATTCGGTTGTCCGCCCGTTGGGAATATCTTCGGCTGAATCTTTCCTGTCCTGGACGGTGCCACCATAAAATGCCATCATTTCAGGAAAGGCAATCAGATCAGGATTATCAGCCTTGATAGCTGCTTCTGCCAATTTGGTGGCAGCTTTCAGATTATCCTCTTTATTATTGATGCTGTTTAACTGAATTGCGGTGATCTTCATGCCATCACTCCCCGAGCGTTTGGTTTATTCATCATGAACTTAGAATATACCATAAAAAAGTAGAATTACATGTTCAAGAATTGTGATCCATGGAAACAGTCTTGAAATGCTGCTTTGTGATCCACGCCTTCCGACATAGCCTACATGATCGCCCCAGATCTGTTGAATACCCATCGGATATCATGGACGCCATTGGCGGCTGGATGACCGCAAGGCATAGGCCAACGCTATGGCAAAGGATATGACTTAAGCTTCCGCCAGAGCAACATGGATGAGCACGTTAATTCTATGGCTGTTCAAGCGCTGCCTCTGCTAAGATCTTCCGATGGAAAAGCTGCATTATGATTTCATCATCATCGGCGCCGGATCAGCAGGATGTGTCCTGGCCAATGAGCTGAGCGCTGACACTTCCTGCAAGGTGCTTCTTCTTGAGGCCGGGCCCATGGATCGCAGCCTCTTTATTCACATGCCGGCAGGTGTCTACCGCGTGTTCCGGGACCCGGCATTTAACTGGAATTATTATACGGCTGATGAAAAAGGGCTTTGCGGCCGATCCATAAGTACGCCCCGGGGGCGAGTTGTCGGCGGGTCGTCATCGATCAACTCGATGGTCTATATGCGCGGCCATCGCCTGGATTACGATGGATGGGCCAACGAATTTGATCTTCCGGAATGGGGCTTCAGCAATTGCCTGCCGTATTTTATTGCCGGCGAGAAATACGAGAATAGAGGCAATGAATGGCGCGGCAGAAACGGCCGGCTGGGCGTGAAGCAGGCCAATTACCCGGATCCGCTATATGATGCGTTTCTGGAAGCGGGAACGCAATCCGGGCAAGGGCGTTCCGATGATCTCAACGGCCCTAATCCCGAAGGTCTGGCAAGGCTTGATACAACGGTCATGAACGGCAGGAGATGCAGTGCCGCCACCGCCCATCTTAAACCGGTGCTGGGGCGAAAAAATCTCACTCTCCTGACATCTGCCGAGACCCATAAGATCCTTATCGAAGGCAACAGGGCACAAGGGGTGGCCTTTACCCATCATGGGGAAGACGTCCTCGCTTTTGCTGACCGGGAAGTCCTGCTTTGCGGCGGCGCGATCAATTCACCCAAACTGCTGATGCAATCGGGGATCGGTCCGGCAAGACATCTGGCCGAATGTGATATCACGCCTCGAAAACATCTGTTGGGTGTGGGGCAGAACCTGCAGGATCACGCCAAGATCAGGCTTCAATTTGCCTCAAGAAAACGCCTTCCCTTTCATACGATCAATAACCCCGTCAATAAATTAAAGGCCGGTATCAGCTGGATGCTGACCGGTGGCGGCATGGCCAGTTCAAACATATGGGAAGCTGGCGGCCTGATCCGAAGCAATGATAGCGTCACCCACCCGAACCTGCAGTATCACTTCGGCCCGCTCGGCTTCACCATTACGAATGGCAGGATAAAAGTGGAGCAGGCGTTTTCGCTGAATGTCGATCAGATGCGCCCCAAAAGTACCGGCGAGATCAGGCTCAATCCCTCCGATATCAAGGCCAGTCCCATTATCACCTTCCGGTATATGCAGGATCCTGATGACCTGAAGGAAATGGTGGAAGCGGTAAACATGGCACGTGATCTTGTGTCGCAAAGCGCTTTTGATGAATTCCGGGGAGCTGAGATGAAACCCGGTGATCAATTCCAATCCCGAAAAGACATCGAGGATATGCTGCGGGCGAATATCGAAACCGCCTATCACCCGAGCTGCACCTGCCGCATGGGGTATGATGATGCCGCGGTCATCGATGGCCAGTTCAGGGTTCATGGCATTGAAGGGCTGCGGGTAATTGATGCCTCTTCCATGCCCAGGATTGTCAGCGCCAACCTGAATGCGCCGGTGCAGATGATGGCGGCAAGAGCGGCGGATTTTATCTTCAAGCGCGAGCAGCTCGCCCCTTTGGATTATCAATATTCTTCCCTGCAGGATTCCTAGCGCGGCAGGATCAGCGTCGCCCTGTTACCAAATTCCCATCTGGAAAACTCAAGCCGTCCTCCATGCTGCTCCGCTATGGTGGTGGTGATGGCAAGACCAATGCCACTCCCTTTGATCTGGCCTGTATTGCTTCCCCGCTGAAAAGGCATGGTCAGCTGCTGGAGGTCTTCAGGCTCAATACCGACGCCGAAATCATCGATATGGATTTGCGCTTGCACGGAACTGGCATTAACGGATACCACCGCCTTGCGCCCATATTTGAGGGCATTGTCAATCAGGTTCGACAACGCCCGCTGCAGCGCCAGAGGCTGTGCGGTGATAACGATTTGAGGCGGCATCTGGCGTCGCTGGCCGGGCTTGAGGCCATCACCGCTGAAGAGAAGAGTGCGTCCCGTCACTTCTGGCCTGCCTGCCTCCGCCAACGTAACCTGTTGCCTTGCGTCCTGAAAATCCGCAACCACGGCTTCCACCAAAGACAGAAGCGAGACCTTTCTTGGCGGCTCCTCATTGATCTCGGATTGCGTGTAACTCAGGACCGACGTGATCATCCCGGTCATCTGATCGATATCGCTGTTGATTTTCCGGCGCAGGGATTTGTCCTTTATTGCCTCTGCCCGAAGGCGCAGCCGCGTTGCCGGCGTGCCAAGGTCATGGCTGACCCCGGAAAGGAACATTGCCCGTTTCGACAAGGACCGCCGCTGATCTTCCAGATAGTTATTGATGGCATCAATCATGACGCCAAGTTCTTCCGGCCCTTCCCGTTTATAGCGTGCAGGTCCGCGCAGCAGCCCCTGATTGGCCAGCATCTGGGCGAAGGACTGGAAAGCCGCGCTGGTGCTGAAAACAAGTGTCGACAGGATCATCAGGGCAATCACTACCAGTAAAATTGCCGGCAGGCGCAAGTCAAGAGGCGCGGCGTCACATCCCCAGATCGTGTTGCCGTCGATCCTGTACCAGTCACCTTTTTCAAATCTGGCGAAGATGATCGGCTCGGCGCAGTAACTTGCCAGCAACCGCGTGAGTTCAGCCAGTCCCCCGCCTCTTGGCTGGTTTTCACCTCCCCTCAATTTGGCGACCGGATATTGCAGCTCCCGGGCCACCACCGCGATATCAATCCGGTTGACCCGTCCATCGCCATCGCCGGAATAGGCATTTAGTGACAACCTGGTGATGAAATCCGAAGGCGCAACATCAGGCAGTTTCGTGAACAGCCCCGCATCGGCGAGTTTCGCCTCCTGCCCTGAAAGCCGATGCAGGAGCAACCCGTCCCCTACCGGCGCGTTGTTGTCGATGGTAGTATTGAGACTCAACCCTGCAATATAGGCTTGATTGAGATGCCGCTCCCAGGCGGCGATGGATTGCATCCACATGGCCATAGCCAGCATGCCCGTGGCCATGGCGGAGAGAATCCACCACATGGATCGAGCTTTGAGGCTGGAGAAAATCGCCATCATGTGTCCAGCCGATCAACATCAGTCGCAAAAACATATCCGACACCCCGTTCGGTCTTCAGAAATTCAGGTGCTTTCGGGTTGCGCTCGATCTTGCTTCGCAATCGCCCCACCAGAACATCCAGGGCACGGCCACTCGTATCAACATAAGCACTGGTATCTTGAGTCACATCCATGGCGGCGATGATCTCTTCACGCGTCAGGGCAATATGGGGGTTGGCGAGAAAGACTTTAAGCAATCTCGTTTCCTGCTTGGATAGCGCCACCTGCACCCCATTGGGGGAATAGACTTCATCGCTTCTGCCGGAATACCGCCAGCCGCCGAATTGATATTCGGCCGTATCACGTCGGTAATTCAGCGATGCGGACCGACGACCGCGACGCAGGACAGCTTTTACCCGCGCCAGGAGCAACTCAAGATTGAATGGTTTGGCGATATAGTCATCGGCGCCGACTTCATATCCTGCCACACGCTGCCGGTCAGATGACAGCGTCGAGACAAAGATGATGGGCACGTCTTGTTCCTCGCGCAATTCCCTGCACAGGGTGATGCCGTCTTCTTCCCCCAACATGACATCCAGCAAAATGAGATCGATGCGCGACGTCTCGATATGGCGGCGTATCTCCGCCCCGTTCGTGGCGGTAAGCACCATGAAACCTTCATGCGCCAGATAGGCGGCAAGCATGTCGCAAAGTTCAACGTCATCATCA
Source organism: Alphaproteobacteria bacterium LSUCC0684 (assembly GCA_041228335.1). NCBI lineage: Bacteria > Pseudomonadati > Pseudomonadota > Alphaproteobacteria > Alphaproteobacteria bacterium LSUCC0684. The sequence continues at coordinate 2,348,341 of CP166130.1, read as the reverse complement.
ACGACAAGTATCTTAGGGATCGCCATCGTATTCCCCATGGATATGTTCACTTCAACCTATCTTCATTAGCACGTCGCAAGCCCAGGTAACAAATTGTAATAAAACCTCTCAAAAATTGACATGATCTTGCATTTTTCGGCCTGAATCTGTTTGAAAAATACAATCGGCATCATCAATCTGGAGGGATGAATTTTCAATTGGGATTGTCAATTTGGGAGGACAAAATGAAATCCAGATTTATCCTTGCAGCATCCGCTGCGCTTACGCTTGCTTGTGCCGGTGTTGCAAAAGCAGAGCCGCAGGCAGAAGTTCTGCATTGGTGGACCTCGGGCGGTGAAGCCAAATCTGTCGCCGTATTGCAGCAGGAATTCGCTTCCCGCGGCGGCACTTGGACAGATATGCCCGTTGCTGGTGGTGGGGGTGATGCGGCCATGACCGCACTGCGTGCACGTGTTCTTTCCGGCAACGCACCGACCGCCGTCCAGCTGAAAGGCCCTGCTATCCAGGAATGGTATGAAGAAGGCGCGCTTTCCGATATTTCATCTGTCGCCGAAAAGCATGGCTGGGCCGATGTGCTGCCAGCATCCATTGCCGGTCACATGAAATGCGAAGGCAAATGGTGTGCCGCGCCGGTGAACGTTCATCGCATTGACTGGATCTGGGCAAATGCCGCCGTTCTCGCTGATAACGGTATCGCCATGCCAACGTCCTGGGATGAGTTCAACGCCGCCGCTGATAAACTGCTGGCCAAGGGCATCACCCCGCTTGCACATGGCGGTCAGGCCTGGCAGGACGCCACCGTCTTTGAGGCCGTGGCGCTTGGCATCGGCGGGCCCGAGTTTTTCCACAAAGCTTTTGTTGAACTTGATCAGGCAACCCTGAAGTCCGCTACGATGGTCAAGGTTTTTGACCAGATGCGTAAACTGCGCGGCTATGTTGACAGCAATTTCTCCGGTCGTGACTGGAACCTTGCCACGGCAATGGTCATGAATGGCGAAGCCGCTTTTCAGATCATGGGTGACTGGGCAAAGGGTGAATTCCTTGCCGCCGGCAAGCGCCCCGGCATCGATTTCCTCTGCGCATCGACACCTGGTGAAGGCTTCCTCTATAACGTGGACAGTTTCGCGATGTTTGATGTCAGTGGTGACGACAAGCAAGCCGGACAGATGCTGCTGGCGGAACTGATCGTCGGCCAGAACTTCCAGAAGGTCTTCAACATGAACAAAGGCTCGATCCCTGCTCGTGTTGACGTGGCGCTGGATGATTTTGACACTTGCGCCCATATTTCCGCACAGGATATGGCCACCAGCAATGCCGGCGGGTCTCTCCTGCCGTCCTATGCCCATGGCATGGCGCTTCGCGGGGCCCAGTCCGGCGCCATCACCGATGTGGTGACCGCACATTTCAACTCTGACATGTCTTCATCCGAGGCTGTTGAAATGCTTGCAAAGTCTGTTGCAAACAGCCTGTAGAATACCATCCCCCACCTGCCGGGTTACCGGCAGGTGGGTTTTTCTTTTGTGAGGCTCCAGATGATCGACTGGTTGGAAAAACAGATGCCCAAGATCGTTTTGGCGCCGTCTTTCTTGGTCTCACTTGTTTTTGTATATGGTTTTATCGGCTGGACAGCCTGGGTTTCGCTGACCCGGTCAAGATTGCTGCCCCGTTATGATCTCTACGGTTTCATTCAGTATGAGCGTCTTTTTGATTCCCTTCGCTGGGATACCGCGATCAATAATCTGTTTATTTTTGGTATTCTTTTTATTTCGATCTCCACCGTCCTCGGGTTGATCCTGGCGATCTTGCTTGATCAGAAAATCCGTACCGAAGGGGTCATCCGTACCATCTATCTTTATCCCATGGCCCTGTCGCTGATCGTTACGGGCACGGCATGGAAATGGATACTCAATCCCGGTCTTGGCTTTGAAGCCGCTATCCGCGGGCTGGGCTGGTCGGATTTCAGTTTTGACTGGCTGGTTGATCCCGAGATGGCGATCTATACCGTGGTGATTGCCGGTGTCTGGCAAGCTTCTGGCTTTGTCATGGCACTGTTTCTGGCGGGTTTGCGATCCATTGATCAGGAGGTGATCAAAGCCGCGCAGGTCGATGGCATCCCCACCTGGCGGATCTACACATCGATCATCATTCCATCGATGGCGTCGATCTTTCTGTCGGCTTTTATCGTTCTCGCGCATCTGGCGATCAAGAGTTTTGATCTCGTCATCGCGCTGACTGGCGGCGGCCCCGGTTTCGCAACGGACTTGCCGGCAACCTATATGTATACGATGGCATTCTCACGAGGCGATCTTGGCCAGGCGGCAAGTTCGGCCATGGTGATGATGGCCATCATCTTCGCGATTGTCGTGCCGTATCTCTATTCCGAATTGAGGGCCAGGCATGACTGATCTTGCCAATATTTCATCACGCTCTTTTTCGATGAAAAACATCATCCTGCGCTGGGTGCTCTATGTCCTGCTTGCGATCTTTGCCGTCTATTATTTGCTGCCGCTTTTCGTGATGGTGACCACGTCGCTCAAGTCGCTTGAAGAAATCCGCACAGGCTCGCTGATTTCGCTGCCCCGTGACGTAACTTTCCAGGCCTGGCAGACGGCATGGTCAAGCGCCTGTTCCGGCATCAAATGTGAAGGCCTGCGCCCCTATTTCTGGAATTCCGTCATCATGGCGGTGCCTGCGGTGATCATCTCGACGCTAATCGGTGCCATCAATGGTTATGCGGTGGCGCAATGGCGGTTTCGAGGCGCAAACCTCATCTTTGCGCTGATCCTTTTTGGATGTTTTATCCCGTTCCAGGTGGTGCTGCTCCCGATGGCGCGCCTGCTTGGGCAGATGGGGCTTGCAGGTTCAATTCCCGGCCTGATCTTGGTTCATGTCATTTATGGTATCGGCTTCACGACACTGTTCTTCCGTAATTACTATGTCACCATTCCTATTGAACTGGTTAAAGCCGCCAAGGTGGATGGCGCCTCCTTCTTCCGCATTTTTTTCTCGATTTTTCTGCCCCTGTCCCTGCCCATCATTGTTGTCACGGTGATCTGGCAGTTTACCCAGATCTGGAATGACTTCCTTTTTGGCGTCTCTTTTTCAGAAGCCGGTACCCAGCCTGTCACCGTCGCGCTCAACAACATCGTCAATTCAACCACCGGCGTGAAGGAATATAATGTCGATATGGCTTCGGCCATCATTGCCGCCTTGCCGACATTGGTCGTTTATGTGATCGCCGGAAAATATTTCATCCGCGGTCTGACAGCAGGTTCAGTGAAAGGATAACCATGCCCCCTATTCTGGAATTAAAAGAATTGAACAAGAAATTCGGCACGGTTGATATTCTAAAGAATGTCAATGTCAGCATCGATACAGGCGAGTTTCTGGTTCTGGTCGGCCCTTCGGGTTGCGGCAAGTCGACCTTGCTGAATTGTATCGCCGGGCTTGAGCCGATCTCCAGCGGTTCGGTGATGATTGATGGACGTGATATGCAGAATATCAGCCCCAAGGATCGTGATATTGCCATGGTCTTTCAGTCCTATGCGCTCTACCCCACAATGACCGTTGCAAAGAACATCACCTTCGGGATGAAGGTGCGGGGTGTAGATAAAGCCCTTCAGCAGGAAAAACTCGCCGAAGTGGCGCGTCAGTTGCAGATAGAAGCCTTGCTGGATCGACGCCCATCCCAGCTTTCGGGTGGCCAGCGCCAGCGTGTCGCCATGGGGCGGGCGCTTGTTCGTGACCCGAAACTCTTTCTTTTTGATGAACCTCTTTCCAATCTCGATGCCAAACTCCGCGTGGAAATGCGGACAGAGATCAAGAAACTGCATCAAAACCTGAATGCCTCCATGGTCTACGTCACCCATGATCAAATCGAGGCCATGACGCTGGCCACCAAGATCGTTGTGATGAAAGGCGGTGTTATTCAGCAGATCGGCACTCCTGCTGAAATTTACAGCCACCCCGCCAATCTCTTTGTTGCTGATTTCATGGGTTCACCGGCGATGAATCTGATCCCCGCCAGGGTGGAAAAGAAGGGCAAGGGCTCTAAATTCATCATCCATCGCAACGACAGCAGTGATCTGATCCTCACGGATATGACCGCGAGGAATCTGCCGGAGCGTGTTGTTCTCGGCATCCGCCCTGAAGATATTGCTGATGCAAAATCACATAAACGTTCAAGTGATCAGGTCTCATCCTGCCGGATCGATGTGGTGGAACCTGCAGGTGCAGATACCTATGTCCTGATGTCGCTTGGCGGTATTGAGGTAACGGCACGACTTCAGGCTGAAACCACCGCAACTGCTGGCCTTGAGATGGATTTGTCGTTCAATATGGACAAAGCCTCATATTTCGATGCAGATACAGGTGAAAGGCTGAATTAACGCCTCCGGTGCCGTTGGGATAATGCATGTCTGTAGTCGCTGTTGATGTTGGTGGGACAAATGTACGCTTCGGCTTTGCAGAGGCCGAAAGGGCACCCCTGTCGCATATCAGAAATCTGGCTTGCGCGGATTTTCCCGGGATTGAAGATGCCATCGATGCCTATCTGGGCAGTTTGCCCGATACGCAAAGCCGCAGGATAAGGGCCGTCAGCATCGCCGTCGCCGCGCCGGTGCTGGAAGATGTCATCAATGTTACCAACAATCATTGGCAATTCAGCAAAACAGCATTGCTGAATCACCTGCCCGTCAAAAGCCTCCTGGTGATTAATGACTTCACGGCCCAGGCCCTCGCCCAGGCCGATCCTGAAACTTGCGGCAATGAGCTTGTCCTTGATGGCGCCTCCCATCCTGATGCGCCGTTGCTGGTGATCGGCCCGGGCACGGGGCTGGGTGTTGCGGCGCTGATCTCTGTTGATCAAGAGTGTTTTGTCGTCGAAGGTGAAGGCGGGCATGTGCATTTCACCCCACGCGATGATCTGGAAAGTGAGCTTGAGGCCTTCCTGCGCCAGACCTCTCCTTATGTCAGCGCAGAGAACGTGATAAGTGGCCCGGGGCTTGAGGTGATCTATCGTTTCCTTTGCCATCTTGATGGTATCGATGCGGCAGGCTGGACCGCCGCAGATATTGGCAAGGCCGCACTTCATGAAAACGGGCTTGCCCGCAAGGCGGTGCTGATACTGCTGAACGCACTGGCGACGGTCATGGTCAATGCCATACTGACCATGGGGTGCTGGCGCGGGGCGGTTATCGCGGGAGGCATCGTTCCCCGCCTTGCCTCGCTTATTCCGGAAAGCCGTTTTGAAGAACGCTTTCGGCATGCCGGCATCATGCAGAACATCTTTGAACATATTCCGGTATGGCTTGCGACAGATACGATGGCAGGCCTTTATGGCGCAAAAAATGCGCTGACCAATCCCAATCTGGCGTCAAGGCGGCTGGCAAAAACCTAGCCGCTGTTCAAAATGGTGAAAGGCTAGGCACGGCCCTGCCCGATATTAAATCCCGTAACTTCATGCTAACCTGCATCATGGTGCGGCATCGCAGTTTATGCCGCTACTGGTTGACAAGATCTCGAACTTCAATACATTTAGATCCACCCGGCCTATGGCCGGATTTTTCACCGTTGAGAGAGAATACCGTTGCAAGATTTTCTGGAAAGAATTGGCATCACCGATGCCAAAGAGATCATTACCAATCCGACTTATGACCGCCTTTATGAAGATGAACTTGATCCGGGCCTGGAAGGATACGCACGCGGCTACCTGACCGAACTTGGCGCGGTCAATGTGCTTACCGGTGAATATACCGGCCGCTCGCCCAAGGATAAATTCATCGTCAAAGATGAAACCACCGCCGATACTTTATGGTGGAATGGCAATGGGGCCAAGAACGACAACAAACCGATATCCCCTGAAATCTGGTCTGAACTCAAAGACCTCTGCATGGCCCAGCTCAGCGGCAAGAAACTCTATGTTGTCGATGGCTATTGCGGCGCCAATATGGACACCTGCCTTAAGGTCCGCTTTGTCATGGAAGTCGCCTGGCAGGCGCATTTCGTCAAGAACATGTTCATCCGCCCGAGCGAGGAAGAACTCGCGGATTTCGAGCCGGACTTCACCGTTGTCAACGCCTCCATGGCCAGGAATGAAAACTGGCAGGCGCAGGGGCTGAACTCGTCGACCTTCATTGCCTTCAACCTGACCGAGCGCATGCAGTTGATCTGCGGCTCCTGGTACGGCGGCGAGATGAAGAAGGGCATGTTCGCCATGATGAACTATCTCCTGCCGCAGAAGGGGATTGCTTCCATGCATTGCTCGGCAAATATGGGCAAGGATGGCGATGTGGCGCTGTTCTTTGGTCTTTCAGGTACGGGCAAGACAACCCTTTCGGCCTCGGCGAACCGGAGTCTCATCGGTGATGATGAACATGGCTGGGATGATGATGGCGTGTTCAATTTCGAAGGGGGTTGCTATGCCAAGACAAGTGACCTCAATGAAGAAAGCGAGCCTGAGATCTATCGTGCTGTCCGCCGGGATGCCTTGCTTGAAAACGTCATGGTTGATTCCAATGGCAAGATTGATTTCAGCGATACAAGCCTGACCCAGAACACCCGGGTCTCCTATCCGATCTATCATATCGAAAACATCGTCCGCCCGGTCTCCAAAGGCGGGCATGCGAAAAACGTGCTCTTTCTTACTGCTGATGCCTATGGTGTTCTGCCGGCGGTATCGATCCTCGATGATGCCGCGACCCAGTATCATTTCCTGAGCGGATTTACCGCCAAAATGGCCGGGATGGAACGTGGCATGACCGAACATCAGCCCACTTTTTCGGCCTGTTTCGGGGCCGCCTTCCTGACCTTGCATCCCACGGTTTATGCCGATGTGCTCAGCAAGCGGATGCGGGCCTCAGGGGCGCGGGCCTTCCTCATCAACACCGGATGGAACGGCCAGGGCAAACGCATTTCCCTTGCCAATACACGGGCGCTGATTGACGCCATCATGGCCGGTGAAATCGATGAGGCCGACACCGCAACCCTGCCGGTCTTCAATCTCAGGATCCCGACACGTCTCGCCGGGCTTGGTGCGGATGTGCTTGACCCGCGGTCAAGCTATGATGATCCAGCCGAATGGCAAAAAAAAGCCGAACATCTTGCCGGGCTCTTCATTGAGAATTTCAAGAAGTTCACCGATACCGAAGCCGGCCGGCAGCTTGTCAAGGCAGGCCCCCGGCTCGGCTGATTTCAGGCTCCGGGCTGGTTGTGACCTGCGGATCAGGATGCGGTGGTGAGCAGGATCTTGCCGCGCAGGCCGCCGCCTTCCATCATCTCATGCGCTGCCGTCGCCTCGGCAAGGGGGAAGGTTCGGAAGGTGGTTGGCTGTAGCCTGCCTTTGGCAAAAAGGGGCCAGACCGTTTTCCGCAGATCCGCGGCCACCGCGGCCTTGAAACCGGTCGGCCGTGACCGCAGCGTTGATCCGGTCAGAGTCAACCGTTTCAGCATCAGCGGCATGAGATCAATCTCCACTTTCGAGCCGTGATTGAAGGCAAGCTGGATGATCCGTGCGTCGGTGCGGGCTGCCTTTATGTTGCGGGCAATATAATCACCGCCGATGATATCGATGATGATATCCGCGCCGCCTGCCTCGCGCAGGGCTGGCATGAAATCCTCTTCCCTGAAATTGATGGCCCGCCTGGCGCCAAGACCCTCGCACCAGGAACACGCATCGGCACTGCCGGCGGTGGTGTAGACATTGAGCCCCATGGCATGGCCGATCTGAATGGCCGTTGAACCAATCCCGCCCGCGCCGCCGTGAACCAGCAGATTTCCCCCTTGCGGAATGTCACGCCCCAAGAACACATTGCTCCAGATGGTAAAATAGGTTTCGGGCAGCCCGGCGGCATCGATCATGTCCACGCCTTCGGGGATGGGCAGGCAATGGGCCGCATCGACCGCAACATATTCAGCATATCCCCCGCCATTGGTGAGCGCGCAGACCTGGTCACCGACCGTCCAGCCGGTCACGGCATCGCCGAGGGCGGCAATTCGGCCGGAAACCTCAAGTCCCAGAAGATCGGATGCGCCTTCTGGTGGCGGATAAAGACCGCGGCGTTGCAGCAGATCAGGTCCGTTTACCCCTGCAGCGGCAACCTCGATCAGCACCTCATGATCTGCCGGAACAGGGCAGGGCCGGGTGCCAGCCTCCAGCACGTCCGGTCCACCTGCTTCCCGTATGATGATGACGTTCATGTTTTCTGGTGTGGTCATGGCCTGATCCTGTTTGAAAAATCCTATCCCCAAAAACGGTGTTCCGGTTGAGACTGTCGGGTATCCACCTGTTCCTGTCGTGAATTTGGTAGCGCAATCACCGGCGCTGGTCAATTAAGGGAAGTGTTTTATGGCGTTGGATCTGTTTGCTGGCCCGATGAATGGGCTGGTGAGGATGGACTGGCAGGGTTACTTGCGAAAGGGCGGCGCAAAAAATTATCTGGTATACCAGATAATTTATTTGACGCATCAAGCCACAAGTGGAAAACTCTGTCTCAGAGCCGAGGGAGGATGAATTGACCGCGATTACCGAAAACAAAGGTATCTGGAAGAGTGGTTCAGGTAAGGGTCGGAAGACGCCGAAGGGACGTCAGGTTGATTCTGGAGCGTTATCCGAGGTTCGAGTTCTGCTTGGTTCTGGCCCGTATCGCCGCGATCTTCTGATCGAATACCTTCATCTGATTCAGGACAGGTACGGGTATCTTGGTCATGCGCATCTCTGCGCGCTGGCAAGCGAGTTGAAACTGGCGCAGGCGGAAGTGTATGAGGTTGCGAGTTTCTATGCGCATTTCACGGTGGTGGGTGAGGGGGAGACGCCGCCACCGGCGCTGACGATCCGGGTCTGTGATTCGCTGTCCTGTGAGCTTGCCGGTGCCTCGGCGCTCAAGGCGGCGCTTGAAGAAGGTCTTGATCCGTCGGAAGTGCGTGTCTTGCGGGCGCCCTGCATGGGGAGATGCGATACCGCTCCGGCCCTAGAGCTTGGCCATCATCATATCGACCATGCGGATCTTGCCAAGGTTGAGGCGGCAATCGCGGCCGGAGAAACCCACGCACATATACCGGTTTATCAAGACCTGGCGGCGTATCGCGCCGAGGGCGGGTACGCGAAACTTGAGGAGTTACGTGCCGGCGGGTCCTGGGAAGAGGTGCAGGAAACGGTGCTGGCAAGCGGTCTTCGCGGTCTTGGCGGGGCGGGATTTCCATCGGGCCGGAAATGGGGTTTTGTTCGGGCAGCCGAAGGGCCACGCTATCTTGCGGTGAACGGGGATGAGGGCGAGCCCGGAACCTTCAAGGACAGATATTATCTTGAGCGGGTGCCGCATCTGTTTCTCGAAGGGATGCTGATCGCGGCCTGGGCCGTGGAAGCTGAACGCTGTTATATCTACATGCGGGATGAGTATCCGGCGGTTCTGGAGATTCTGCGTCGTGAGATCAGGGCGCTTGAAGGGTCAGGTCTTGTCGAGGCTGGATATGTTGAGTTGCGGCGCGGTGCGGGGGCGTATATCTGCGGTGAGGAAAGCGCGATGATCGAGTCGATCGAAGGCAAGCGTGGTCTGCCGCGTCATCGCCCGCCCTATGTCGCGCAGGTTGGTCTTTTTGGCCGGCCGACGCTGGTGCATAATATCGAAACGCTGCACTGGGTGGCGCGGGTCTGCCGGGAAGGCCCGGAGATACTGTCATCGGTTGAGAAGAACGGCCGCAAGGGGCTGAGGAGTTATTCGGTATCCGGCCGGGTGGCGAAGCCCGGGGTGTATCTGTTGCCGGCGGGCTCGACGATCACCGATATCATTGCCGCGGCGGGCGGGATGATGGCGGGTCACGCATTCCGTGCCTACCAGCCCGGGGGGCCATCTTCGGGGATACTGCCAGCTTCGATTGATGATGTGCCGCTTGATTTTGACACGCTGCAACCGCTGGGGAGTTTTATCGGTTCCGCCGCGGTGGTGGTGTTGTCGGATCAGGATCGGGTCCGTGATGCGGCGTTGAACATGCTGCGGTTTTTCGAGGATGAAAGCTGCGGGCAATGCACGCCGTGCCGGACAGGATGCGGCAAGGCGGTGCAGCTGATGCAGGCGGAGACATGGGATCAGGAACTGCTGTCGGATCTCTGCGAGGTGATGCAGGATGCGTCGATTTGCGGGCTAGGTCAGGCAGCGCCAAATCCGATCCGGCTGACGATGAAACATTTTGCCGACGAAATTAGCTGAGGCGGGGGCCATGCTTGATAGACCAACGACGAAAACCGTAACCTTCACGCTGGACGGGAAGGATGTGACGGTCCCTGAGGGGACGACCCTCTGGGATGCGGCGCGGGGCCAGGGTACGGAAATCCCGCATCTCTGCCACAAGCCGGCGACCGGCTACCGGGCCGATGGCAACTGCCGGGCCTGCATGGTGGAGATCGAGGGCGAACGGACGCTGGCGGCGTCCTGTATCCGGGTGGCCACCGACGGGATGGTGGTATCAAGCGGGAGCGAACGGGCGGCTAAATCCCGGGCGCTGGTGGTCGAGCTTCTGGCGGCGGACCAGCCCGCCGAGGCGCATGACCGATCATCTCATTTTGCGGCGATGAAGGCAGCGAACAAGATCGAGGAGAGCCGTTTTCCGGCCCGTGATGCGACCGAAATCCCGCTTCTGGATGACAGCCATGTGGCGATGCGGGTCAATCTCGATGCGTGCATCCACTGCAATCTCTGCGTCCGGGCATGTCGGGAAGTTCAGGTGAATGACGTGATCGGAATGTCGGGGCGTGGCCATAAGGCGGAGATTGTCTTTGACATGGCGGATCCGATGGGCAGTTCCACCTGCGTGGCCTGCGGGGAATGTGTTCAGGCCTGCCCGACCGGCGCGCTGATGCCGGCAACGGTGGTGGATGCAGCCCAACGCGGCGACAGCCGAGATTTTGATCGTGAGGTATCGTCGGTATGCCCGTATTGCGGGGTTGGATGCCAGCTCAGCTTCAAGATCAAGGATGATCAGATCAAATATGTCGAGGGGATTGAAGGCCCGGCGAATGAAAGCCGTCTTTGCGTCAAGGGCCGGTTCGGCTTTGACTATATCCACCATCCCCACCGGCTGACAAGGCCGCTGATCCGGCGTGATGATGCGCCGGCAAAAGGGCTTGATGTCGATCCGTCCAATCCCCTGACCCATTTCCGGGAAGCGAGTTGGGAAGAAGCGCTTGACGTGGCGGCGGCGGGTCTTGCGGCCCAGCGTGAAGTGGCGGGAACGCGGGTGGCGGGGTTTGGCTCGGCAAAATGCTCGAACGAAGAGGCCTATCTCTTCCAGAAACTGATCCGCCAGGGTTTTGGTCATAACAACGTCGATCACTGCACGCGGCTCTGCCATGCGTCATCGGTGGCGGCGTTGCTGGAGAATGTCGGCTCCGGCGCGGTGACGGCAACCTTCAATGAGATTGAACATGCGGATGTGGCGATCGTGATCGGGGCCAACCCGACCGAAAACCATCCGGTGGCGGCAACCTATTTCAAGCAGTTTGCCAAGCGTGGCGGCAAGCTGATCGTGATGGATCCGCGGGGCCAGGGGCTGAAGCGGCATGCCACGCATATGCTTCAGTTCAGCCCCGGGGCGGATGTGGCGATGCTCAACGGGATCATGAACGTGATCGTTGAAGAAGAGCTCTATGATCAGCAGTATATTGATGGCTTCACCGAGAACTGGGCTGACATGAAGGCGCATCTTGCGGCGTTCCCGCCTGAGAAGATGGCCGATATCTGCGGCATTCCGGCAGAGACACTACGCCAGGTGGCGCGTGATTTTGCCGGGGCAAAAGCCGGGATGATCTTCTGGGGGATGGGCGTCTCGCAGCATATCCATGGCACCGACAACTCGCGCTGCCTGATCTCGCTTGCGCTGATGTGCGGCCATGTCGGCCGCCCCGGCACGGGCCTGCACCCCTTGCGTGGCCAGAACAACGTGCAGGGGGCGTCGGATGCGGGCCTGATCCCGATGTTCCTGCCCGATTACCAGAGCGTGACCGATGATGGGGTGCGTTCGGCTTTTGAGGAGATCTGGCAGGATGGAAGGATAAATCCGGAAAAGGGGCTGACGGTGACCGAGATCATGGATGCGGTCCATGCCGGGGATATCGGCGGGATGTATATCCTCGGGGAGAACCCGGCCATGTCCGACCCGGATGTCGAACATGCACGCGATGCGCTGGCGAAACTGGATCATCTGGTGGTGCAGGATATCTTCCTGACCGAAACCGCCAATTACGCCGATGTCATCCTGCCGTCGTCGGCCTGGCCGGAGAAAACCGGCACGGTGACCAACACCAACCGGCAGGTGCAGATGGGCCGTCCGGCGGTGCCGCCTCCGGGAGAGGCGCGGGAAGACTGGTGGATCACGACAGCGCTCGCCCGCGCACTCGGGCTTGACTGGAACTACACCCACCCGCGGGAAGTCTTTGCTGAAATGAAGGTATCGATGAAGTCGCTTGCCAATATCACCTGGGAGCGGCTCGAAGCCCAGAGCGCGGTGACCTACCCGTCCTTGAGCCCCGAAGACCCGGGGCAGCCGATTGTCTTTGGCGACGGTTTCCCTCGCGCGGGCGGGCGCGCCAGGTTCACCCCGGCCGGGATCATCCGTCCGGCAGAAGACCCGGATGAAAACTACCCGATGATCATGACAACGGGGCGGCAGCTCGAACACTGGCATACCGGTTCTATGACACGCCGGGCAAGCGTGCTCGATGCGGTGGAACCCGAAGCCAATGCCTCGCTCAACCCGGCAACCCTTGCGCGTCTCGGGGTCGAGGCCGGCGAGACCATCGCGATCGAAACCCGCCGTGGCCGGATCACGATCATGGCCCGGGCCGACACCGCCGTGGCCGAGGACATGGTCTTCGTGCCCTTCGCCTATGTCGAAGCCGCCGCCAATATCCTCACCAACCCGCAGCTTGACCCTTATGGGAAAATCCCCGAGTTCAAGTTCGCCGCCTGCAGGATTTCGAAAGCCTCATGAAAGCGATGTGAATCCCGGGTCACCCGCGCCGGATTGTGTAAATGTAAATAATTTACAATTTTCTGGTTTTCACCATTTTCCTTAGGGATTACGGGCCTGTCTTGTAGATTGCACGGGTCAAGACAGATGATCTGGCAGGAAGGTGACCATCATGCGTATTTTGATTCTCGGAGCATCCTACGGCTCGCTTCTATCAACCAAACTTCTGATGGCGGGACATGACGTCTCCCTGATCTGCCGCGCCCGGACGGCGGCGCTGATCAACAAGGAAGGCACGGAAGTCCGGATCAAGCTCAAGGATGAGGATACGCATCGCTCGATAAGGTCGGCGGATCTGCCGGGATCGGTTGACGCCGTCACGCCTGAGGACGCAAGGCCCGAAAATTATGACATGATCGCCCTTGCCATGCAGGAGCCGCAGTATTCCTCACCCTCGGTGCGGGAATTGATGCAGCGCATCGCCCTGAGCGGCAAGCCCTGTCTTTCGATTATGAACATGCCGCCGCTTCCATATCTTCGCCGGATTGAAAGCCTCGCTGATGCCGATCTTTCGGACTGTTTTGATGATGCCTCGGTATGGGATAATTTTGATCCGGATCTGGTGACGCTCTGCAGCCCTGATCCGCAGGCGTTCCGGCCGCCCGAAGAAGGCGCAAACATTCTTCATGTCGGCCTGCCGACCAATTTCAAGGCAGCGGATTTCGCCTGTCCTGAACACAGCGCCATGTTGCGCCAGCTGGAAGACGATATCGCCGCCGTACAACTGGATGGCAAGGATGTTCCGGTCAAACTCCGGGTGCATGACAGCCTTTTCGTGCCAATGGCGAAATGGAGCATGCTGCTGACGGGGAATTACCGCTGTGTTGAGGTTGACCATGTTCAGCCGATCCGTGATGCGGTGCATGGGGATGTCGCCTCATCCGAGGCGATGTATCACTGGGTGGATCAACTGGCCCGGCGCCTCGGTGCATCTGCCGAAGATCAGGTTCCTTTTGAAAAATACGCCAATGCGGCACAGAATCTGCTCAAGCCGTCCTCGGCGGCACGCGCCATCGATAGCGGCGCCGAGAAGATCGAACGGGTGGATCGTCTCGTTCAGCGGATCGGTCAGCGATTCGGCCTTCAGAACTCGACCGTGGACCGGATTGTGGCCATCGTGGATGCGCGGCTTGAAGACAACGCGGCCAGTTCCGTGCCGATGTCCCAGGCCGTCTAGATCTTTCTTCTTCAGATATAAAAAAAGAGCGTCACTGGGGTGACGCTCTTTTCGCTGGGAGGACGTTTTTTATCCTTTGAGGAGATTGACCAGGGTCTGCCCCAGTTGCGCTGGCGATGGGGATACTTTGACCCCGGCGGATTGGAGGGCCTCGATCTTGTCTTCGGCGCCGCCTTTGCCGCCGGAAATCACGGCACCGGCATGACCCATGGTCCGGCCCGGAGGTGAGGTCCGGCCAGCGATGAAGCCCACCGTTGGCTTGGCGCGTCCCTTTTTGGCTTCATCTTTTAGAAACTGGGCTGCGTCTTCTTCGGCCGAGCCGCCGATTTCACCGATCATGATAATCGAGGTTGTTTCCGGATCGCCGAGGAACATCTCGAGAATATCGATAAACTCGGTTCCCTTGACCGGATCGCCCCCTATGCCGACCGCCGTCGACTGGCCGAGCCCTTCCTGGGATGTCTGGAACACCGCTTCATAGGTCAGGGTGCCAGAGCGCGACAACACACCAACAGATCCGCGGCGGAAGATACTGCTCGGCATGATGCCGATCTTGCATTCTTCAGGCGTCAGCAGACCCGGGCAGTTGGGGCCGATGAGGCGTGAGCCGGAGGCATCCAGTTTCTCCTTGACCCGGACCATGTCCTGAACAGGCACGCCTTCGGTAATGCAGGTGATAAGCTCAATCCCGGCATCGATGGATTCTTCGATGGCCGCCGCCGCCCCTGCCGGGGGAACATAGATCACCGAGGCATTGGCGCCGGTTGCCTCCCTGGCTTCGGCCACGGTGGCGAAAAGAGGAAGCCTCACCCCGTCAGCGCTCACCCATTCCTGACCGCCTTTCGATGGATGCGTGCCTGCTACCATCTGGGTTCCGTGATAGGCCAGCGCCTGCTCGGTATGGAAGGTTCCGGTCTTGCCGGTAAGCCCCTGAACGATGACTTTCGTGTCTTTGTTGATAAGTATCGACATGGTCTTACCCCCTTACCGCATTGACGATTTTCTGCGCCGCATCATCAAGATCATCGGCGGCAATCACGTTCAGCCCGCTTTTCTCGATGATGGCTTTGCCTTCGGCGACTTTGGTGCCTTCGAGCCGCACCACAAGCGGCACTTGAAGGCCGACTTCACGTGCCGCGGTCACCACCCCTTCGGCGATGACATCGCAGCGCATGATGCCGCCGAAAATATTGACAAGAATGCCTTTGACATTCGGATCAGCGGTGATGATCTTGAAGGCGGCGGTCACTTTTTCAGTTGTCGCCCCGCCCCCGACATCGAGAAAGTTTGCCGGCTCAGCCCCGTACATCTTGATGATATCCATGGTGGCCATGGCCAGACCTGCGCCATTGACCATGCAGCCGATATCGCCGTCAAGAGCGATATAGGCCAGGTCATATTTGGAGGCCTCGATTTCCTTGTCGTCCTCCTCGGTGATATCGCGCAGCTCCATGATATCGGGGTGGCGGAACAGCGCGTTGCCATCAAAGGAGACCTTTGCGTCAAGCACCTGCAGCCTGTTCTCCTTGGTGACGATCAGCGGGTTGATCTCAAGAAGGCTCATGTCTTTCGAGGTGAATGCCTTGTAGAGATTGGCGAAGAGCTCCATGCCATCGGCCCTTGCCTCTCCTTCGAGCTTGAGGGCATCGGCAAGCTGGCTGGCATCAGCCTCGGTGCAGCCGGCGCTGGCGCGGATACCGACGGAGTGTATCTTTTCCGGCGTGTCATGGGCCACGGTTTCAATGTCCATGCCGCCTTCGGTGGAGACAACAAAAGATGTCTGGCCGGTTTCGCGATCGACAAGAATGGAAAGATAGAGTTCGCGATCAATCGCCGCGCCGTCTTCGATATAAAGCCGGTTGACTGCCTTGCCGGCGGGACCTGTCTGGTTGGTGACCAGCGTTTTGCCGAACATTTCCTCGATATTCTGCAAGGCTTCATCGCGGGAGAAACTGACGCGAACACCTCCCTTGGCGTCGTCGCCAAGCTCCTTGAACTTGCCCTTGCCGCGGCCACCTGCATGAATCTGGCTCTTGACCACCCAGACCGGCCCCGGCAGCTGATCCACCGCCGCCTGGGCTTCGTCGAGGCTGGTGATGGCCACGCCGCGGGCCACCGGTGCGCCAAAATCCTTGAGAACCTGTTTGGCCTGATATTCATGAATGTTCATTGTTTCATCTCCTTAACTCCCCACATGTCCCTGGCGATATCGATATTGGCAGGATAGCTGCAAGGCTCAGCATCTTATGCCTGTACCTGGTGATGAAATCAACGCCGCTCGGTTGCTGATGTATCATCTTTCTGCCTTCCTCCATGCATCACTTACGCGAAAACTGCCCTGCCGTTGCGGCGAAAATCGAGCATCAGAACGATAGCGTGCAAGCCGGTCTTTCACGCCGGAAACACCTCTATTCTTGGTATACCATATGCCAAATATTGCAACTCATTTCTCCCCTGATTTTGAAAAAATTGGGCTTGACCGGCTTTGGATAGGGTGTAAGGTATACCAGATAAAGAAAAAACAGATCATGTTTTTGGCCCGCCTGAACGGGCCGTATCTGACCGGGGGGTGACTTGTGCCGATAGATGTGAAACTTAAACCTGTATCCATCAATTTCACCTTGAAGGATCACATCTATGAGGTGTTGCGGGACAGTATCCGCAAGGTCGATATCTATAATTTCAGCCAGGATATGCGTCTTGATGAGCGCAAACTTGCTGAGCAGCTCGGCATTTCCCGAACGCCTATCCGTGAAGCGCTGGCGCGCCTGTCGCAGGATGGCCTTGTGGAGATCATCCCGCGCAAGGGGGTGTTCATCCACCGCAAGTCCCTTACGGAAATTCTTGATATGATCAAGACCTGGGCGGCGCTTGAAAGCATGGCCGCCTATCTTGCCGTCGGCGTGGCAACGGACGCCGATCTGAAGGCGTTGCGCAAATTCGCCATGAGCCACAGCACCAAATCGGCGATGGCCGAGCTTGGCGAGTATTCCGACGCCAATATCAAATTTCATCAGAGCATTCTTGAGTTATCGGGCTGCCCCCTCTTATGCAGTTCAGCCGAAGATCTCTTTATCCATATGTACGCGGTTCGCCGCCGGGCCATGGGCGAAGACAACCGGGCTTCGCGGTCCGTTGCCGATCACATGGAGATCATTGAGGCGCTTGAAGCCCGTGATGCGGAACTTGCCTCCCGGCTTGTCCGCAATCACACGATGCGGCTGCATGACCACATCCATGATCGATGGACGCGGCTTGACAGCCTTGAAGAGAAAAACACCACATCTGACATCGAAGATTGACGTCAGGGAAAAGTCGTTTTGAGGAGAGAGACATGACAGCGCCAGAAGCAACTGCGGTTGAAACGGAAACACAGAACCTTACCGATGGTTTTCATCTTGTTATCGATGCGCTCAAGCTGAATGGTATCAACACCATTTATGGCGTGCCCGGGATTCCGATCACGGATCTGGGCAGGCTGGCCCAGGCCGAAGGCATGCGGGTGCTATCCTTCCGGCACGAACAGCATTCCGGCAACGCGGCGGCGGTGGCCGGATTTCTGACCAGGAAGCCAGGGGTTTGCCTGACGGTTTCAGCACCGGGATTTCTCAACGGGCTGACGGCGCTGGCCAATGCCACCACCAACTGCTTTCCCATGATTCTCATCAGCGGATCGTCGGAACGTGAGATTGTCGATCTCCAGCAGGGGGATTACGAGGAGATGGACCAGCTCGCCATCGCCAAGCCGCTTTGCAAGGCGGCGTATCGGATACTTCATGCCGAAGATATCGGTATCGGGGTTGCCCGCGCTATCCGGGCGGCGGTCTCCGGGCGTCCGGGCGGGGTGTATCTCGATCTTCCGGCCAAACTCTTTGCCCAGGTCATGGATGCTGAAAAGGGCCGGAAGTCCCTTGTCAAGGTCATCGACCCGGCGCCGAAACAATTGCCGGATCCGGATGCGGTGAAGCGCGCGCTCGACGTGCTCAAATCCGCAAAAAAACCGCTCATCATTCTGGGTAAGGGCGCGGCCTATGCTCAAGAGGATGACGTGGTGCGCAAGTTTGTCGAAACAAGCGGCATTCCCTATCTGCCGATGAGCATGGCCAAGGGGCTCTTGCCCGATGATCACCCGCAATCCGCGGGCGCCGCGCGGTCGCTTGTGCTCAAGGAATCGGATGTCGTCATGCTGGTCGGAGCACGGCTGAACTGGCTGCTTTCTCATGGCAAGGGCAAGACATGGGGAGAGCCGTTTTCCAAGAAATTCATCCAGGTGGATATCGAGGCGATGGAAATGGACAGCAATGTCGAGATTGCCGCGCCCCTGGTCGGCGATATCGGCTCCGTGCTGCGGGCAATGCTGGATGGCATGGGCAAAGGCTGGAGCAAGCCTCCCGCGGACTGGACCGATACCATCACCGCCAAGAAAGAGACCAATCTTGAGCGGATGGCCGCCAAACTGATGAGCAATGCAACACCTATGGATTTCCACAGCGCTCTTGGCGTGCTCAAGAACGTGATCAAGGAACGTCCCGATACCATTCTGGTGAACGAAGGCGCAAACACCCTCGATTTTGCCCGCAGCATCATCGACATCTATCGGCCACGTCACCGGATTGACGTTGGCACCTGGGGGATCATGGGGATCGGCATGGGGGCCGCCGTCGCCGCCGCCGTTGAGACAGGTCAGCCGGTGCTGGCGGTGGAAGGCGACAGCGCCTTCGGGTTTTCGGGCATGGAGATTGAAACAATCTGCCGCTATAACCTGCCGGTCTGCGTTGTTGTCTTCAACAATAACGGGATCTACCGGGGAACGGACACGAACCCGACCGGCGGCAATGATGTGGCACCCACCGTCTTCGTGAAAGATGCCCGCTATGATCTGATGATGCAGGCCTTTGGCGGCAATGGCGTCTATGCGACCAGCCCCGATGAGCTGCGCCAGGCGGTTGAGGAGGCGATCTCCTCAGGCAAGCCGACGCTGGTGAATGCCGTTATCGATGAAAACGCCGGCACCGAAAGCGGCCGCATCGGGAACCTCAACCCGCAAAGCGTGGTCAGCAAGAAATAGGAAGTCAACGACACGTATCCAAGAGAAACAGGACAGGATGATGAAAGCTCTCGAAGGTATCAAAGTACTCGATTTTACCCATGTTCAGTCCGGGCCGACCTGCACCCAGTTGCTGGCCTGGTTTGGCGCGGATGTGATCAAGGTGGAACGCCCGGGGGTTGGCGATGCCACCCGCAAACAGCTTGTTGACGTACCGGGGGCGGACAGTCTCTATTTCACCATGCTCAATCACAACAAGAGATCGATCGAGCTGAATTCCAAGAACGAAACCGGCAAGCAGGTCCTGACCCGGCTTATTGAAACCTGCGATGTGCTGGTGGAAAATTTTGCTCCCGGCGCACTCGACCGGATGGGATTTTCATGGGAGCGCATCCAGGAGATCAACCCGCGCATCATCCTTGCGTCCATCAAGGGGTTTGGTCCGGGCAAATATGAAGACTGCAAGGTTTATGAAAACGTGGCTCAATGCGCGGGCGGCTCGGCGTCGACTACCGGGTTTCTTGACGGCCCGCCACTGGTGACCGGGGCGCAGATCGGGGATTCCGGCACCGGGCTTCACCTCTGCCTCGGGATTGTGACCGCGCTCTTTCAGCGCGAGAAATCCGGCCGCGGCCAGCGCGTGACCGCCGCCATGCAGGACGCGGTGCTCAACCTTGCCCGCGTCAAGTTGCGGGACCAGCAGCGCCTCGCCGCCGGCCCGCTCAAGGAATACTCCCAGTTTGGTGAGGGTATTCCCTTTGGTGAGGCAACCCCGCGTGCGGGTAACGATTCCGGTGGCGGCCAGCCTGGCCGGATCCTGAAATGCAAGGGCTGGGAGACCGATCCCAACGCCTATACCTATTTCATCGTGCAGGCCGCGGTCTGGGAAAAGGTCTGCGATGTCATTGGTGAGCCGGACTGGAAAACCCGGGAAGGTTACGCAACGCCGCCTGAGCGTCTGGACAAGTTGAACGAAATCTTTGAACGGATCGAGCAATGGACCATGACCAAGACCAAGTTCGAGATCATGGATGTGTGTAATCCTCTCGATATTCCGGTGGGCCCGATCCTGTCGATGAAGGAAATCTCGGAAGACGAAGGGCTCTATGCCACTGGCACTCTTGTCCGGGTCGATCATCCGGAGCGTGGAGAATACATTTCGGTGGGCTGCCCGATCAAATTGTCGGAAAGCCCGGTTGAGGTTGTGCGATCACCCTTGCTTGGTGAGCATACAATGGAAATTCTGACCGATGTCCTCGGCTATGCAGGCGATGAGCTGGAAGGTGTTGTTGCCTCGGGTGCCGTGGGTGAAGTCAAGGCGGTCGCCGAATAGATCGCAACAGGAGAGGGAGATCAGGGATGCGAATTGTCCTCCATGGCCAGCAGGCCTTTGGTAAAGCGGTGCTGGAAAGGCTGCTGGAACGCGGTGAAGATGTGGTGGCGGTCTGCTGTGCGCCCACCAAGGAAGGCAAGCCCGAAGATCCGCTGGCTGAACTTGCCCGTGAAAAGGGGCTTCCCCTCCATCAGCCGAGTTCCTGGAAAACGCCCGAAGCTCTTGAACTCATGCAGTCCTTCAAGGCGGATATCTGTCTGATGGCCTATGTGCTGCTCTTCGTGCCTGAAGCGGTGCGCGATGCGCCAACCTATGGCACCTTTCAGTATCACCCGTCGCTGTGCCCGCAGCATCGCGGTCCGTCCTCGATCAACTGGCCGATCGCCATGGGCAAGAAACATACCGGGCTGACGATCTTCTGGCCGGATGACGGCCTCGATGAAGGCCCGATCATGCTCCAGAAAACCTGCCCGATCGGCCCCGATGAGACTCTGGGCGATGTCTATTTCAACAAACTTTTCCCCATGGGTGTCGATGCCATGATGGAGGGTCTTAACATGGTCAAGGCTGGCGTCATCATCAAGCACGACCAGCGTCTCGGTGATGGCAGCTATGAAGGCTGGTTTAACAAGGATGCCGCAAAAATTGACTGGTCAAGGCCGGTGCAAGAGACCTATAACATCATTCGTGCAGCCAACCCGGCCCCGGGTGCCTGGACAATGATGGGGGAGGATGAAATCAAGATCTACGACAGCGCTCGCCTCGACGGCGATGGCACCCCTGGTGAGGTGGTGGACATTACCGATGAGGGCGTGGTCGTGCAGGGAAATGGTGGCCGTATCCTCATCAAACGAGTTCGCCCGGCGGGCGGCGGCAAACAGGCAGCAGGCGAATGGGCTAGGGCTGCAGGTCTAACCACAGGAAAGAAATTAGGATAAGCAAATGACGTATAAAACGGACATTGAGATAGCACGCGAAGCCAAAAAGCTTCCGATTGGTGAAATTGGAGCAAAGCTTGATATCCCGTATGAGGATCTGCTGCCCTTTGGTCATGACAAGGCAAAGGTGTCGGAGAGCTTCATTGCGGGTCTTTCGGGCAAGGAAGATGGACGTCTTATACTGGTGACGGCGATCAACCCGACCCCGGCAGGTGAGGGCAAGACGACCACGACCGTCGGTCTTGGCGACGGGCTCAACCGGATCGGCAAGAAGGCGGCGGTCTGCATCCGTGAAGCCTCGCTTGGTCCATGCTTCGGGATGAAGGGTGGGGCGGCCGGTGGCGGCTATGCCCAGGTGGTCCCGATGGAGGAGATGAACCTTCATTTCACGGGAGATTTTCACGCTATTACCTCGGCGCATAACCTGCTGGCGGCGATGCTGGACAATCACATCTACTGGGGCAATGAGCAGGAGATTGATATCCGGCGTGTTGCGTTCCGCCGGGTGCTTGATATGAACGATCGCGCGCTGCGTCAGATCGTGTGCAATCTCGGCGGGGTAGCCAACGGATTTCCGCGTGAAGCCGGTTTTGACATCACCGTTGCCTCGGAAGTGATGGCGATCCTGTGTCTGGCAACCGATCTTGCGGATCTCGAAAAGCGTCTTGGTGACATCATCGTTGCGTATCGCCGTGACCGCAGCCCGGTCTATTGCCGGGATATCAAGGCCGATGGGGCGATGACGGTGCTGCTGCAGCAGGCCATGCAGCCTAATCTGGTGCAGACGCTGGAAAACAATCCGGCCTTTGTGCATGGCGGGCCATTTGCCAATATCGCCCATGGGTGCAACTCGGTCGTGGCGACGACAACAGCGCTGAAACTCGCTGATTACGTGGTGACGGAAGCCGGGTTTGGTGCCGATCTCGGGGCGGAGAAGTTCCTTGATATCAAATGCCGTAAAGCCGGGCTGAAGCCGGATGCGGTGGTGATCGTTGCAACGGTTCGCGCCATGAAGATGAATGGCGGGGTGGCCAAGGCAGATCTGGGCACGGAGAATGTCGATGCGGTGGTGGCTGGCTGCGCCAATCTTGGCCGCCATATGGAGAATATCGGCAAGTTCGGCCTGCCCTTCATCGTGGCGATCAACCATTTTGTGACCGATACCGATGCCGAGATCCAGGCGATGAAGGATTATGTCGCCGCCAAGGGCGGGGAAGCGGTACTGGCCAAACACTGGGCGCTGGGCAGTGAAGGGACCGAAGAGCTGGCCACCAAGGTGGTTGAGCTGATCGACAGCACGCCCTCGAAATACGCGCCGCTCTATCCCGATGAAATGCCGCTCTTTGAGAAGATCGAAACCATCGCCAAGGAGATCTACCGGGCCGATGAGATTGTTGCCGATCAGAAGATCCGCGAGCAGCTGAAACAATGGGAGGACCAGGGCTATGGTCACCTGCCGGTATGCATGGCGAAAACCCAGTACAGTTTCACCACCGACCCGAACTGGCGCGGGGCCCCGACTGGGCACAGCCTGCCGGTGCGTGAAGTGCGGCTTTCCGCCGGTGCCGGCTTTGTCGTGGTCATCTGCGGTGAGATCATGACCATGCCCGGCCTGCCACGCGTGCCTTCGGCCGAAACCATCCGTATCAACGACGATGGCCTCATCGAAGGCCTGTTCTAGGAGAAAACCTGAATGTTCCCCCTGTCCCATCATCAAACAGGCAAGACAAGAAGCCTTCCAGGGGCTCAATGCGCGCGCCTCAAGGTGATGGGCTCGGGGGAGATCGGCTCGGAAATCGCGAAGTGTAAAAGATTTACATTTTTCTCATTTTCACGATTTTCTTATGCATGCAACACCTGCCTCGCTACGGTGGCAGGCGTTGCGTCTTTCAGGGCGAAATTATCTGGTGTTGGAAAGAATCTGAGGTGGAATAATCCACATATTTCAGCGACACTATGGAAAGGTTCTAAGAAGCCGGCATCGTCGGCATCTGGAAATTATCTGGTCAACTCATGTGGGGAGGCCGGATAGAAAGCCATCACCTAAGAATGGCGCAACAAGCGGGAATTCCGCAGACAATCTTTCGAGGAGGAAAAAATGTCTTATATGAAGAAACTAACCATGGGTCTGGCTGGCGTTGCTTTTGCCACCGCATCCTTTATCGGTGCCGCCCAGGCATGGGAGCCAACCAAGCCTGTGGATTTCATCATCATGGCTGGTAAAGGTGGGGGTGCCGATAAAATGGCCCGTCTGATGCAGTCGATTGTGGAAAAGGAAAATCTGGCCGGGCGTCCACTTGTCCCGACCAACAAGTCCGGCGGTTCCGGTGCCGAAGCGCTGATCGCCGCGAAAAGTGCCTCTGACCCTGATCACACGATCATGGTGACGCTGAACTCCTTCTTCACGACACCACTTCGTCAGCCAGGGCTTGAAATTGACATCATGGAATTTGCCCCGGTTGGCCGGATGGCGGAAGATACCTTCCTGCTCTGGGTCCACAAGGACAGCGGCCTGAAGACGTTTGAGGATTACCTCAAGCAGGCGAAGGCTGATGGCTCTAACTGGGTCATGGGCGGTACCGGCAAGAATTCGGAAGACAATATCATCACCGATTATCTTAACAACGAGTATGGCCTCACCATGAAATACATCCCCTACAAGGGCGGCGGCGAGGTAGCCAAGCAGGTTGCTGGCAAGCAGCTGAATTCATCGGTGAACAACCCATCCGAAGCCCTCGGCTTCTATGAGTCCGGTGACATGGTGCCGCTGGTTGCCTTTACCGATGAGCGTCTGCCGATGTTCCCGGAAGTCCCGACCCTCAAGGAAAAGGGTGGTGACTTCAGCTATTTCATGCAGCGGGCGGTTGTTGGTGCACCTGGCATGTCCGATGAAGCGCTGGCCTATTACACCGATCTTTTCACCAAGGTCTATAACAGCGCTGACTGGCAGAAATACAAGACCAGCAAGTCGCTGATGGGTGATTTCATGCATGGTGGTGAACTGAAGTCCTACTGGAATACCCAGCGTGAGCGCCATCGCTCAATTCTGAAAGCGTCCGGAGCAATCAAGTAACCGGAACGGATATAAAACATATAGGGAGAGGATTTAATCATGCGTTTAGCTGAAATAGTCACAGCTTTCATCCTGGGAATCTTCTCCCTGTATCTGATGTGGAAAAGCGGGGAGCCGCCATCGTGGAATCCGGATATCCCCCGTTTTTCCAATATCGGATTTGTTGAAGGCGAAGGAACGGGAAGCGGATTCTGGCCGTTCTGGCTTTCGGGTATCATGCTGATCTGCTGTATCTGGATAGGGGTGAACTGGTTCCGCCGTACGTCGCCACCATCGCAGTCCGATGAACCTTTTCTCGACAATTATGGCAAGAAGATGCTGCTGACGGTCGGCCTTGGCCTGCTTGCTTTCCTGATCTTCATTCATCTTGCCGGATTCTATGGCGCGATACTGATCTTCATGGTGTATTACATGCGGTTTCTTGGTGATCACCGGTGGTCGACATCACTGATTATCGCCGCCGGGTTTGTCGTATTCAGTTTCTTCTTTTTCGATATCGCGATGCGCATCGTGCTTCCCAAAGGGTATCTCGAGCCGTTGTTCATCCCGCTTTACGATATTTTTCTCTAGAAAACAGGCTCTGCTAGGGGGGCAATCATGGATATTATTCTGGCACTGTTCAACGGTATTCTGATCGCGCTTGAGCCGATTAATCTGGGGCTCGCGGTCATCGGGGTTGTGGTTGGTCTTTTTGTCGGGGCGATGCCCGGGCTTGGATCGGTGAACGGCGTGGCTATTCTGCTGCCCTTTACCTTTGTGATCCAGAGCTTCACGGGCGGCGCGACATCACCGATGATCTTCCTTGCGGCCATCTATTATGGCGCCATGTATGGTGGTGCCATCTCATCGATCACCCTCGGCATTCCCGGGGCATCGACCGCGGTGGCAACTACCTTTGACGGCCGGCCGCTCGCCATTGCCGGCAAGGCACATATCGCGCTTGTGGCCGCGGCGCTGGCGTCGTTTGTCGGCGGGACAGTCTCCAATATCATGTTCACGGCCTTTGCGCCGATCCTCGCCGGAGTTGCCCTTTCCTTTGGTGATCCGGAAGTCTTCGCGCTCATGCTTCTTGCCTTTGCCACTTTTGTCGGACTGGGCGGAGACGATATCCCCAAGACGATTTTCTCGATCTGTTTCGGGCTTGTTCTGGCCACGGTCGGGTTTGATATCGTCTCAGGTGAGCCGCGCCTCATTTTCTTTGATATTCAGGGTTTCTCCCATGGTATCCGCTTCCTTGTTCTTGCCATCGGCGTATACGGGATCGGGGAGATGCTATGGACGATCAACACCTCCCGCGGCGGCACCTCCATGTCGAAAGTGGACGTGACGCTGGAAAGTTTGAAAGACGCGGTCCTGCGCTTCCGGGAAGCCTGGCGCGGCACGGTGATCGGCTCGCTTCTGGGCTTCTTTGTCGGCATATTGCCGGCCGCCGGGGCGACGCCTGGCTCGCTGATGGCCTATGGGGTGGCAAAACTTACCTCCAAGGATCCCAAGCAATACGGCAAGGGCGCGATTGACGGGGTGGCGGCACCTGAAGCTGCCAATAATTCCGCCTCAACCGGCGCCATGCTGCCGATGATGACGCTCGGTATACCGGGTTCACCCACAACAGCGGTCCTGCTGGCGGGGATGGTGATCTGGGGCCTGCAGCCCGGGCCCTTGCTGTTTACCAACCAGCCTGATTTTGTCTGGCCGCTGATCGGGTCATTCTACATATCGAATGTTGTTGCCGTGGTGGTGAATCTTGCCTTCATTCCGATCTTCCTGTGGATGCTCCGGATGCCATTTACCATTCTGGCGCCGTTGATTTTTGTTCTCTCGCTGGTCGGGACCTATGCGGCCTATATGGATATGTTCGATGTCTGGCTGATGGTCTTTGTCGGCGTCGGGGCATTTTTCCTCCGGATACTCGACTATCCGGTGGCGCCGGCGGTGCTGGCGATCGTGCTCGGGCCGATTGCCGAGCCGAAACTGCGGCAGTCACTGCTGTTTTCGGATGGGGATATAACCATCTTCTTCACCCGGCCGATTGCCGGGCCGATTACGGTGATCGCAATCATCCTGATACTGCTGCCGCTGGCCAAGGTGATCTGGGACAAGATCAAGGCCCGCTCAGCCTGAACCGGATTACGCCATGTTGGACTCAGGCTGGCCCCAGTCTGGCATGGCGCATACCGGAATGAGCGAACACTGGAAAGGGTCGGCGATGGGTAGCACCGGCAGTCCAAACAATACCGTGCATCACGCCTGGGATCCCGGGATATCCTCGGTGATTCCGGCCCGGCTTCGGCCTGCGATCACGCTCTTCCGGCCAGAAAACGCGCATGAGGGATATGCCGCGGTGAAGGAAGCGGCAGATTTCTGCGGGCTGAAACCCTTCGAGCTTGCTTCCTTGAAAACATCACGTCTGCTGATTCATGAACTGCTTGTCCGGGTGACGGCAGATCTTTCGGTTCCGGACGGGCCGGATTATGAATATCTCGGTCTTTCCCTGCGGTCCATGGTCCGCTGTCTTGAAGAGGATCACCTTCGTGCGCACCTGCCGGAGCTTGAGCGCCAGTTCGAAATCTACCGAGGCAGGATACACCAACGCATCGCCGCCATCCTTGATGCGGATCTCTATCAGGTGGAAAGGTCGGATAATCCGGCGGAACGTAGCGGAAAGAAGGGGTGGTGGCCGTTTTCCCGCACCCGTGAGGTTGACCGAAGTGATCGGGGGGAGCCCGCCCGATTGAGCGAAGAGCACGCGCTCACCCGCTGGAAGGAAGCCGCGGCGGATAAAAACGCAAGTGAGGATGGGGGAATTCATGAAGCACTTCTGCGCATCACCGAGGGCATTATCACCCAGCATGGCAGGCTTGTTGCGGCCCGTGATCTGCTGACCGATCTGGTCTTGCGGTATTTCATCAACAAACATGGCCAGCGGGAGATACGCCGGCTCATCGCTCCGGGGTTTACCGCGGCGGTTGCCGCGGCAGGATACCGGCTTCTGCCAATTCAGGACAAACTGATCGTCATGAACACGAAAGGCGCATCGGCGGCAGGGAAAAGCACGATCCGGCCAGCCCAGCGGCGGCTGGCCGAAAGCCTCGGGGTTCCGTGGTCGGATTTCGCCCTTGTCAGCCCGGATTACTGGCGCAAATACCTTCTTGATTACGACAGCCTCGGAGACGATTACAAATACGCGGCCATGCTCACGGGCGAGGAACTTGCGATCATCGACAAGAAACTCGATGACTATATGGCCGAAAAGGCCGAACGGAAGGCCATGCCGCATCTGCTGCTGGATCGTTTCCGGTTTGACAGTTTTCTCATCGACAGTGAAGGGGATTACCAGAGCACGCTGCTCAGCCGTTTCGGTGACACGGTCTTTCTTTTCTTTGTCATCACCTCACCGGTGCAGACCGTGGAGCGGGCCTGGCAGCGCGGGCTTTCAACCCAGCGATACAAGGCCGTCGATGATCTCCTCTATCACAATATCGAGGCGTTCAAGGGCATCCCGGAGATTTTCTTCTCATGGACCGCCATCAAGGACAAAACGATCCATTTCGAATTTCTGGACAACGATGTTCCGCTGGGCCAGCTGCCGCGGACAATAGCCTATGGCGTCAATGACCGGATGACCATCCTCGACCCTCTGGCGCTGGACCGGATTGACCGGTTTCGCGAGGTCAATGTCGATGCGACCGGGCCGGATGATGTGCTGAAGCCAGCCAGCGGATCACGTCATGATTTTCTTCATCAATGCATCAATACCATCCCGTATATTGACTGGGTGACCCACGATACCGCCCGTCTCTATGGCCAGATCGAAAAGGGCCGCTGGATCACCTGCCGGAGGGATGTCGCCCCGGCTGAACTGCTGGATGATCCAAAAGCAGCCCCTGCCCCGGGATGCCTTGCGTCGCTGGGGTGGCCTTCTCTGTCCGAAAAGGAAGATATCCCGTCCCGCCCGATCGATCTTGAGGCGGCACGTCAATACACGCTCGGCCGTTGGGGAGAGGCTTTAAAGAAAGGCTGAAACCACCTCTTCCGCCATGACGGGGAATGGTCTAGGCTCAATTCAGCATGTTCAGGAGGAGGGTAAGCCATGGGCGGATCAGCGGCGCATGATTTTGATGATCTTTTGGTGGTATCGGTGGAGCAAGCGGTGGCCGCGCCCTATGCATCAGGCAAACTGGCCGAAGGCGGGGCACGGGTGATCAAGGTGGAACGTCCGGAAGGTGATTTTGCCCGCCTTTATGATGCCGACGCGATGGGGATGAGCTCATATTTTGTCTGGCTGAACCGGGGCAAGGAATCGGTCTGCCTTGATCTCAAGACGCCGGAAGATCAGGCCATCCTCAAGGCGATGATCGCCGAGGCTGATGTTTTCATCCAGAACCTGATGCCCGGCGCCATGGATCGGCTCGGCTTTTCGATGGAAAAGCTGCGGGCAGATCAGCCGTCCCTTATCACCTGTTCGATCAGCGGCTATGGCAATGGTGGTGCCTATAGCCAGATGAAAGCCTATGATCTCCTGATACAGGCGGAATGCGGCCTGGCGGCGATCACGGGCAGCCCGGCTGAACCGGGACGTGTCGGGGTATCGATCTGTGATATTGCCGCGGGCATGACCTCCTTTCAGGCGATACTTCAGGCACTTTACGCCCGCCTGAAAACTGGAGAAGGCCGTCATATCGACGTATCGCTCTTCCATGCACTGTCGGACTGGATGAATGTTCCCTATCTTCAGCATCGCTATGGCGGCAAGACCATCGGCCGCCCGGGGCTTCATCATCCTACCATTGCACCTTACGGCGTTTATCCCTGCCGTGATGGCGGCATGATCCTGCTGTCGATCCAGAATGATCGGGAATGGAAGCGCCTGACCGCCGAGGTGCTGGGCGATGCTGACATCGCAACCGATCCGAGGTTTGAAACGAATATCAAGCGGGTCGCCAACCGCGCTCATCTCGATGCCATCATGCATGGGGTCTTCAGCCGCAACACCCGGGATGAAATGGCGGAGATACTGGGCGCGGCTGGCATAGCTTATGGCCGTCTCAACACGGTGGAAGATCTTCTCACCCATCCGGAAACACGGATCGTGACAACGCGAACCTCATCCGGCCAAATGGAAATGATCGCCGCGGGCGCGGTGATCAATGGGCATCTCGCCGCGTCAGGAGTTGTTCCGGATCTGGGCCAGCACAGCGAAGCGATACGCAAAGAATTTGCCCCCGGCTGACCCGGGCACGTCTGCCTTGACGGGGTTTATCTTGCGGCAAGGGTATTGCCGAAAGCCCGGGCCGAGGTATCCGCCGGCCTGGAGACGGCCTGCCAGATCTTGGCCACCACTTCATCGTTGTCGATGGCACATGCCTTGGCCTTGAGCCGTTCGGCCCGTTCCTCTTCGGTGATGGGGGCGGCGATATCGGCCTCGGCCACCACCGACATCCCGTTATCGAGCGTGACCGTCACATGGGCAGCGGTATCGCTGATCGCCTCATCGGCCAGAACCGTAACCCGGTCAGCGCCGCGGGCAAGATCCGCATCCCGGGCGGTGCTGTCGGCGTAACTTGTCAGCGCGGCCGTATCCCGATTTTCAAGAACCATCGCGGCCAGCCATACATAGCTGAACTTGACTTCAAGCCCGGTGCGTGGGGCGGGGATATTGCAGACGCTCATCCAGCGCGGGTTGGTGCGCAGCGTGACCTTATCGACATCCGCGGCGGCGAGGCCATGATCCTGCCGCAGGGCGGTGAGCGCATCGATCATCGCATGGGTGCCGTGGCAGCAGGCATGGTATTTATGCATGAGGCCAAGGGCCAGATACCCGCTCTCCTCCCACGAGGTGTCGGCGGGCAGGTCATCTGCCTCAAGATGGGTGGCAAAAAACCCCTGATGGCCCATAAGCCCGTCATCGGCGGACGTCATTCCGGCCTGGGCAAGCAAGGCTGCTTCCACGCCGTTCGATGCGGCAAGCCCGGCGTTATAGGGCTTGCCCATGGTGCCGAACTGCGATTTGAGCCCGGAGGCACGGGTTGCGGCAAGGCCGATGGCCTGACGTCGCTGGCCGGTATCAAGCCCGAGCAGGCGTGCCGATGCAAGCGTCGCCCCGAAGGCGCCGGCGGTGGCGGTCTGGTGAAACCCCTTGTTGTAATGTGCCCGGCCAAGGCGGGCACCGATCCGGCAGGCAGTTTCAATGCCGATGGCATAGGCATCGATCATGGAAGCGATATCGACATCCATGTCTTCGGCCAGCGCCAGCACGGCAGGGTAGATCGCGACTGAAGGATGACCGACATAGGCAAAATGCGTATCATCATAATCAAGGGCATGACTGGTAGCGCCATTGGCCAGCGCCGCCGCCCGAGGTGCCGTTCGGCGGGTTGAGCCGAAAAGAGAAGATTGCCCCGCGCTTTCCTCGCGTTCGGCCATGTTGCGCAGGATGATGCTGACCTGCTCATCCCGGCCGGCACGGGCAACGGCGGCCCAGTCGAACAGCGCATCCCGTGCCATGTTCAGCATGGAGGATGGCAGGTCTTCAGCCGGTGTTTCGCTCAAGGCGATGATACTGTCAAGGAAAGATGAGGTGGTCATGGTCGGATCAATACGATTTCGGCAGGCCGAGCATGTGTTCGGCAATATAGGACAGGATCAGGTTGGTTGAGATCGGCGCCACCTGATAAAGACGTGTTTCGCGGAATTTGCGTTCCACGTCATATTCTTCGGCAAAACCGAACCCGCCATGGGTCTGCAGGCAGGCTTCCGCCGCCTCCCATGAGGCATCGGCGGCCAGCATCTTGGCGATATTCGCCTCACCCCCGGGGTCGCTGCCCGCATCATAGGTGGCGGCGGCACGATAGACGATGGCTTCGGCGGCCAGCATATGGGCATAGGCTTTGGCGATGGGAAACTGAATCCCCTGATTCTTGCCGATCGGGTTGCCGAAGACGGCGCGGTCACCGGCGTAACGTGTTGCCTTGTCGATGAACCATTTGGCATCGCCAATGCATTCCGCCGCAATCAGGATGCGTTCGGCGTTCATGCCGGAAAGGATATAGCGAAAGCCCTTGCCTTCCTCGCCGATCAGCGAGCTTGCCGGGATACGCATATTGTCGAAGAAGACTTCGGTGGTCGAATGGTTGATCATGGTCCGGATCGGGCGGATGGTCATGCCGTTGCCGATGAGATCTTTCATCTCAAGAAGAAAGACCGAAAGCCCGTCGGTGCGCTTGGCCACCTGGTCGCGGGGGGTGGTGCGGGCCAGAAGCAGCATCAGGTCCGAATACTCGGCGCGTGATGTCCATATTTTCTGCCCGTTGACGATATAGCTGTCGCCATCTTTTTTGGCGGTGGTGCGCAAGGAGAGGGTATCGGTACCGCTGGTCGGTTCGGTGACGCCGAAAGCCTGAAGCCTGAGCGAGCCATCGGCGATCCGCGGCAGATAGGATTGTTTCTGCGCATCATTGCCATGGCGCAGGACCGTCCCCATCGTATACATCTGGGCGTGGCAGGCGGCGGCATTGCACCCCTGGCGGTGAATTTCTTCAAGAATGACCGCCCCTGCGGTCAGGCTCAGGCCCGTGCCGCCATATTCTTCGGGGATGAGCGCCGCCAGATACCCCGATCGCGTCAGCGCATCGACAAATGCCTCAGGATATTCCCTCGCCGCATCACGTTCCTGCCAGTAGGTTCCGGGAAAATCCTGGCATAGCGCGGCAACGCCGTTTCGTATTTCCTCAAGCAAGCTTGCGTCAGTCATGAAGGCACCCCGGATCAAACCACTGAATTCACCGATCCAAGACTACAGGCATGGATGGGTTCACGGAAGCGCAAAATGCCGAAAAAGAGCAGTAAATCGAGGAATAAATCAGCCTCTGGTCTGTGCCAGCACCGCATGGCGGGCATGGTCCATCGCCGCGATCATGGCGGCATGAGTGAAGGGATAGTCTTTCCAGGCGGCACGCTGGAGTTTTTGGCGCTCATCTGGATGATCAAGAAGGGACCGGATCGCCCGGGCGAGGTTTTCGGCGGTCGGCTCATCGATCAGCAAGGATCTGCCTTCGGCGTATTCGGGAATGCCGCCGCGGCGGCTGGCAATCAGCGCGGCGCCAAACATCAGGGCTTCGATCACGACCCGCCCCGCCGGCTCTTCCCATTGCGACGGCACAAGGATGATTTCGGCCGCCGCCTGATACTCTTGAACATCATGATAGGGCAGAAACCCCAGAAAAGAAGCCTGCGCACCCAGAGGGGCCAGCCGGTGCTGAACCTCTTTCTCGTAAGCGGATGGGGTACGGTGATCACCACGTCGAGCCCCGATCATCACGAGTTGCCAGTCCGGATAATCAGGCAGGATAGCGGCAGCGGCCTCGGCGGTTTCGAGTATGCCCTTTTCCGGCACCATCCGCCCCACGATCAGGATAGTTTTTGTTTTCGGCGGGGGGGAGGAACAGGGTCGGTCCGCGCCAAACGCCGTCAGGTGAAAGGACGTGGTGCTGATCTGCTCCGCGGTGAATCCATCCTGAAAGCACCGGATAAGGTAGTCGGAAACAGCGAACACCCCTGCCAGAAGCCGGGCAAGGCGGAGGCGTTCCTCAAGGCTGCGCGCGCCTTTCATCTCGCGCGGGTCGTTGTGTAGGACAAGCACCACCGGAATATCCGGCACGGCTTCAGCAATCATGCCGGCAAGCGCGCAGCGGCCGTGCACTTCGATCAGGGCGGGGCGCTCATCCTTGGGCAATGTTTTCAGCCAGGCAAGATACCCCCTGCCAAGGCCGATATTCCGGCCATGGAGAAACCGGTGCCAGGTGCTGATGCCTTTATAGGCAAGCTCGGAGAGCGGCTCATCGCGCAAGGGCTGGCCGAAGACGATGGCCTCATGCTGAAAGCTGCTGCCGAGAAGGCCGTCATGGGCAACCCGCGCAACGGCCCCGGCGCGGCGCTCGGTGAACTGCTCCTTGGCGGGAAGAATGACATGAAGCGACACGATTTCAACTTTCCTTCAAAGAATGGAACAGCGGGTTTCCCTGCTCTTATCATGCATGGGGCCATCCTGTCCAACCTGGCCGCGCATATGGGCAAGAGACGGTATTGCACCGCAGCGCAACTGGGGGCACGATAAGACCCGTGTTTCGGCACAGCGCCAACGGGTAATCAGGATTGAGGAGAGTGATCATGGGCAGATTAGAAGGAAAGACCGCGCTCATTACAGCGGCCGGGCAGGGGCAAGGCAGGGCCGTGGCGCTGGCCATGGCAAGAGAAGGGGCACGGGTCTTTGCAACCGATATCAACAAAAGTCTGCTGGCTGATCTCACCGCCGAAAACCCGTCCATCGAAACCTTTGAGCTCGATGTGACCGATGCGGCGGCGATCCGGGCGGCGCCGGAGAAAACAGGCTCTATCACCACGCTTTTCAACTGCGCGGGCCATGTGCATCACGGCACGATTCTCGACACCGACGATGATGATTTCACCATGGCCTTCACCCTCAATGTCCAGTCCATGTTCCGGCTGATCAAGGCCTATCTGCCGATGATGCTGGATGCCGGGGAAGGATCGATCATCAACATGGCTTCGGTGGCCTCGACCATCAAGGGGGCGCCGTATCGCTGTCTTTATGGGTCAACCAAAGCCGCGATCATGGGCATGACCAAAGCCGTTGCCCGGGATTTTGTCGATCGCGGGATCAGGTGCAACGCGCTTTGCCCCGGGACCATTCTCACCCCGTCCCTAGAAGAAAGAATGCAGGCCCAGGGCGATCTTGAAAAAGCCAAGGCCGAATTTCTTGCCCGCCAGCCGATCGGCCGGTTTGCCACACCGGATGAAGTCACGGGCATCGTGATACATCTGGCATCGGATGAGTCGCGTTTCACCACCGGAACCTTCCAGATCGTTGACGGGGGCTGGGCGCTGTGAGTTTGTCAGAAAAGAGGGAGATCATCGGCTTTCTCGGCGCCGGGCTGATGGGTCAGGGCATGGTGGCGCGTCTGCTGGATGCGGGCCGCGAGGTCCATATTACCGCCCATCGCAACCGCGCGCCCATCGATGCGCTCATCTCCCTTGGTGCAGTCGAGGCGCCTGATCCCGCGCGTCTTGCAGCGGTTTCGGATGTGGTGATCTTCTGCCTGCCCAACGCCGGGGTTGCGGGCGAAATTCTTGGCCGGATTCGACCCTCACTTAGCCCCGGCCAGCTTATCATCGACTGCACCACGAGCCATCCTGAGGCGGTGATCGCTCTTGAACGCATGGCCGCGGAAAAAGGCGTTCTCTATGCCGAAGCGCCGCTCACGGGCGGTGTTGCCCAGGCTGAAGCGGGAAGCCTTGGCGCTATCCTCGGGGCGAGCGATGAGGCGGCCGCGCGTGCGCGTTCGGTCCTCGAGCCCTGCTGTTCGGCGATCGAACATATGGGTCCGGTCGGGCTCGGCGCCACCACCAAACTGATCAGCAATTTTCTTTCTCTCGGGACGGCTACGCTGGTGATGGAAGCCATGCGGGCGGCCCGTGATCATGGCGTTGATTGGGAGAAGTTCTACCGTCTTGCCTGCCAGGGGTCCGGCCATTCGATGAGTCTGGACCGTATCGCCCCGGCGGCGATTGCCGGCCGCCACGACGGCTATGTCTTCAGCCTTGATAATACGATCAAGGATCTTGGTTATATCGAAACCCTGCTCCGCCAGAACGGGGATGCGGGCCGGATGGCATCACTTCTTCTCGACATTATCAGGCGAGGGGCCAGCACCCGGGAGGGCGGGGCCTATCTCAGCAGCCTTCTCGATGAAAATAAAGGGGATTAGGCGATGTGTTCCGGGGCGTCATCGGTGATCTGGTGAACTTCGATGACATTGCCGTCCGGATCATAGAAAAAGATCTGATGCCAGCCGGCAACGGCACGGTCACCCCAGTCGGAATAGGGAATGCCTCTGGCTTCAAGATGCGCCTTGAAGGCGGTGAGATCATCGGTACGGTAAGCAATATGTCCCCGGGCAACCGGGTTGACGATCTGCCCTGTCCTGAATCCGGCGTCGATATCACGCGCCGCCAGATGCATCTGGATCTGGCCATCGGTCACGAAGGCAACGTCACCGGCATAGCCTTTCTTCTTTTCAAGGACCGGCAGCCCTTCGGTTTCCCGCTCAAGCCCGAGAATGTCACGATAGAACTCGTCCATCTCCTCGACATTTGTGGTCGAAAGGTTGATATGGTGGAGCGTCAGTTTCATCTCATACCTCAAAAATAGCAGGGGTGCATCCACCCTAGCATGAGACAACCATCCCTTCACCTCTTTTACCTCAGGTCATGCTGGCGCAAAATCCATTGACAGCAGGCATGGGCGTGAAATGATTGATGCCCGAAAGGGAAGATTTGAACATGCTGGCAATGACCATCGATGACCTTGGGGCGTTTCTTCAACGTGAGTTTCCGCAAGTCGCCCCGGATATTCGTATCCATCGCCTTGATGAAGATGGTATTTCGGTGGATATGCTCACCGCCGCAAGGCATCTCAGGCCAGGCAACACCGTCTCCGGGCCTACACTTTTCACCCTTGCCGATGTGGCCTTCTATCTCCTGATCCTGTCCCGGATCGGGCCCGAAGCGCTGACCGTCACCACGGGTGCGAATATCAATTTCATGCGCAAGCCTGATCCCGGGCCGCTCCGTGCCCATGCCCGTATCCTCAAACTCGGGCGAAGTCTGGTGGTGGGGGATGTGGAGATATGCAGCCCTGATGATGCGGCGCGCGCACGTCCCTTTGCCCATGCCAGCCTGACCTATTCGATCCCGCCAGCATCGTCACCAGCCACTACAGGAATGAGATTATCATGACCAGCACGACTAGACCTGTTGCCGTTATCACCGGTGCCGCCCGGGGCATCGGCCTTGCCACCACCAGGCAGTTTCTGGATGCTGGATGGCGCGTCGCCATGGTGGATCGGGACGAAGAGGAGCTCATGGCCGCAGCCGGGGGATTGACCGGTGCCAAAGCATTTGTTGCCGACGTATCCCGGGAAGATGACGTCGCCGCGATGGCGGCGGCGGTCCTTGCATGGGGCGGCGGCATCAGCGCGCTGGTGAACAATGCCGGTGTTGCCGATTTCGGCCCCATCGAGGAGATGGATTTTGCCCGCTGGCGGCGGGTGATGGCAACCAATCTCGACGGGGTTTTTCTCTGTTCTCAGGCGCTGATCCCTGCGCTCAAGGAAAGCCGGGGCAGCATCGTCAATATTGCCTCTATCTCCGGGCTCCGGGCATCCACGCTCCGGGTCGCCTATGGTACATCGAAGGCGGCGGTCATCCAGTTGACGCTTCAGCAGGCCGCCGAGCTCGGGGAATACGGTATTCGTGCCAATTGTGTTGCGCCCGGGCCTGTCCGGACCAAGCTTGCCATGGCGGTCCATACCCAGGATATTATCGACGCCTACCATGATGCGATCCCGCTCAACCGTTATGGCAGCGAGGATGAGATTGCCGCGGCCATCGTCTTTCTTTCGTCGGACAAGGCAAGCTATATCACCGGGCAGACGCTTGCGGCCGATGGCGGGTTTGAGGCGACCGGCGTAGGCCTGCCTGCGC
This sequence comes from Alphaproteobacteria bacterium LSUCC0684, assembly GCA_041228335.1. Taxonomy (NCBI): domain Bacteria; kingdom Pseudomonadati; phylum Pseudomonadota; class Alphaproteobacteria; species Alphaproteobacteria bacterium LSUCC0684. Next base: position 2,311,192 of record CP166130.1, on the reverse strand, counting down.
TTCGCCAATAACCGGCTTCTGATTTACCTTGCACCGATCGCAGCCCCGGTTACGGTAATCGTGCCTCCGGTCAGGCCATAGAGAAGACCTGCTTCTTCCCCTCCCGGGCCGAAGACGCTGCCGGTAATTCGTGCCTGATCCAGCGTGATCAGCTGATCTTCAAAACCAAGGGTGATCGTATCACCCTCCCTGAACATGTAACTCTTTTCAAGATCGATGCTGGCGGTGATCGCCATGCCGTCACCGCTGATCGAGATATCGCCTTCAAGCTCGTCAAAATCGAGCCTGAGATCACCCGCCGCTTCACCATTCAGAATGGTCTCGTTCCCGGCGCATCCAAGGCAGGTCCAATGGCTTTCAAGCGCATAGCTGGCCTCGCCTGTCAGGATGTTGCGCGGACGGCGCCCCCAGAGCAGATATCGGCCCGGATCCTGACCTTCCGAGATGGTGGACTGAAAGAACTGAAATCGCGAATACCGGGTGGGTATCTGGTCCATACTGGAAAAACTCGGCACAGGCAGTTTGGCCAGAACAGCATTGGTGGCCGGGTCTTCGCCATCCAGCTGAAGCCTCGCGCTGTCGCTTTCAATCAGGCTGATCCACGGTGGGCCCTCGCCTTCAATATCCTGCATCAGCTCGGCGGCCTGACCCTGATCCAGACTCGACGGCAATGGCGAATGGAGAGAAGGAGGTGGGGCGGGGGCAGTGCTTCCCCCGCCCCCGCAACCTGCCAGGCCGGAGATGAGACTTGCAAGGATAAATCTAAAAACCCACCTTGCTGGGGTGACGAGGACAGGCTGCATGTCCGCAATTCTACGCGAAAAAAAGTGGCCTGGAATCGCGCTTCGGCATAGACTTCATAAACCTGACGCATGAGTATGCCTGCCCAAATGAGATTTCAGGTGGTGATGTTCATCCGGTTGTTGCGAAAAAAGGCATGGAAAAACAACGCATGAAAGGAAAACCCATGAAATTCCTCTTTCGAAATCGGCGCATCATCCCTCGTCAGATCCATGCCGCCATTGGCCGGACAGTTCTGCTGCTTGCCCTTTTGATCGCAAGCGTCACCGGCAGGCCTGTTCTTGCCGAAACCGTGTATTTCAATGCCTGGGGCGGCTCCCCTGCCATAAATGACTATATTCGCTGGGCCGGGGATGAGCTGAAGGCGCGCCACGGCATCACGCTCGTGCATGTCAAACTGACGGATACCGCCGAAGCGGTGGGCCGGATACTGGCGGAAAAAGCAGCCGGCCGGAACAGCGGTGGCTCGGTTGATCTGATCTGGATCAATGGTGAGAATTTCGCCTCCATGAAACGTAACAACCTTCTTCAGGCAGAACCCTGGGCGATGGATCTGCCGTCTTTCCGGTTTACCGATCCCGTGGCCCTGCCCGCAATCCTGAATGATTTCGCCACCCCCACCGATGGGCTGGAAAGTCCCTGGGGCCGGGCCCAGCTTGTCTTTGGGTATGATTCAGCGGAACTGGCCAGCCCGCCGCGCTCGGCGGCCGCGCTTCGTCAATGGATCAAGGCGAATCCGGGGCGGTTCACCTTCCCGCAGCCCCCTGATTTCACCGGCACCAGTTTTCTCAAGCAGATCCTGCTGGAAGTTACAGCTGAACCGGCATTGCTGCAAAAGCCCGCGGATATGACTGATAGCGGCGCGGTGATGGCGCCGCTCTGGGAATGGCTTGATGAGGTGACGCCGCATCTCTGGCGGCAGGGCCGGCACTATCCGGCCAATTACACCGCCATGGTCCAGCTTCTCGGGGATCGTGAGATCAGCATCGCCATGGCGTTCAATCCGGCGGAGTTCTCGAACAACATCACCTCCGGTGTGCTGCCGGATACGGTGCGCAGCTACATCCACGAGGGCGGTACGATCGCCAATGTGCATTTTGTTGCCATTCCGTTCAATGCCTCTGCGCCGGAAGCGGCCAGAAAGGTTGCTGATTTTCTGCTCTCCCCCGAAGCCCAGTTGCGTAAAGCAGACAGTTCCATCTGGGGAGATCCGACGGTGCTGGCCATGTCGAGATTATCGGCGGCTGACCGGGCCGCCTTTGATGCGCTTCCGCGCGGGCTGGCAACCCTGACCGAAGCCGAATTGGGGCAGAGTCTGGCCGAACCCCACCCGAGCTGGGTGCCGCTGATCGAGGAGGAATGGCAGAAACGTTTTGCCAGTGGAGGTTAAACCAGCACGAAAGGCCGGAGGATGATGCGCTGGGCGATCATGGCAACTCTTCTCATCCCTATCATGGCCGGGGTGGCCGGGGTGGTTTTTCCGGCTTTCGGGGTGCTTCCGGTTCTCGGCCAGGTCAGGCCCGGTGTTGATGCACTTGTTCAGGTGATGGAGGTGCCGGGGTTTTCGGCCTCGGTCCGGCTTACCCTTTTCACCGGCTTCATGGGTACCTTCCTTTCTGCTGCCATTTCGTTGCTACTGCCGGGACTTTTATTCCAGTCGCCGCGATTTGGCCTGCTCAGGCGGTATCTGGCCCCGGTTCTTTCCCTGCCCCATGTCACCATGGCGGTGGGGCTTCTTTTCCTGTTGCAGCCGAGCGGCTGGCTGATCCGTCTCATCTCTCCCTGGCTGACCGGCTGGACCCGCCCCCCCAATCTTGCGCTGGTCCCGGATGAAGCGGGGATTGTCCTGATCCTCGGGCTCATGGCCAAGGAAGTTCCTTTTCTGGTGCTGATGGTTCTAGCCGCGCTGGGGCAGATCAATCCTGCCCGGCTCATGACATCGGCCCGCAGTCTTGGCTATGGCCAGATGACATCCTGGGTGATGGTTGTCCTGCCGCAGTTATGGCCGCGGATGCGCCTGCCTGTTCTGATTGTCCTGGTGTTCTCGCTGTCGGTTGTGGATATGGCGGTGGTGCTTGCCCCGGGTACGCCGCCGCCGCTGGCGGTGCGGGTGCTGCGCTGGTATCAGGACCCGGATCTGGGCCTGAGGTTTCTGGCATCTGCCGGCGCGCTGGTTCAGCTGGTCCTCGTGGTTTTTGGGTTTGGTCTTCTGCTGGGGCTTGAACATCTGGCCGGCAGGTTTGGCCGCTGGATATCCTTCCGGGGGGTGAGGTTTCGCCGCGGCCGAAAGATCATGCATCAGGCGGTGGCGGCTCTCTTGCTGGCAGGCGGGTTGCTGCCGTTTGTTCTGGCCCTCATGGGGCTCTTCTCGGCGCTGATCTGGTCGGTGGCCGGGATATGGCGCTTCCCCGATGCCCTGCCGACACTTCTGACCTTGCGCTACTGGTCCGGTCTTGAAGGCGGGCTGGGTCCGGCGCTGGTGGAAACATTGCTGATCGGCGTTGTCTCCGCCTTTCTCGGGGTGGTGCTGGTGATCATCTGGCTTGAGCAGAAATCTGCCCGCGCCGGAATTTCCGAAGAGCTGATTTTCATGCCACTGCTGATCCCGCAGATCGGGTTTCTGTTCGGCTTGCAGATCGTGTTGCTCTGGCTTGGTCTGGATGGCCGGCGGCTGGCCTTGATATGGGCGCATCTTCTGTTTGTTTTTCCCTATGCCTGGCTGACGCTGGCGCCGTCCTGGCGCGCCTATCCCCGGGAATGGGATATTCTGGCCGCAACCATGGGAAAATCGTGGCCTGAGCGGTTTTTCCGGGTCAAGCTGACCCTTCTGCTGACCCCGGTGCTGACGGCGTTTGCGATCGGGTTTTCGGTCAGCGCGGCGCTCTATCTGCCGACGGTTTTTGCCGGCAATGCCCGTATCCAGACCCTCACCGTCGAAGCGGTTACGCTGGCCACCGGGGCCGGGCGCCAGCCCCTCGGGGTGGCAACAGGCCTTCAGATGCTGCTGCCTTTTCTTGTCTTCGTGCTGACAGGTGCGATAAGCCACTGGCGTTTCCGCCGGTTTTCAGGCATTTCCTGAAAACTGATTGTTGATAAATATTGCCGAAGATGCCTTGCCCTTCACCCCTCATGGCGTTATATAAGGGCACAATTCTTACATTACCATCTGCCAAAAGCGCTGCAATCCTGCGGCGGCTTTTCCCATATTCAGGAGAGAGATATGCCATCACCCTTTGACGGAAAAACCATTGCCATTCTTGTCGGGAGCGGGTTTGAAGAAAAACCCTTTGTTGACCTCCAGCGTGCCCTTGCTTCGGCGGGCGCGACCGTGAAAGTGATCTCCCGCGATACCGGCCTAACCAATAGCTGGGCGAATGGCACCTGGGGTCTTTCCTATCCGGTTGATGCGCATATTTCCGAAACACTGGCCGTTGATTTTGATGCTTTTGTCATCCCGGATGGCAAGCGTCATACCGATATCCTGATTAACGAGGCACATGTCCGGCGGCTTGCATCGGCATTCCTGCGTGAAAGCGCGCCGTCTCTCCTGATTGGCTCTGGTGTCGAACTGGCAAGGGAATATGGATTTGCCGATAGCGCAAGCGTTGATGAAGTCACCACAATGGGTGCCCTCGTGCTGGCTCCTGCCGGGGCAGAGGTCGAAGAGATTTTGGTTGCGTTCGAGGCCGCAATGGTTAACGCTTCAGCGGAGGAAGCAGCTGCCTGAAGGCTTTCATGACAACGAATACCAAACTGCCATCTCCATGTATCAGCATCTGCCAGATCAATCCCGTGGACGGGCGGTGTCTCGGATGTGACCGGACGAGAGATGAAATCGCCGCCTGGCCCCGGCTGACACCGGATCAGCAGATGTATCTGCTGGCAGAATTGCGTGAGCGGCGGGCCGCACGGACAGGTCGCCGCCGAAGATCAACACGACGGGTTTCGAGTAATGGATAAATTTACGCGCATGCTGGCTGAGCAAGGTTTCATCCTTGCCGATGGCGCCACCGGAACAAACTACTTTGCCCTTGGACTGGAAACAGGCCATCCGCCCGAGTTCTGGAATATTGAAAAGCCCGAAAATGTGTCTGGCCTGCATCGACGCTTTCTTGAAGCAGGCGCTGATCTCATTCTGACCAATTCTTTTGGCGGGACAAGCTATCGGCTCAAGCTTCATGCCGCCGAGGGACGGGTGCGTGAGCTGAATATTGCGGCGGCGAAACTTGCCCGCGAGGCGGTGACGGCATTTGAGGAAAACACCGGCCGGACCGCGCTTGTGGCAGGGTCCATGGGCCCGACCGGGGAGCTTTTCGCGCCCCTCGGGGCGCTGGACCATGAAAGCGCGGTTGCCGCCTTTACAGAACAGGCCGAAGCGCTGGCCGAAGGCGGGGTTGATCTGCTCTGGATCGAAACCATCTCATCTCTCGAAGAGGTTGATGCCGCCATGGATGCAGCAAAATCTGTCGGCCTGCCCTTCACCGCTACCATGACCTTTGATACAGCAGGCAAATCCATGATGGGGGTTGAGCCTGGGGATTACGCCCGCCATGTCCATCAAGGCGGTGCGGTGGCGGCCGGGGCCAATTGCGGGGTCGGCCCGGCGGAGCTGATGCATTCGGTGATGGGCATGCGCGAGATAGATGGGATCAGGCTGATCGCCAAGGGCAATTGCGGTATCCCCGAATATCGCGACGGGGAGATCCATTACCACGGCTCACCTGAATTGATGGCAAAATATGCCACCCTTGCCCGGGATGCCGGGATGGCGGTGATCGGCGGCTGCTGCGGGACGACGCCGGAACATATTGCCGCGATGCGTCAGGCGCTGGATTCAACCCCGCCACAGGGACCGGTGGATCAGGCAAGACTTGATCACGAGCTTGGGCCAGCCTGGGCAGGTACGGCCGATCAGAAAGAGGGGCGTTCCGGCCGTGATGGTCGCCGCGGCCGCCGTCGGCGTTAGCGCTGGCCTCAAGCCGCCTTGACAAACCGTAAAGTCTTTCTTGCCAATCCGGGCCAGCCGTGCATACTCCGCGCCGTGGACTGGAGACCTGGCTGACTTGGGAAAAGGGTTTAACATGCATATTTACCGCACACATACCTGTAAGGATCTTCGCCTGGATGATGTTGGCAAGGAAGTCCGGTTGTCGGGCTGGATACACCGCAAGCGGGATCACGGCCAGCTGGTGTTTATCGACTTGAGGGATCATTACGGGATCACGCAATGTGTTGCGGACTCATCGGACCCGACATTTGCGGCGGTGGAAACCATCCGCAACGAATCCGTGGTGACGGTGACAGGCAAGGTTGTTCAGCGAACCGAAGATACGGTCAACAGAAACCTGCCCACCGGCGAGATCGAAATCCGGATCGAAACCTTTGAGGTGCAGTCAGCCGCTGAATTGCTGCCGCTTCAGGTCAATTCCGATGAAGATGCGGGCGAAGAAACCCGCCTCCGCTACCGGTATCTTGATCTTCGCCGCAGCCGCCCGCATCAGAACATCATGCTGCGGGCTCAGATAATCCAGTCCATCCGTCGGCGCATGGTCGATCAGGGGTTCATGGAATTTCAGACACCGATCCTGACCGCCTCCTCCCCTGAAGGCGCGCGGGATTTTCTCGTCCCGTCACGTCTTCACCCCGGCAAATTCTATGCTCTGCCGCAGGCACCGCAGCAGTTCAAGCAGCTGATCATGGTCTCGGGCTTTGATCGCTATTTCCAGATTGCCCCCTGTTTCCGGGACGAGGACAGCCGTGCCGATCGCAGCCCGGGAGAATTCTATCAGCTTGACCTTGAGATGAGCTTTGTTGAACAGGATGACGTCTTTGCGGCGGTGGAACCGGTGATAGCCGGTGTTTTTGAGGAATTCACCAAAGCTGATATTTCCGCGCCTTTCCAGCGAATCACCTTTGCTGATGCGATGCTGAAATATGGCACGGACAAGCCTGATCTGCGGATTCCGATAACCATTCACGATGCAACGGAAACCTTCCGCGGCTCCGGATTTGCCATTTTCGCCAAGGCGATCGAGGGCGGCGCCGTTGTCCGGGCTGTTCCCGGCCCGGGTTGCGGCAGCCGCTCGGTGGCGGACCGCATGAACGCCTGGGCCCAGGGTGAAGGCGCCCCCGGCATGGGCTATATCATCTATGGCGAGGGCGAAGCCCGCGGGCCGGTGGCCAAGGCGCTTGGCGAAGACAAGGCACTCGAATTACGGGATCAGCTTGGTCTTGCCGATGGTGATGCGGTGTTCTTTGCCTGCGCCGCCGAAGCCGAGGCGGCATCCCTTGCCGGGCGTGCCCGGATCAAGATTGCCGATGACCGCGACTTGCGTGAAGATGGCTATGCCTTCTGCTGGATTGTCGATTTTCCGATGTTCGAAAAGGATGAGACCACGGGGCAGATCATCTTCTCCCACAACCCGTTCTCCATGCCGCAGGGCGGGCTTGAGGCACTGGAAAACCAGGATCCTCTTGAGATCAAGGCCTGGCAGTATGATCTGGTCTGCAACGGGGTGGAGCTTTCCTCCGGGGCGATCCGGAATCACCTCCCCGAAGTCATGTACAAGGCCTTTGCCATTGCCGGCTACGGCCCCGAAGTGGTCGACAGCAAATTCCCCGGCATGATCAACGCCTTCCGGTATGGTGCACCGCCCCATGGCGGGATTGCTCCGGGGATTGACCGGATGGTGATGCTGATCGCCCGGGAGCCGAATATCCGGGAGATCATCCTCTTCCCGATGAACGGCAAGGCCGAAGACCTGATGATGGCCGCACCTTCCGACGTCGGGGATGAGCAGTTGCGGGAGCTGCATATCCGCCGCCAGCTTCCCCCCAAACCCCAGTCGGAATGATGGTGGCCCGGCGCAATCGCGGCCCGGAATGATAGTGTCTTAAAGATCGTCGCGGACGCGCCGGAATTCAGGCGGATACCCGCTTCAGGCTCAGCCCATGGGCACACCAGATGACCGATGCAAGCAGCGCGGCGGCTCCGGCCTGATGCAGCGTGCCCAGGCTGACCGGCACGCCATGAAGAAGCGTGGTGATACCAAGCACGAATTGCAGCCCCACCATGGCAAGCATGGAATGCCCGCGGCCATGAAGCCCTGCCGTACAGCATCGCCGCCACAGGCTGGCCACGCCGATCACCACCAGAAGCGCAAGGATACGGTGATGGAACTGCGCAGAAGCGCCGTTTTCAAACGCATCCATGGCCCCCATTTCCCCGTATTCCACGGGCACAAACCCATCCCCCATCAGCGGATATTCATTGTATAGCTTGCCTGCATCCATGCCGGCAACAAAGGCACCGGCAACAATGGTGATGGCAAGAAGGCCCAGAATTCCGGCCGTATGCCCGCCCGGCCATCGGCCGCGGCCATCGCGAAGGTCCAGCGCCGTCCAGATCAGCATACCGAAGATCAGCAGCGCCATCGAAAGATGCACCGCCAACCGGTATTGCGAAACTTCAGGATCTTCGGCAAGACCGGATTTCACCATCCACCAGCCGATGCCGCCCTGCAGCCCGCCAAGTACAAGGAGCAGGATAAACCGCCACCCAAAGCCATGGGGGATTTTTTTCCGGATGGCAAAAAGGATCAACGGAACCGCAAAGGCAAGGCCGATCAGCCGCCCCAGCACCCGGTGCAGGTATTCCCAGAAGAAAATCGTCTTGAATGCCGCCAGATCCATGTGGCTGTTGATGTGGATGAATTCAGGAGACTGCTGATAGAGCGTGTAGACCCGGTTCCATTCCGCAGGCGAAAGCGGCGGCAGAATACCTATCAAGGGCCGCCATTCCACCATCGAAAGCCCGCTGCCAGTGAGGCGGGTGATGCCGCCCACCACCACCATCACAAAGACAAGGGCGGCAACCGAAAACAGCCAGATCTCCACCGGGCGAAACCCGGCGGCATGGCGACGGTCTTGATCAAGGCTTGCATTCATCATGATGTCTTCATACCTTTTTTCCGGGTCCAAACCTAGATCGATGCGGCGACATCGGGCGTGGCGAATTGAAGCGTCCAGCCGAAAGAAGTTTTTTTTGACAAATTTTGAAAAGATATCGGATTTTTTTTGAATATATCCTTGACGCCGGCGAAATGAAGTCTCATATGCACCATGTAGTTTTTAGCACTCATGAGGGAAGAGTGCCAATTCCTCCCTCTTGCGTGTGTAACGTTAACCCTTAGGAGGACAGGCATGAAATTCAAGCCGCTTCACGATCGTGTTCTTATTCAGCGGGTGGAAAGCGAAGAAAAAACCGCTTCCGGGATCATTATTCCGGATACCGCCCAGGAAAAGCCCATGCAGGGCAAGGTTATCTCAGTCGGGTCTGGTGCCCGCGATGAGTCCGGCAAGATTGTGCCGCTGGACGTCAAGGCAGGCGACCGCGTGCTGTTTGGCAAATGGTCCGGCACGGAAGTCAAGATTGATGGAACGGAATACCTGATCATGAAGGAATCCGACATCATGGGCATTATGGAATAAGCCCTGATCCGATCAGAAACCCAACATCACCATTTAAAGAAAGGTTAACCTGAAATGGCTGCCAAGGATGTAAAATTTGGTTCAGACGCACGCACTCGGATGATGGCAGGCGTCGATACTCTCGCAAATGCAGTGAAGGTCACCCTCGGCCCGAAAGGCCGTAACGTTGTGCTTGAAAAAGCCTTCGGTGCCCCACGCATCACCAAGGACGGTGTTACCGTTGCCAAGGATATCGAACTCAAAGACAAGTTTGAGAACATGGGCGCACAGATGGTCCGTGAAGTTGCCTCCAAGGCCAATGACATGGCCGGTGACGGCACCACCACCGCAACCGTGCTGGCCCAGTCCATTGCCCAGGAAGGCGCCAAGGCCGTTGCCGCCGGCATGAATCCGATGGATCTCAAGCGCGGTATTGATCTTGCGGTTGAGAATGTGGTTGCCACGCTGGCATCACGTTCCAAGGCGATCACGACGTCCGCTGAAGTCGCCCAGGTCGGCACCATCTCGGCCAATGGCGAATCCGATATCGGTGAAATGATTGCCCAGGCCATGGAAAAGGTCGGCAATGAAGGCGTCATCACCGTCGAAGAAGCCAAGAGCCTCGACACCGAACTGGACGTGGTTGAAGGCATGCAGTTTGATCGCGGCTATCTGTCGCCGTATTTCGTCACCGATGGCGAAAAGATGAAAGCCGTGCTCGAAGAGCCCTATATCCTGCTGCATGAGAAGAAACTCTCCAATCTGCAGGAAATGCTGCCGGTCCTTGAAAAGGTGGTTCAGTCCAGCCGTCCGCTGCTGATCATCGCAGAAGACATCGAAGGCGAGGCGCTCGCAACCCTCGTGGTCAACCGTCTGCGTGGCGGCCTCAAGGTTGCTGCGGTCAAGGCACCTGGCTTCGGCGATCGTCGCAAGGCGATGCTTGAAGACATTGCCATCCTGACCAACGGCACCGTGATTTCCGAAGAAGTCGGCATCAAGCTTGACAGCGTAACCCTCGACATGCTCGGTTCCGCCAAGCGTGTTGAAATCACCAAGGAAAACACCACCATCGTCGATGGTTCCGGCCAGAAGAAGCAGATCCAGGCTCGCTGCAACCAGATCCGTGCCCAGGTGGAAGAAACCACCTCCGATTACGATCGTGAAAAGCTGCAGGAACGTCTGGCCAAACTGGCAGGCGGTGTTGCCGTGATCAAGGTTGGCGGCGCCACCGAAGTCGAGGTGAAGGAACGCAAAGACCGTGTCGATGATGCCATGCACGCAACCCGCGCTGCCGTCGAAGAAGGGATCGTCCCGGGTGGTGGTACCGCCCTGGTCAAGGCGATTGCCGGTCTTGAAAAAATCAGTGGCCAGAACGAAGATCAGAATGTCGGCATCAACATCGTCCGTCGTGCTCTCCAGGCACCGGCGCGTCAGATCGCCAACAACGCTGGCGCCGATGGCTCCGTCATCGTCGGCAAACTGCTCGAAGACAAGAGCACAACCAAAGGCTACAACGCCCAGACAGGTGTCTTCGAAGACCTGATCAAGGCTGGCGTCATTGACCCGACCAAGGTTGTTCGTTCTGCTCTTCAGAATGCCGCTTCCGTGGCTGGCCTGCTGATCACCACCGAAGCCATGGTAGGCGAATTGCCTGAGCCGAAATCCGCCGCACCGGCCCCTGACATGGGTGGCATGGGCGGAATGGGTGGCATGGGCTTCTAAAGCCCGGCCTCCTCAGGCCATATTCCAGATATAGAAAAGGCCGGGAAATTCCCGGCCTTTTTTGGTGATTTAATCTATCACTAGCGGTTTCGGGAAATCCATTTCCAGGCCATCGGGAAAGCCAGCACCGCCAGCCCCAGTTTGAGCGCATCCCCGATCAGAAAGAGGGCAAAGCCCTTGCTCGCCACTTCACCGATCAGCGCCATGCCGGCAAAATCGGTATTGACCGCATACATATAAGACAGCCAGAGCGTGCCCGGGATGTAGATGGCGATATTCCCAAGGATCATGGCAACAGCGGTGCTGAACGGGCGGCGGTCCCAGCCGTTTTCCGCAAGCCAGCCGGTCACATAGGCGGCGCCAACAAAACCTGCAAGATATCCGGCGGTCCACAGGGTGAAGGGATGGGCCCAGGTCCGTGCTTCGGCAAAAACCGGGAAATACAACCCCTCGATGAGATAGGCAAGGGCCGCCAGCGCGCCGAGGCGTGGCCCCAGTGCCATGCCGACAACAAGAACCGCGAAGGTCTGGCCTGTTATCGGCACCGGTGAGATGGGCAGGCGGAAGGCGATCTGCGCGGAAATGGCGATCAGCAAGGAGCCGGCAAGAACAAGCAGGGCGTTACGGAAAAGGGTTCTCCCCTCATTTCCAAGGATCGCGGTTGCCAGGCTTGGTGAAGGCTTTAGCGAAAGTGCAGGCATTGGTTTTTCCCTTTCACTTGGTAAAGGTCTGGTTATGAACAGGCTGGCCCCGTACCATGACAGCACATGGGTCAGCAGGTGAAATCATACGCATCCGCGCCCGGAAATGCAAAATCTTCTGATCGAGTCATGATCGGCAGGCTGCGATGATACGAAATCAGCTCCGATCGTTGAGGAAACGCCGGGTTTCCGCCACCGCATCGGCCAGCCCGCAGCGCATCACCTCTGCCCCTTTTGGAAAAGCGGAAAGCAGGCGGCTCGGCAGGCGGCTGTCGAGGACGACAAAAACCCCCCGGTCATCACCGCGCCGGACAAGGCGGCCAAAAGCCTGCCGAAGTTTCATCCGGGTGAGCCGGTCGGACCATGCCTCCCGCCCGAAATACCCGGCACGCGCCTTGTAAAGCATATCAGGTCTGGGCCAGGGAACACGGTCAAAGACGATCAGCTGCAGGGCTTCCCCCGGCACGTCAATCCCGTCACGGACCGCGTCGGTGCCAAGCAGGCAGGATCGCCGGTCCTCCCGGAAAATCTGCAACAGGGTCTGGAGATTCATCGCATCGACATGCTGGGCGTAAAGCGGCAGACCAGCCTTTTCAAGCTCGGGGTTGAGCGCGAAATGCACATCCCTCAGCCGGCGGATTGCCGTGAAAAGCCCGAGCGCGCCACCCCCCGAAGCGGTCATCAGCGCCGCCATGGCTGAGGCTGCCTGCGCGGGGTTGTCTCTTGCCACATCGCCCACCACCATGATGCGGGTCTGGCTGGCATAGTCGAACGGGGAGGCGACGGTGGAAACCAGCGCTGGACGGGAAAGGTGGGCCGCCCCGCTCAAATGTCGGGCAAAAGCCCAGGGATCGGGGCCGGAAGTGTCGGGGCCGGAGGTATCGGTTCCGTCTTGTGTCCCCGCCTCAGCCCTCGAGGGACCTGAGCTTGCAGATACCGGAGGTGCGGGGGCGCCATCCTCGGTCAGGGTGGCGGAGGTGATGACCGCGCCATGCGCCGGGGCGAGAACAAGGCGGCTGAACGGCTCGCTCGGGTCGAGGTGATGACGCCTGATGCCGATATCGATATCCTCGCCATTGCGGCGCGTGGCTTCCATCCAGTCGATAAATCCGGGCCGGCATCCTGCGGCAGCCTCGGAGAGCGAACTGGCCGCGGCGATATCCGACAGAAGATCAATCCATGCCGCGAGCGGCCCGCTTGCCCGGCGGACAAGGCCGCGGGCGGCGCCTTCAAGCCGTGATCGGGATTGGGTGTCAAGCGTGTCGGCTTCGGCCACAAGAAGTCGGTTGAGGCTGGCGGCAAGGCGTTCAAGAGGCCCCGCAATGCTTCGCAAGGCATCGGCAAGCCCCATCGCCATCAGGGCCAGATTTTCTTCCACCGGAACAAGCCCGGCTTCAAGGTTATAGAGGCTGTCCGGGGAGGAAGCGCGGGCATAGATGGCGGCGCGGGCGGCAAAAAGGAACTGTTCGACCGGGCCTTCCGGTGCCGCATCGGAAAGTCGCCCCCGCCAGCCGGCGGCAGGCAGAATACGCGAAGCTTCCATGGCCGCATCAAGATCGGCCATCGCCGCCGCGTTGCCGGCAAGGATATCTTCCAGTCTTGCCTTGAGCCCTCTTGCCCGGCTGCGCCTGTTGCCGTCATTCCCCCTGATCCAGCGCCTGAGATCAGCTGTCTCGGCCCCGCTGAAAGTGGTGGAAAAGGCGCTGTCGGCAGCATCAAAGACATGGTGACCTTCATCGAAGACGATTCGCGTCGGGGCACCGGCGTTGTCCTGCGCGGGCGCCAGCGCCGCCATGGTTGCGCCGATCATGACAAGCGCATGGTTGGCAACCACGATATCCGCGCTGCGGGCGCGCTGGCGTGATCGTTCGACAAAACATTTCTGGTAATGGCGGCAGGCGGAGTGAATACATTCACCGCGCCGGTCCGCCAGCCCCATCGTCAGCCCGTGGCCCAGCAGATCCGTCAGCCAGGCAGGAAAGCCACTGCCGGTCAGATCTCCGTCGCGGTCAGCCTCCGCCCAGCGCGCCATCAGGCCGAGCGCCGGGGCAAAACGAGGCGTCGCCGCAACGGTGGCGAGCGCATCTTCAAGATTGAGCAGGCAGAGATAATTCTCTCGTCCCTTGCGGATAACAACCTTTCGCTCACGGTCTTCACGCTCGGGATAGAAGCGGGCCATCTCTTCGGTGACCTGATGCTGCAGGCTGCGGGTGTAGGTGGAAATCCAGACCGGCGCCTTGTTCTCCTCGGCCCAGAGCGTCGCCGGGGCAAGATAGCCGAGCGTCTTGCCGGTGCCGGTGCCAGCTTCGGCCAGCACAAGATTAGGCCCGCCATTGTCGCGGGGCGTATCGAACGCCGGAAGCAGGCTTTCGGTATAGGCTTTCTGGCTTGGCCTGACTTCAGCCCCCCGGCCGAGCATGTGTTTCAGCCGCGATGCCGCCGCCTCGGCCCGGACAGGAAAAGCTCCCGGTTCGGGCTGCGGTCCCGGATCAGGTATTTCCGGCAGGCGTTGCCAGATTGCCGCGCACCGTCCATCCGGCGGCGCCGGGTCCGGCATGGTTTCGCCAAGCGCGGCCAGCACCGACGGCGCCCAGCCCCAGCCTCCCTGGGCCATCATGCGGGCCATGCCGGCGGCCTGCTCGCGGGCTGCGCCGGAATACCCCGCCAGTTCCTCGAGCAGGGCAAGACAGGCTTTCGGCACAAGCATGGCCTGGCTGTCGTCATCCCCGCCTGTATCAAGGCCAAGCGCCCGGCCAAGACCTGTCGGCGTTGGCAGGCAGAACTGCGCGGGCCGGACAAAGGCAAAAAGCTCCAATGCATCCACGCCTTCGAGTGCGCCGAGACCCTTAAATTCCATTCCCAGTCTGGTGGAAGTCCAGCGCCGATGGCAGAAGATGGCTGGACGGCCATTCAGCCGGTCACGGGCCTCAGCGATGGAGATGGTCTCGATCACTCCATCGGGATCCACCATGACGACGTGACGGGCGGTAGGAAATACGGCCGGCAGAGGGGGGAGCGAGATGGGCAGAGGCGGGGCTTCAGTCATATCCCGGTTGTACCTGATCTGCCGTCGTTTCACCAGATATTGACCTTATCCCGCGTCGGCCATATGTTGCGGGCGTAAACTGACCCGTCGCGTCAGTCAGATAAAGGAATTCCTGTTCATGACATCGCCTTCGATCCCTCTCGAAATTCTCGCCAATGCCAAGGCCTGGCCCTTTGCCGAAGCCCGGAACCTGATCGCCAGGCTCGACAAGATGAAGGCAAGCCCTGATGCGGCAAAACCGGTGCTGTTTGAAACAGGATACGGGCCGTCGGGCCTGCCGCATATCGGCACATTCGGTGAGGTGGTGCGTACCTCCATGGTGCGGCATGCGTTCGAGACGCTGACCGGTCTGCCGACCCGGCTGATCTGCTTTTCCGATGACATGGATGGGCTGAGGAAAGTGCCGGATAATATTCCGAACAAGGAGATGGTGGCCTTGCATCTGGGCAAGGCGCTCACCGAAGTGCCGGACCCGTTCGGTACCCATGAAAGTTTCGGCGCCCATAACAACGCAAGGTTAAAGGCCTTTCTCGACGGGTTCGGGTTTGAATATGAATTTTTCTCGGCAACCGAATGCTACAGGTCCGGTCTTTTTGATGAAGCGCTGCGCACGGTCCTGCGCCATTACGATGCCATCACCAATGTGGTGCTGCCCACCCTCGGCGAGGAGCGGCGTGCAACCTACAGCCCGTTCCTGCCGATATGTCCGGATACGCGGCAGGTCCTGCAGGTGGAAATCATCGCCCATGATGCCGATTCCGGCACGGTGTCCTATCGTGATCCGCGCGATGGCGGCGTCCGGGAAGTGCCGGTGACCGGCGGTAACTGCAAACTGCAATGGAAATGTGACTGGGCGATGCGCTGGTTTGCCCTCGGGGTGGATTACGAAATGAGCGGCAAGGACCTCAGCGAATCGGTGATCCTTTCCTCGAAGATCGTGCGTATCATGGGGGGCACCCCGCCGGAAGGCATCTCCTATGAGCTGTTTCTTGACCAGAACGGCGAGAAAATCTCCAAATCCCGGGGCAATGGGCTCAGCGTTGAGGAATGGCTGACCTACGGGACCGAAGAATCGCTGGCACTGTTCATGTACAACCAGCCGAAAAGGGCCAAGCGCCTGTTCTTCGATGTGGTGCCGAAAATGGTAGATGAATATTACAGCCATCTTGAAAAATATCAGGCGGCGGATGCGGCGGCACGCCTCGATAATCCGG
Source organism: Alphaproteobacteria bacterium LSUCC0684 (assembly GCA_041228335.1). Taxonomy (NCBI): domain Bacteria; kingdom Pseudomonadati; phylum Pseudomonadota; class Alphaproteobacteria; species Alphaproteobacteria bacterium LSUCC0684. The sequence goes on along the minus strand of CP166130.1, from coordinate 2,295,239 downwards.
TCTGGCATATCCATGGCGGCACGCCGCCTTCGGAAACTCTGCCGGTCGGGTTTTCGCTCCTGCTCAATCTGGCCGGGGTCTGCCAGGCGGAAACCCCGGATGTCATCTGGGGCTATCTTGAGCAATACGCCCCCGGTCTCACCGCGGAAAACAGCCCGCAACTGGCCCGGCTGGTGTCCTATGCGGTGACCTATTATCAGGAAAGGGTGCGCCCCGGCAAAACCTACCGGGCGCCGGATGATGCCGAAATCAGCGCCTTGCAGGATCTGGATTCCCGCCTTGAGGCCCTCGCGCCCGAAGCCGAAGCCGAAGATATCCAGTCCGCGGTTTTCGCCGTCGGCAAGGACGCGGGCTATGAGCCGTTGAGAGACTGGTTTTCCTGTCTTTATCAGGTGCTGCTCGGCCAGAACGAAGGCCCGAGGATGGGGTCCTTCATCAAGCTTTACGGCATCGCGGAGACCCGGGCGCTGATCGGGCGCGCCATTGCGGGCGATCTGGCGCGGGGGGATTCGTGATCTGGCCTGCCGCCGCCGCGCTTGCCCGATATCTTCCGGGAGAGGCGGCACATCGGCTGGCGGTGCGGTCTCTTGCTCTCGGCATCGGCCCGCGTGTTCCGGCTGACCTTTATGGAGATCGACTGGTCAGCCGTATCGGCGACCTTACGGTCCTGAACCCGCTCGGGCTTGCGGCCGGGTTTGACAAGGATGCCGAGGCCATGTCCGGGGCGCTGGCGCTTGGCTTCGGGGCGGTGGAAGTTGGAACGATCACTCCGAAACCCCAGCCCGGCAATCCCAAGCCCCGGGTGTTTCGCCTGGCTGAAGACGGCGCGGTGATCAACCGGTATGGGTTCAATAACAGCGGCATGGTGCGTGCGGCAGCGCGGCTTCGGCGGTTCCGGCAATCCTCTCCCCCTGGGCAAAAGCCGCACCAGCTCATCGGCGTCAATATAGGCGCCAACAAGGACAGCCCCGACCGGGTGGCGGATTACCACATGGCGGCATCCTGCCTTGCCCCGTATTCGGATTACATGACCGTCAATGTCTCCTCCCCGAACACGCCGGGGCTGCGCGGGCTTCAGGAGCCGGCTTTTCTCACCGCCGTGCTGGAGGCAACATCCGAAGGCATCGCCGCCGCCGGGGTCAGCTGTCCTCTCCTGCTCAAGCTTGCCCCTGATCTTGATGAGGCCGGGCTCGCCGCAGCGATAGAAGTGGCGGAGAACAAGGGCATCGCCGGGTTGATCATCGCCAATACCACGATCAGCCGTCCAGACGGGCTTCGCGGGGCCCATCGCCATGAGACAGGCGGTCTTTCAGGCACGCCGCTGTTTCAGCTTTCCACCTCCATGCTGCATCGGGCCCATCGCTTGACCTGGGGCAGGCTGCCTCTTGTTGCGGCCGGAGGTGTTGCCTGCGCCCGTTCTGCCTACGCGAAAATTCTCCTCGGCGCGTCCTTTGTGCAGATCTATACCGGGCTTGCGCTAAAGGGGCCTCATCTGCCCGGTGAAATTCTGTCCGGATTGAACGCGCTTATGCTTGAAGACGGCTACGGATCGATCAGCGATGCGAAGGGTTCCGCTTCTCGGATGGAAGAGGCTTTGCGTCGTTGCTGGCCAGATAGGGGGTATTGAGCTTGGCCATGGCGGCATAAAGCGGTGATGGAAAGGGCATGACGTTTTCGTGAAAATCTCCCCCGCTCAGGGCCTGCAGTTCAGCCATCACCCGGATGCGGGTTGCCTCCAGCGCCAGATACCGGATGACGGTGGAGATGTTTTCATCGCCGCGGTAGTTATCCACGATTTCCGAGCAGATCGCATCCACGGACTGGCTCTCATACCGGCTGAGTTCTTCCAGCGCTTCCCAGACATAAATCTCAAAGGAAAGCGTGGTTCGTCGCCCGCCGATATAGACATTGCGCTTTTCCCGTTTCAGCGGGAAATTTGATGGAACACCGTTGGATCTTTTGTCCGGTTTCATGCTGGTCCCGATATAATCCTTATCCTTCCGGTTTGCCCTTAAGGCGCTACCCGGCCGGACCGCCCATATGAGGCAGGTTATTCTTAAGTGGCATTCTAGAAGATGTGTTCGCCATCCAACACCCATCCAAAAGGATAGGTCTAAATGGCACCAGAACTGGCTTGACCTTCGGCCTGAAGATAGATAAAAGAACCTTGTTCTGCGGCGCAAGGCCGCTTTATTTTTTGAGAAGAAGGGAGCGAGGCCATGGCACGTCGCTGTGAACTTACCGGTAAGGGCGTGATGACTGGCAACAATGTCAGCCACGCGAACAACCGTACCCGTCGCCGTTTTCTGCCCAATCTGCAGCAGGCTTCCATGTTGAGCGAGACACTGGGCAAGACGGTTTCCTTGCGGGTTTCCGCATCCGCTATCCGGACCGTCGAAAAGAAGGGAGGCATCGATGCCTTCCTGCTTGCCGCCAAAGACACGGATCTGAGCAAAGGTGCACTTGCCACCAAGAAAGCAATCAAGGCAGCGCAGGCTTCCGGTTGATCGGATTTATCCTTCAGGATGATGAGCAAACCCCTTCTTCGGAAGGGGTTTTTTTTCAGGCGACGCGGCGGCGGCCACGCGGCCGTGATGCATCTTCATCAAAAAGATCGGCAAGCTGGCTTGTAACCGCGCCACCGAGCTGTTCCACATCGGTGATCGTCACCGCCCGCTGGTAGTAGCGGGTCACGTCATGGCCGATCCCGATGGCGAGCAATTCGACCGGGGATCGGGTTTCGATATATTCGATCACCTGCCGCAGATGAGCTTCAAGGTAGTTGCCCGGATTGACCGAGAGGGTGGAATCATCCACCGGCGCCCCATCCGAGATGACCATCAGGATGCGGCGGTCTTCGGATCGGCCGAGAAGGCGGTTATGTGCCCAGATCAGCGCTTCGCCGTCGATATTTTCCTTGAGCAGGCCTTCGCGCAGCATCAGGCCGAGGGATTTTCGTGCCCGCCGCATCGGGGCATCGGCGGGTTTGTAGATGATGTGGCGCAGATCATTAAGCCTGCCCGGGAAGGCCGGTTTTTCGACGAGCTGCCATTTCTCGCGGGATTGCCCGCCTTTCCATGCCTTGGTGGTAAAGCCGAGGATCTCAACCTTGACGCCGCACCGCTCGAGAGTCCGGGCCAGGATATCCGCGGTCACCGCCGCGATGGTGATGGGCCGGCCACGCATGGAGCCGGAATTGTCGATCAGCAGGGTTACGATCGTGTCACGGAACCTGATATCGGTTTCCATCTTGTAGGAAAGCGGATGCGAAGGCTGGGTGACAACCCGCGAAAGTTTCCCCGCATCCAGCATCCCCTCTTCGAGGTCAAATTCCCAACTTCGATTCTGATGCGCCATCAGCTTGCGCTGGAGCCGGTTGGCAAGTTTGCCGATAATGGTGTTGAGGTTTTCCAGATGCTTGTCCAGCAGCCCCCTCAACCGGGTCATCTCTTCGGGGTCGCACAACTCGCTTGCATCCACCACTTCGTCGAACTCTTCGGTGAAAATGCGATAATACTCGCCTTTCTCGCGGCTGGTTTCGCCGGCATCGGCACTTTCCCCGGCCGGGTTTTCCCCCTCGGCAAGGGCATCCTCCCCATCTTCCCCGTCCTCGCTCATGTCGCCATCGGCCGCTTCCATGGTCGAGGCATCGGCGTCCTGATCGATGCTTTCGCTTTCGCCGTCCTCTCCTTCGCCTTGCGGGGCGGTGGACTGATCCTCATCGCCGCCATCCTGGGAGGCTTCGTCCTGATCCTCGTCCTCATCGTCGCTGTCATCAGGTTCGACCGGCTCCCCGAGATCGGTCTCAAGCGCCCCGATCAGGCGGCGGGCCACCTCGGCGTAATGCTCCTGATTGTCGGTGTTTTCCTTGAGCGCGTTGATCAGGTCGCCGGCCCGGCTGTTGACCCAGGGACGCCAGAGATCCACCGTCATGGCGACATTGGCCGGAGGCTCTTCACCGGTGAGCGCCTGACGCACAAGCAGGCTTGCCACATCGGCGATGGCGGCGTGGTTTTCCCCTGTCTCCTCTGCCCCGGGGGGTGGCAGGGGCTGGCTTGCGTATTTGGCTTCGATCTGTTCCCGCAGGTTGCGGGCAACACCGGGCATCCCGCGCATGCCCACCGCCTCGACCCGGGCACGTTCAACGGCATCAAAAATGGCCCGGGCTGGTCCCGCTGACGGGGCCATGCGGTTATGTACGGAATCGCTGTGGTTGGCGATCCAGACCGCCGCGCTGTCGGCGGAGCCGCGAACCCGCTGTTCCTGCTGGGAACGAATCGTCTCGGTGCCGAGATTGTTGCTCCGGGGAGGAGAGGGAAGCCGTACTTCAGTGGCGGTGATCACCGTATTGGCGCCGGTGTAACGGACATCATGATGAGAGCCGCCGGCCATGGCCCTCAGGCAGGCGGCGGTGGAACGCAGGAAACGGTCATCATGCTGGCTGGCCATGGGATTAGCGGCGTCTCATCTAGCTTGCGGCAACGGTGAAAACCGTATCGCCCAGTTCATCATCAAAGCAGCGCTGGTAATACTCGCCGACGATCGGACGTTCCATCTCATCGCATTTATTCAGGAAGGAAAGGCGGAAGGCCAGTTTGACGTCACCGAGAATTTCGGTGTTCTCCATCCAGGTTATCACCGTTCGCGGCGACATGACCGTCGAAATATCCCCGGCGATAAACCCTTTGCGGGTCAGGTCGGCCATGCGGACCATGCTGTCCACCATGGCGCGGTTCACCTGTGTGCTGTCCGGCGCCATCTTGGCGGTGATGATCTCCATCTCCACGTCATGGGGCAGGTAGTTGAGGGTTGAGACGATCGACCAGCGGTCCATCTGCCCCTGGTTGATCTGCTGGGTGCCGTGGTAGAGCCCGGTGGTATCGCCAAGGCCCACGGTATTGGCGGTGGCAAAGAGACGGAAGCTTGGATTCGGGCGGATCACGCGGTTGGTATCAAGCAGGGTCAGCTTGCCTTCGATTTCCAGCACCCGCTGGATCACGAACATCACATCAGCCCGCCCCGCATCATATTCATCAAACACCAGCGCCACCGGATTCTGGAGCGCCCAGGGAAGAATGCCTTCGCGAAATTCGGTTACCTGCTTGCCGTCCTTGAGCACGATCTGGTCCTTGCCGACCAGATCGATCCGGCTGATATGGCTGTCGAGATTGATGCGGATACACGGCCAGTTCAGCCGGGCCGCCACCTGTTCGATATGGGTGGATTTGCCGGTGCCGTGATAGCCCTGGATCATCACCCGGCGATTATGGGCAAAGCCGGCGAGAATGGCGAGGGTGGTATCGCGGTCAAAAACATAGTTCTCATCAAGATCCGGCACATATTCCGAGGTGGTGGAAAAGGCCGGGACGGTCATGTCGACGTCGATCTTGAACACATCGCGGGCGTTGACCGTGGTGTCGGGAGCGGAAAGGCTGTGCGCGGGCTTGCGTTCAGCGGTGGTATGCGTTGCGGACGTTGACATGCTTGATCCTTATGTTGCGCGTGTATCACATTTCGCCGTTAAATTGACGTTTGAGGATGGAATAGGCCCAGTTGATCGTCTTCAACCTGTCTTCGGCTTCTTTTGAGCCGCCATTGGCATCCGGATGATGGGCCTTTGCCAATTCTTTATAGCGTTTTTTCACTCTTTGCCCATCCTTGCAAGGGGAAAGTCCAAAAATTGACCAGGCCTGCCGTTCATCTTCGGGAATTTTCGGGCTTTCCTGCCTTGCCCCGTTCCCATTGCCGCCAAGGGCGCCGAGCGGATCTTCGAAATTCGTTCTGAAGTGCCGGGTTGAATCGCGGCTGGTGCCGAATTTCCAGGAGGGGCGCTCCCAGGTGGTGGATTTTCGAATGGCTTCTTCCATGCCGTTTTCGTCAAGACCTTCAAAATAATTCCAGCCCTTGTTGTATTCCCGCACATGGTCAAGGCAGAACCAGATATAATCCCGGAGATCAGATCTCGACCGCGGCGCCGGATGGGTGCCTTCGGCACGGCATCCTTCCTGCGCGCATGTCCGGGTCATGGGATCCTGGCGGGTGTTGAAACCCGCAATATCCGGGGTGATGATCGGTTGCTTCTTCATTCTACTAACTATAAGCCGGAAGGCCGTTCTTGCAACCTTGGACATCGCGACAAAGACGCGCTATATCTTGTCTCATGCAGCAGAATAATTCACGCCGGCAACGCATGGAAAACCGTCTTCGGGCCGAGCTGTCGCCCACGGAGCTGTTGGTCCGTGATGTTTCAGCCCAGCACCATGGCCATGCCGGCTGGCGCGAAGGGGGCGAAACACATTTCGAGGTGGATATCCGCTCCCCGATGCTTGAGGGGATGAGCCGGATCGACGCCCATCGCCGTGTCAATGCGGCGCTGGCCGATGAGCTCGCCACCGGCCTGCACGCCCTGCAGATCAGGATTCTGCGCTAGTCTCAGGATTATCGAGACCGGCGAGTACCGCTGCCGGATCTTCGGCATGGCCGATGCAGCTGTTGATCAGCGCGTCGTGCTCCTCTTTCAGCGGGTTGCTGCCGGCGGGCGTTGCCCGTTTCTGCCTGGCCTTTTCCCCGTAGAGCGTCTGATAGGCCACGGTTGCAACCGGCCCCATCAGTTCGGTGATATGGGTGCAGCCAGCGACGCCGCCAATGGCCTGGCGGACTCTGTTGCGCCAGCCCGGCGCGATGGTGAGCCCCACCAGACGGCCAAAGATCTGTGTTGCTGATGGGCAGATATGATACGGACCGGCGAGGGTCTCGGCTTCAGCCTCGTGGATCGTCATGTTCGCATCGATGGCAATGCGCACTTTCATGTGATGCAGCGCTTCATTGGCATGTATCATGCCGCGGTCACGATTGGGAAAATCATAGGTCTTCACGTCCTTGATCTCACCTTCGATATCGATCAGCCCGTCGCTGCGGCTGTATCCGTCAAGGGTGATGGTCCGGGTGTGGACGCGCTCGCGGGTTATTCCTGCCGAAGGCATTATGACATCTCCTCTTCGCTCTCTTGCGGTTCATGCCAGACACGTATGCGTTCAAGTTTGTTGCCGGTGCGCCGCAGTATTCTGAGCCGCGTGCCATGGAACCGGAATTCCTGACCCGGGCTCGGGATGGTGCGGGTTTCGTTGAGCACCAGGCCGGCAATCGTGGCGGCGTCATCATCCGGCAGGCTCCAGCCAAGGGCACGGTTGAGGTCACGGATGGTCACGATGCCATCAACAATCCAGGATCCATCAGCCTGCGGGCGGATACCGCTGATCTCAAGATCATGTTCATCATCGATATCCCCGACGATTTCCTCGAGGATATCCTCAAGCGTGACGATGCCGCGGAAATCGCCGTATTCGTCAACCACCACGGCAAAATGCTCACGTCTTGAGCGGAAAGCCTGCAACTGGTCGATCAGCAGGGTGGTTTCCGGGGTAAAATACGGGTCGGCGGCAATATCGGTGATATTAGGCGGATGGGCCGCGCCATCCGCGGCCTTGCCGAGACCACGCAGCAGCGCCTTGACATGCAGAACCCCGATGATGTTGTCGGTCTTGCCGGAATAGACGGGATGACGCGTGTAGGGCGAATCCATCACCTGCCGGAACACTTCATCGGGGTCACTGGCGGCGTTGATCATCATCACCGAGCCGCGATGGGTCATGACTTCTTCTACCGTGACTTCACCCAGATCAAGCACGCTTGCCAGCATGGCTGTCTGTTCCTTGGCTTCGGCATCATCGGTTGTCTGCCCGTGCAGGGCGATCATCCCGCGCAGCTCATCCTCCCGGCTTTCATCCGGCGAACCAAAACGGCCGATGAAAAGCTTTACAAGCCCGTTGAGCGCAGCCGTAAACGGCGTCAGTATCAGCACCATCATCCGTACCGGTTTGGCCACGCCGAGCGCAAAGCGGTCCGCATGATTGAACGCGTAGGTCTTGGGAATCACTTCGGCGAAAAGAACAAGCAGGATCGTCATTCCGACGGTGGAGATCACCACCCCGGTCTCCCCGAAATAGGAAATCGCCGCCGAGGTGGCAAGAGATGTCGCCAGCACATTGACGAGATTGTTGCCGATAAGCAGACTGCTGATCAGCTTTTCCTTGCGCTGGCGCAGTTTTTCCACCGCGCTGGCACGATCGTCACCCCGGTTGGCGAGCCCGTGTATCCGCGCTTCGGAGGCCGCGGTCAGGGCTGTTTCGGAGCCGGAGAAGAACGCCGAGCCAAGCAACAGAACAATAATTGAGAGAATAAGCAGCAATATTCCGAGTGTCATGCCTCACGCCCCTCAAGCACGGCCAGCACATCCGCCGGATCAACACGGTCATCAACCCTGGCATCACCGATACCATGGGGGATGATGAGCACGATCCTGCCGGCCGAGGCTTTCTTGTCCTTTTTTATATGATCCCGGAGGCGGGCCGCGCTGGCCTCGCCAAGTCGGTTGCTGAGCTGGCGGCGATGGGTCGGCAGTCCGGCCGCTTCAAGATGCGCTGCAACACGGTCAAGATCACCATCGGAACAGGTCCCGAGGCGATGAGACAGCCGGAAGGCATCCATCATGCCGACCGCAACCGCTTCGCCATGCAGGACCGAGCCGTCATATCCCGCCTCGGCTTCATAGGCATGCCCGAATGTATGGCCGAGATTGAGCAGGGCCCGGCGGCCGCTTTCGCGCTCATCCTCTTCGACGATCTGTGCCTTGGCCCGGCAGCAATGCGCCACGGCGGCAATGATGGCCTCCGGGTCAAGGTTAAGCACCGCGGAGCTGTTTTCTTCAAGCCAGGCGAAAAATCCGGCATCGCCAAGGAGCCCGTATTTCACCATTTCCGCATATCCGGCCCTCATTTCCCGCCTCGGCAGGGTGGCAAGGCAACCGGTATCGGCCAGCACCGCCCGGGGCTGGTGAAAGGCGCCGATCAGATTCTTGCCGGCGCGGGCATTGATGCCGGTCTTGCCGCCAACGGAACTGTCGATCTGGGCAAGCAGGGTTGTTGGCAACTGGATGAAATCCACCCCTCGCAGGAGGCTGGCCGCGGCAAACCCCACAAGATCACCAATGACGCCGCCGCCCAGCGCCACCAGCATGGCCTTGCGGTCCAGGCCCAGCCCGAGCAGGTTTTCCATGAGCTCGCTGTATTGCCCAAGGGATTTGGATGCTTCCCCCGAAGGCACGGTCAACCCATCAAGGCGGCTTGCGATCCGGCCGAGCGAGACCATCAGCGGGGGCAGATGCGTCTCGGTGAGGGCGGCATCGGCGATCACCACAAGATGGCGTCCTGCGGCGATGTCCTTCAGCAGCTCATCTGCCCGGGAAATCAGATCGGGGCCGATATGGATCGGATAGCTTCGCTGGCCGAGATCAACCTCGACGCAAGTATGGGGTGAAACCGTGGTCATGAGCTCATTTCAGGACTGGCGTGCATCAAGATACTCCGTCAGGGTATTTTTTACCTTTTTGACGGCATCGGCAAGGGACAATCCGTCGGTATCGATGGTCAGATCCGCTTCGGCATAGACAGGGTAGCGGATTTCCGCCAGTTCACGCAGCACGTCATGCGGGTCCCGTCCTTTCAGCAGAGGGCGGCTGTCGGTATTGGATATGCGGTTGGCGAGGGTGGCAGGTTCAGCCTTGAGCCAGACGGAAAGCCCCTTTTCCTTGATCAGCGCCCGGGTTGCATCATGGAGAAACGCCCCGCCGCCGGTGGCAATGATTCCGGGGGTGCCATCGAGCAGCTGGTTCAGCGTTCTGGCTTCGAGTTTGCGAAAAGCATCTTCACCATAAAGATCGAAAATCATGGCAATGCTCATCCCCGCCGCCTCTTCGATCGCCGTATCGCTGTCGATGAAGTCGAGATCAAAAAGCCGCCCGCACTGGCGGCCGATATTCGATTTTCCCGCCCCCATCAATCCGATCAGGACGATGCTTTTGTCAATTCTCGACATTGAGGTTTTCCCATGGTTGCGAACATGTATTAGCCAGTCAATGGCAGAGATACAAGTCCGGATCTGTTCCCCCGGTCTTATATGCGGTATCAGGGGGCTTTTTTTACTGCCTCATTCCCGACATAATACTCGAGGATATTAGGGTTGTGGTTTATCGGCAATCAGGATTGTTGTCGGCTGATATCCTGTCTGGCGCTGGCATGCCGCCGGGCTGCTTTTGTTGTGGAGGAACGTCATGTCCAATCGGTTGTCTTTTCTGCGCATGATCCTTGCAGGCTTGATGCTGGCCGGGCCGGGCACGTCCTTGCCGGTCATGGCCCAGAACGTCTCAACCTCGCCTCCGGCAGAGCCGGTGGACAGAATGACAAAACCGCGCGATATCACCGCGACGCTCCGGCAGGATGGCGCCACGGCGCCGACTTCTGATGAAGCGGCAGGCAATGCTCCGCTGGTGGATAGCGCTGACAATGCCACCGCCACCACTGCCGCCAGCGAAGAGGATACAAGTGACACCTCTACCGCCGAAACACTGCCTGCACCAACCCTTGAGACAAGTTCTCTATCAAGTGCCGACGGTGTTGGCCTGCGGCGTCAGGATCCGTCGTCGATCCGGCTGGCGGCGCTCGGGATTGATCGCCCGGATCAGGAGGGGCTTGGCCGGCTCATGTGGGATGGGAGCGAGGCGGAAAGGGTGAACCGTCTTTATGAGCTGTTGCCGCGGCATGTTCCGGCGATATCGCTTCATGAACGGCTTATGCATGTCATGCTGGCGCGTTCGGTGCCGCCCGAAGGTTCCGTGGAAATGGCCGAAGCGCTGGTGCGTAACCGGCTCGACTGGCTTAAGGACAACGTGACCGGGGATGATCTGGCCGCGCTCGTCCGGCAGTTGCCGATGACCGGGGACTGGATGGACTGGCAGACATGGCTTGTCTATCACGATCTGCTGACCCGCGAAGATGAGGAAGCCTGCACCATAGCCGACAGCCAGGCCGCCACCACCCTTGAGCCGCTCTGGCATCAGATCAACGCCTTTTGTCACGTCATCCATGGCGAGGTTGCCAAAGCATCCTTCGCGCTCGATATTCTCGAAGATCGCGGCGTCGACGATCCGATCTTCTTTGCGCTGATGCGCAAACTCACCGGGGCGGGCAATCCGATCGATGAGGTGGAGGGCGATACAGGTCTGCTCAATCTTGTCCTGATGGACAGCGCCCGCGTCTCCATCGATGAAGAGATGATCAGCGCGGTTGACACCGGCTATCAGTCCAGCCTCGGCCAGCTCCGGTATCTCTCGGATGGTGCGGCGCTGCTTCATGGCGCCCGCGTCTTCCGCAACCCGCAGGCAGGCATAACCGATATTATCGCAACTTGGGCCCTGTTGCCGCCATCGAAGGTTCCGGCCAGCGAGGCGCTGACCCGGCTTCGGCTGGGCGGCACACCGGATGAGATCGATCTTGCCCGTCTCTATGCCTGGCAGGCCACTGTCCTTGAGCAAGATGCAAGGGCGGCGGCTGATCTGGCTTATGCGGCGCTTGAAATCGATCTCGGTCATATAGGCATCCGGGCGCTGGGGCTGTGGCTTCCTTTCATCGCAACGGCATCGGAAGATGCCGGTCTTGCCCATAGGACGGGCCCGCTTCTGGGGCTGGATGAAGCTTTCATGAGGGATCAGGTCACCATCGAGGCCGGCGCCTGGGCGAAGCTGCTGGCCCTGCCCGATGAGCCGCTTGATCCGGCCAGCCTCATCCTTGCCGGGGCGCTTGATGCAATTCCTCTTCTGGCCGCGGTCGGGGTCGAGGTGCCGGAACTGCCATGGGAAGACCTGCTTGAAGGCACGCCCGGGCTGACCGGCGCAGCATCACCGCTGTCGCTGCCCAGGCTTGAGGCGCTGAAGACCGCCGCCGCCGGCGGGCGCAAGGCGGAAACCCTGATGATGGCGGCGCTGGCCCTTGATACAACGCCGCTTCACCAGTTGTCGCGGGACGATGCCGCCACCGTCGCCGGCGCGCTCTTTGAAGCAGGGCTTGAAGAGACCTCGCGTGATCTTGCCCGCGAAATCCTGAAAAGCTGGGCTGTTCACCGGCATTTCAATGCCATGGCAGCGGGAAAGGCGGCGAATGCCTCGTAGCACCGGCCAGATCGATAGTGGTGATACCCGTGCGATCGCCCGGTTTCTTGATGCGATCAGCGCCGAGCGCGGGGCGGCTTCCAACACGATCGAGAGTTATGAGCGTGATCTGCGGCTGACCGCAGCGTCACTTGCCGGAACGGCCACCTTGCTCACCGTCGACGCCGAAGGCCTGCGCCACTGCCTTGCCGGTTGGAGCGGGGTGCTCAAGGCCTCGAGCCTGTCCCGGCGGCTCAGCACCTTGCGGCAGTTCATGCAGTTCTGCGTGGAAGAGGGTCTCCGTCCGGATGATCCGTCCCGGCTGATCGACAGCCCCAAAACCCCCAAACCGCTGCCCAAAAGCCTGAGCGAGGAAGATGTCGTCCGCCTTCTCAACGCCGCGTCCTTGCGCGACGGGGCCGAGGGCGCGCGTCTCGTGGCGATGCTTGAGATACTTTATGCCACGGGAATGCGTGTCTCTGAACTGGTCACTCTTCCCATGGGGGCGATCAGCCGCCGCCGGCGGACGCTTGCGGTCACGGGCAAGGGAGGGCGTGAGAGGCTGGTGGTGCTGACCGATGCCGCGCTGGATGCAATTGAAGCCTGGACCGGCTGGCGTGATCAGGACCCTCAGGCCGTGGTGTCGCCGTTTCTTTTTCCTGATGGTCGTGACGGCCACCTCAGCCGCCAGTGGTTTGCCCTTGCGCTTGATACATTGCGCCGGGATGCCGGGATTGCCCGGCGTGTCAGCCCGCATATGCTGCGTCATTCCTTTGCCACCCACATGCTGAACCGGGGGGCGGATCTGCGTTCGCTGCAGATCCTCTTGGGTCATGCCGATATCACCACCACCGAGATCTACACCCGGACCAGGGATGAAAGACTGGCCGGGCTGGTGCGGGATACCCACCCGCTTGCCCGCAATCGGTCTTCTGGTTTATAAAAGGGACAAGGATAGAATCAGGGGTTTTGAGGAGCAAAAGTTTTCCGATGCGTCATTTTCTGGAATTTGAAAAACCCATAGCGGTGCTCGAAGGCAAGATTGAAGAATTGCGGCACATGTCTTCGGACATGGATATCAACATCGCCGAAGAGGTCAGCCGCCTGCAGCAGAAAATGACACGTGAGATCAAATCCGCCTACGCCAATCTCGGGCCGTGGGAAAAGGTCCAGGTGGCGCGGCACCCGGACCGCCCCAAGACAGTTTCGATCATCGCAACCCTTTTTGATGATTTCACGCCTCTTGCCGGTGACCGGAACTACCGCGAAGATCACGCGGTGATCGGCGGGCTTGCGCGATTCCGCGGCCAGTCGGTTGTGGTCATGGGAACCGAAAAGGGCAGCACGACCGAAGAACGCATCAAGCGCAATTTCGGCATGGCGCGGCCCGAAGGCTATCGCAAGGCACGCCGGCTGATGGAACTTGCGGAACGGTTTGGTCTGCCGGTCATCACCTTTGTCGATACCGCCGGGGCCTATCCCGGCCGGGGCGCCGAAGAACGGGGCCAGGCCGAGGCCATTGCCAGATCGATCGAAACCTGCCTCAACCTCACGAGTCCGATTATCGCCTCGATCATCGGTGAGGGCGGGTCAGGCGGCGCCATCGCGCTTGCGACCGGCAACCGTGTGGTGATGTATGAACACGCCGTCTATTCGGTGATCTCGCCCGAAGGATGCGCGTCTATACTCTGGCGCAGCGCCGATCACGCCAAGGATGCGGCCGAAGCCCTCAAACTGACCGCCCAGGATATGGCAAAACTGGGTGTGGTGGATCAGGTTGTTGCAGAACCGCTTGGCGCCGCGCATCGTCACCCTGATGAAGCGATACGGAATCTAGGCGATGCGGTCGAAGAACAGCTCAGATCGCTCAAGGATCTCTCCGGCGATGAACTGGTTCGCCTGCGGCATGAAAAATACCTCAGCCTCGGGGAAAAGGGGCTGGCCTGACCTCGGACGATATCCACGGATGAACGGCCTTTATGCAGGCGTGACGGGATGGATTGCCGCGCCGCTTCCTCGCGCAAACGGTCAAGCCCCCGGCTTTCAGCTTCGGTCTCGGCCGTGGCGAGCAGATCATGCGTCGCGTCTTCGGCCGCTGGCATGAAAGAACCCTGCCATGGTATCGTCCTTTTGTCCGAGGATCAGCGCACCCGCGCGGCCACGCTAACCGAAACCTTTTTCGCCCCGGCACGTTTGAGGCATCGCGCCGCGCTCGAAAGCGTCGCCCCCGTGGTGAGCACATCGTCAATCAGGAGGATATGTTTGCCGCGGATGGATGCCCCGGCGGATGCGTTTGCGGCAAAGGCCATTTTCACGTTTTCCTGCCGCTGGCGGCGTGTCTTGCGGCCCTGGACCGGGGTGTTGCGCACCCGGCACAGAAGGTCAGGCCGGTAGAACTCCTTTGGCAGACCGGCGCAATGCATCAGATGACGGGCGAGTTCCGCCGACTGGTTATACCGCCGCTGGAAAAACCTGACAGGGTGGAGCGGGATCGGGACGATGGCATCGGCCGCATGAAGCAGAGGCAGGCTTTTCCCCAGCATCATGGTGGCAAGGATCGGCGTGATATCATGGCGATCGCCGTATTTCAGCCCGAGGATCATCTTCCGCGCGGCGCCGTCATAGACCATTCCTGCCACCGCCTCATCAAAATCCTGCGGCTTGATCAGGCATGCCCCGCACACGGGGTTGCCGCCGTCATGGTTGAACGGCAGGGCACATTTCCGGCACGCAAGGACAGTTCCGAGTTTTATCCCCCGCCAGCAGTCGGGGCATAGCCCGCCGCGTTCCACGAGCGAAAAGCACAAAGGGCAGGAAGGCGGAACCAGTGCATCGAGCACCTGATGGATCATGCGAAAATTCAGCATCGGGACAGTCTTGCACAGATGGGTGAATAAACGGTTAACAGCGCTTGCCTTTTTGTCACAGCCGGGCATGCTGTGGGGCATGATGACGACTTCACCTCCACTTCTGATCGACGATGATGCCCATCAGCGATTCCGCGACAGGGCCGCGGCGAGTTTTGATGATTTTGCCTTTCTCAAGGATGCCGTGGCCGAACGTCTTGCGGACCGGGTTGATATCATCCGCCGTGATTTTCCGCTGGCGCTGGATATCGGCTGCCATACCGGCAGGCTGGCACGGCGGCTCATGGAAGGGGGCAAGATCGGCCGCATCATCGGGATCGATACCTCACCTGCGATGGTGGCGGCGGCAAGATCTCAAGGAATTGAAGCCGAGCAGGCCGATTATTTTGATCTGCCTTTCCCCGAAGCCAGCGTTGACGCCATCTTCTCGGCGGTTTCCCTCCATTGGGTCAATGATCTGCCCGGGCTGATGATGCGGCTGCGGCATCACCTCAAACCCGATGGCCTGATGATGCTGGCTCTTCCGGGTGGAGATACGCTCATGGAGTTGCGCAACTGCCTTGCCGAAGCGGAAAGCGAAATTCTCGGTGGGATGACGCCCCGTGTCATGCCCATGGCCGATATCCGGGATCTGGGCGGGTTGATCGGTCGCGCCGGGCTGGCCCTGCCGGTGGCCGACAGCGATACCATCACCGTCACCTTCCCGACACCGTTTGATCTTCTTCGGGATCTGCGCGGGATGGGGGAGCAGAACGCGCTTACAGCCCGGCGTCGGCAGATGACCCCGCCGTCGGTGATGCGGCGTATGGCCGAGCTCTATTCCGGCCGGTTTGCCCAGGCCGATAGCCGCATCCCGGCCTCTTTTGAAATCGTGACCCTGACGGGATGGGCCCCTGATGCGGGCCAGCCCCGGCCGCTCAAGCCTGGCAGTGCTGTGCGTAATCTGGCCGATATCCTTGACAACGACCCCGACATCTCAGAGTAGATCCTGAAGCATGGCCACCAGCGGCCGATCGGCAGGCGGCATCGGATAGTCATTGAGGCGTTGCGGCCTGACCCAGGCAAGCGGGTTGCCTTCCTTCGGCTTCGGCGTGCCCTGCCAGCGGCGGCAGACATAGAGCATCATCAACAGATGAAATTGCTCATAGGCATGGCTTGCGAAACTGAGCGGCGCGAGGCAACTGCTCTTGGTGTTGATCCCGATCTCTTCCTCGATTTCGCGGATCAGCGCCTCTTCGGGTGTTTCTCCGTCCTCGATCTTGCCGCCGGGAAATTCCCATAGCCCGGCCATGGATTTGCCCTCCGGACGCTGGGAGAGCAGCACGCGTCCATCGGCATCGATCAGCGCCACGGCGGCGACAAGCACCATCGGTTTCATCTCAACTCCGGTAATCGGCGTTGATGGAAATATAGTCATGGGTGAGATCGCAGGTCCAGACCGTCGCCTTGCCTACGCCAATGCCGACATCCACCTCGATCCTGATGGCATCCCCCTTCATGTGCTCGGCTACAGGGGCTTCGTTGAACCCGTCCACCCGCTGGCCGTCTTTGGCGATGATAACGCCGCCCATGGCAATGGCCAGCCGGTCCCGGTCGGCGCGTTCCCCGGATTTGCCCACGGCCATGACGATACGGCCCCAGTTGGCGTCCTCCCCGGCAATCGCTGTCTTGACGAGCGGGGAATTGGCCACCGCAAGCCCGATCCGGCGGGCGGCGGCGTCCGTCTCGGCGCCGGTGATGGTAATGGTGATGAACTTGCTTGCCCCCTCACCATCGCGGACAACCTGGCAGGCCAGATCCACCATCAGCTCCTTGAGCGCCGCGGCAAAGGCAAGGCCATCGGCGCTGCCCGCATCGGTGATCGAAGGCATCGCCGCTTTTCCGCTTGCCAGGATCAGGATGGTGTCGCTTGTGGATGTGTCGCTGTCGACGGTGATGGCGTTGAAACTTGCATCCGTGGCGTCGCGCAGGATTGCCTGAAGCACGGGGCCCGAGATATCGGCATCGGTTGCGATGAAGGCCAGCATGGTCGCCATGTCCGGGGCAATCATTCCCGATCCCTTGGCAATGCCGGTGATCGTGATGGTGGCGCCGCCGGTGGTGATCTGCCGGCTTGCGGCCTTGGCAAAAGTATCGGTGGTGCGGATGGCTTCGGCCGCCGCCGCCCAGCCGGAAGATGAGAGATGGGCGATCATTTCCGGCACGAGGGAGGTGATTTTCTCATCCTGAAGGGGCTCACCGATGACGCCGGTGGAGGCCAGCAGCACTTCGCCCGCCGTGCAGCCCACGGCATCGGCCGTGGCGGCGGCACAGCGATGGACGCTCGCGTCGCCCAGCCTGCCGGTGAAAGCATTGGCGTTGCCGGCATTGACCAGCACGGCTTGCGCCTTGCCGCCGCCAAGCTGGGTCCGGCACCAGTCCACGGCAGCCGAACATGTCAGCGAACGCGTCAGGGTACCGGCCGCGGCAACCGGATGGTCGGCCACCATGAGCATGACGTCATCGCGGTCCTTGTATTTGATCCCGGATCGGCCGGTGGCAAGGCGGATGCCATCGACGGGATGAAGCACGGGCAGATCAGATGGGGCGAGAGGTGAGCGTTTCATATCGGCAGGTTTCTCTAAAAGTGTTGCTACTGGGCTTGCTGGGATGCACGAAGTTCCTCATAGCTGAGCCGGCTGATCTCGGCATTTTCGCGCAACTCGGAGAGGATCGTTCCGGCCAGTTTGACGGAGATGGTGTTGCGAAGCTGGTCCTGGGCAGTCTCGAATGTCGGGGCGGGTGCCACGCGGCGGTCTTCAACCTTGATGACATGCCAGCCAAACTGGGTCTGGACCGGCTCTTTGGTATAGCTGTCCTTGGCAAGGGCAAAGCTTGCCACCTCGAAACTGGGCACCATGGCGCCGCGGCGGAAATAGCCGAGCTCGCCGCCATTGGGCCCGCTCGGCCCGGTGGAAATCTCCTTGGCAAGAGCGGCAAAATCCTCGCCCTGGTCAAGGCGGGCAATCGCGGCCAGGGCGGCGTCCCTGTTGTCCACGAGGATATGCCGCGCCCGGACTTCGGTGCGGCTTTCGGTATCGGCCACCAGATCATTATAGCTCTTTTGAAGCATTTCATCG
This sequence comes from Alphaproteobacteria bacterium LSUCC0684, assembly GCA_041228335.1. NCBI lineage: Bacteria > Pseudomonadati > Pseudomonadota > Alphaproteobacteria > Alphaproteobacteria bacterium LSUCC0684. The sequence goes on along the minus strand of CP166130.1, from coordinate 2,277,213 downwards.
GTGATACGGGCGGCGATTTCCTCGTTGAGCCAGACTTCGGCAAGGATACGGTCACGCGCCCGCTCGGCAATCTCCCGGATGGCAAGATTGTCGGCAAGGCCGCTGCTGCGGGCGGCGTCGGCGGAAAGCTTCGTGTCGATGATATCATCGATCAGCCCTTCATAGAGCGCTTCCGCTGGTTGACGTCGCATCTCATCGGGCAGCTGGTTGGCCATGTTGCCGACCAGGTTCAGCGTGAAGGTCTCGCCATTGATCGTCAGCACGACCGGCGGCGGCGTTTCCTGTGAGATGGCGGCGGAAAAGCCCAGCATCAGTATTGCGCCCGTTATCAGTCCAGCCAGCCTGGCCTTCGGGGTGGAAAAGATGGATATGGCCATGTCGGGGTCCTTTCGATGCCTTGCATCTCTCTTCGGGTGGTTGCATGAGGTGCATATTGAAAACACGTTTTATCGCTATCATGTATATTCTGCACCTGCAATACATGGCTGCCCGCAATACATGGCCGATGGCGGAGATTTATTGACATCCGTTTCTGCATCAGTCATTTGAATGAAGGCAGTTTTGTCCTGACCTTGACCGCTTATAAGAGGGTTTCATGTTTTCTGCGCTGGCCAAATCGTTGTTCGGGGATTCAAACACCCGGGAGATCAGAAAATTTGATCCGATGATCGCGGCTATTGCCAGTTTTGAAGATACCCTCGCAGCACTTGATGATGAAGGCCTCCGCGCCAGGACCGAAGAATTCCGCCGCCGCCTTGCCGATGGAGCCAGCCTTGATGATCTTCTGCCGGAGGCTTTCGCCACGGTGAGGGAAGCGGCGCGGCGTGCCATCGGCCAGCGCCATTTTGACGTTCAGATGATGGGCGGGATCGTGCTCCATCAGGGGCGGATCACCGAGATGAAGACCGGCGAAGGCAAGACTCTTGTCTCGACCCTTGCCGCCTATCTCAACGCTCTTGAAGGTAAGGGTGTTCACGTCGTCACGGTGAATGATTATCTGGCACAGCGGGATTCGGCCTGGATGGGTCAGATCTATGAGTTTCTTGGCCTGACGGTGGGCTGCATCACGAATGATCTCGACGATGACGCAAGACGGGCGGCCTACGCCGCCGACATCACCTACGCCACCAACAATGAGATCGGCTTCGATTACCTGCGGGACAACATGAAATTCCGCCTTGACGACATGGTGCAGCGTGACCCCCATTTCGCCATCATCGATGAAGTGGACAGCATCCTCATCGATGAAGCCCGGACGCCGCTGGTGATTTCCGGGCCGAGCGAATATTCCTCGAACCTCTATCAGGAGGTGGATCGGATCATTCCCTTGCTGGCGGCCGAAGATTATGACCTTGATGAGAAGCAGCGCACCGTCACGCTTACGGAAAAAGGGACCGAGCATGTCGAAGAGATTCTCAACGAACACAGCCTGATCACGGAAGGCACGCTCTATGATGCGAGCAATATCTCGCTTCTGCATCACGTCAATGTCGCGCTCAAGGCACATCGGCTTTTCCAGCGCGACACCCATTACATGGTGCGCAATGGCAAAGTGGTGATCATCGACGAATTTACCGGCCGGGCCATGGAAGGCCGCCGCTTCAGCGATGGCCAGCATCAGGCCCTCGAAGCCAAGGAAGGGCTCGACATCCAGCCCGAAAACCAGACACTTGCCTCGATCACCTTCCAGAATCTCTTTCGCATGTATCCGAAACTGGCCGGGATGACGGGCACGGCCATGACCGAATCTGGCGAATTTTCCGAAATCTATGGTCTTGACGTGGTGGCCATCCCGACCAACAAACCGGTGGCGCGGATCGATGCCGATGATGAAGTCTACCGCACCTCAACGGAGCGCGACCGCGCCGTCATCGCCCAGATCAGGGACTGCCGTGACCGCGGCCAGCCGGTGCTGGTGGGGACGGTCTCCATTGAGAAATCAGAGATGCTTTCCGCGGCATTGAAGAAGGAAAAGATCGATCATCAGGTGCTCAATGCCCGTTTCCACGAACAGGAAGCGATGATCATTGCCGATGCCGGCATGCCCGGCTCGGTCACGATTGCCACCAACATGGCGGGACGCGGAACCGATATCCAGCTTGGCGGCAATCTTGAAAAGCGCCTCGACGAGGATGGCGATACCGAAGCCAAACGGAAGAAAATCACCGCAACGGTCAGCGCCGACAAGGAAAAGGTGATCGCCGCAGGCGGGCTCTATGTGATTGGCACCGAGCGGCATGAATCCCGCCGCATCGACAATCAGCTTCGGGGCCGGTCCGGCCGCCAGGGTGATCCCGGGGCCTCGAAATTCTTCCTGTCCCTTGAAGATGATCTGATGCGGATCTTCGGCTCTGAACGTCTTGACGGCATGTTGCAGAAACTCGGCCTCAAGGAAGATGAAGCGATTATCCACCCATGGATCAACAAGGCGATCGAAAAGGCCCAGTCAAAGGTTGAGGCGAGAAATTTTGAAATCCGCAAGCAGCTGCTGAAATACGACGACGTGATGAACGATCAGCGCAGCGTCATCTTCGAGCAGCGCAAGGACATCATGCGGGCCGACAGCGTCGCCGACACCATTGCTGACATGCGTCAGGACGTGGTGGCCGGCCTTGTCAGCGAAGCTTTGCCGGAGGGGACCTATCCCGATCAATGGGATGCGGATATGCTCAAGGAAGGGGCGTTTCGATATTTCGGGCTTGATATCCCCGCCGCCGAATGGTGCCGCGAAGATGGCATGGATGCCGAAGCGATCACCGAGCGCCTGCAGCATCTCGCCGACTCGCGGATGGCGGAAAAAGCCGTCAAATTCGGGCCCGAGATCATGCGCATGGCGGAAAAATCGCTTCTTCTGCAGGTTCTGGACCAGAACTGGAAAGAACACCTTCTGGCCCTTGATCACATGAAACAGGCGGTTGGCCTCAGATCCTACGCCCAGAAGGATCCGCTCAATGAATACAAGCGTGAGGCGTTCATTCTTTTTGAATCGATGCTGGCAAGCCTGCGTCAGACAACAACATCCGTGATGGCGCATGTGGAGCTTCGCGCGCCGGAGGCGCCCCCGCATGCAGCACCGGATGGCGGGGCGGCAGCACCGGCACCTCAAGCGGCTGATGCCCCCCGCATGCAGCCCGGAACGCAGACAAAAATGCAGCCTGATAATGTGCGGAAAACCCCGCGCAATTCACCCTGCCCCTGCGGGTCCGGGCTCAAGTTCAAGCATTGCCACGGCAAGATCTGAACGATATACGCCGCCGGATGCGGATATCCGGCGCACATTCGTGCGGGAACTTGCATAATCCTGTTCCTGATCTTATATCTCATTCATGATCAGTTTTAATCTCAAATGCCGTAACGGCCACGAGTTTGAAGGATGGTTTGGCTCCTCGGGCGAGTACGAGCGCCAGCGTGAAGAGGGGCTCTTATCCTGCCCGCTTTGTGGCGAGACCGGTATCGAAAAAGCCCTGATGGCACCCAATGTTGCCGCCAAATCAAATCGCAAGACGTCATCTCCAGCCGTTCCGGCCAGGGCCGCGCATTTCCCGCCTGCCCTGACGCCGGAGCAGGAAAAGGCGAGGGCCGAAATCTTTGCCGAGTTGCGCAAGATTCAGAACAAGGTTGAAAGCGAATGCGATTACGTCGGCAATGCCTTTGCCGAAGAAGCCCGCAAAATCCATTACGGGGAGGCCGAAGCCCGGGGCATTTATGGCCAGACGAGCAAGGAAGAGGCCGAAGACCTTGCCGAAGAAGGCATTGCTGTTCAACATATCCCCTGGCTTCCCAGGGAACAGTGATCACCTAGGGACGGATCAGGCCTGCCGCCGCGTAATTGATGGCCGGCGGCCCATCGAGAGCAAAATCACCGAACAAGGTCGGCCGCATGCCGGTAATGTCGTCAAGGTCGATCCCGGCCCGGGCAGCTTCGGCCCGGAGCTCATCCGGCCGGACGAATTTTTGCGGATCATGGGTGCCTTTCGGGGCGAGATTGAGCAGATATTCGGCGGCATATTTCCCGAGCGCAACCCCCATCAGTGACCGGTTGATGGTGGTCAGGACCGCCATGCTCACCCCATTGGTATGGGCAAAACCGGCCATGACCTTCAGAAACTGCTGGCGATCCGCCACATGTTCGATGACCTCGGAGGCAATGACGATATCAAAGCGGCGGCGCTTTTTACGCATTTCAAGCACGAGGTCTTCGGACGAAATGGCCCGGTAGGTGATGTTGAGCCCGGCAGTGTCGGCATGGGCTTTGGCGGCATTGATGGCCTCGGCGCTGGCGTCGATGCCCGTGACCCGGGCACCGAGACGGCAGAGGGGTTCGGCTAGCAACCCGCCGCCGCAGCCGATATCAAGGATATCGAGCCCCTTGAGCCCGGCCCCCCGGTCCTGGCCAAGAAGACGGCTTGCATGCTGGCGGATATAGCGCACCCGGGCCGGGGTCATGCGGTGGAGCGCGGCAAAAGGCCCGCGCCGGTCCCACCAGGATGCGGACAGGTTGTCAAAATGCCGGATCTCCCGCGCATCAATCGTTTCAGCGGTCGGGGAATTGCCGCGAATTTCAGGGCTCATGGAAAATCCTCTCTTGCCGAATGACCCTCTTTCAGTCTATCAGATGGCACAACCTTATGTCATCTCCAGCCTGAGGACACCAAGCGGAAAAACCCATGGCCCGTATAGTGATGAAATTTGGCGGCACGTCTGTCGGTACGATCGAACGGATACAGGCTGTCGCAGACAAAGTCAAAACCGCGGTGGATGCCGGTGATCAGGTCGCGGTGGTGGTCTCGGCAATGTCGGGCACGACCAACCAGCTTGTCGAATGGACACGGCAGGCCGGCAGCCTGCACGATGCGCGGGAATATGACGTAGTGGTCTCCTCCGGGGAGCAGGTAACGGTTGGATTGCTTGCCATTGCGCTCCAGAATATCGGGGTGGATGCCCGGTCCTGGCTTGGCTGGCAGATCGCCGTTCACACCGATGATGTCCATGGTGGTGCACGCATTGAATCCATCGATACCGAAAAACTCAACGCTCGTCTTGATCAGGGTCAGGTGGCGGTGGTGGCCGGGTTTCAGGGGCTGGCCTCGGATAACCGGATCACCACCCTTGGCCGTGGCGGCTCCGATACATCGGCGGTTGCGCTGGCAGCGGCGATCGGGGCAGATCGCTGCGATATCTATACCGATGTCGACGGGGTCTATACCACCGATCCCCGCATCGTCCCGAAAGCCTGCAAGCTTGACCGCATCACGTTTGAGGAAATGCTGGAAATGGCCTCAGGCGGCGCCAAGGTGCTCCAGACACGTTCGGTTGCCATGGCGATGCGGCATGGTGTTAAACTTCAGGTTCTGTCAAGTTTTGAAGATCTGCCCGGAACCCTGGTTGTCAACGAGGATGAAATCATGGAAAAGAACTCAGTCAGCGGCATAGCCTACAGTGCCGATGAAGCCAAGATCACGCTGGCCGGCATCGAGGACAAGCCCGGCGTTGCCGCCACCGTCTTCAGCGCGCTTGCTGATCAGAACGTGAATGTCGACATGATCGTTCAGACCGCCGCGAGCGCGCCCGGCCAGACCGATATCACGTTTTCGGTCAGTGGCTCGGATCTGCCGCGGGCGGAATCGGTGCTTAAATCCATCCAGGAAGAGATCCGCTGTCAGGCCATCCTCACCTCCGAGGACGTGTGCAAGGTTTCGGTGGTGGGGATGGCGATGCGCAGCCAGCCCGGCATTGCCAAGACGATGTTCTCGACTCTGGCGGAAAAGGGCATCAATATCGAGGTGATCTCTACCTCGGAGATCAAGATCAGTGTCCTGATCGGCCGGGAATACACCGAACTTGCTGTCCGCAGCCTGCATACGGCCTTCGGGCTTGATGGCTGAACGGCCGGCAGCACATGCGCGAAACACTGGTGAAATACCGGCAGAATAGTGTTATAATGCTGAGCGGTCCCGGTGACATCACCGGCCCTGATATCAACATGTTGTATGCGCTTTCATGAAACTGCATATATGTTGAATGACACAAAAAATTAATTTGCCATTGATCATGTTTTTCCCTTAATCAATGATTTATTAATATTTGTTCTGTAGCTACACGATGTGTTTATGATGAAAGATCAAGCTACTAAAGATCCAGCTATTCAACGGACGAGCGAGGAAGTTCTGGCAATTGTCGGCGCCGAACTTGCCGCTGCCCGACGTGAGCGCGGGCTGAAACTTGCCGATATTGCCGAACGGTTGCGCATTCTTCCAGATCACATCGCCGCGATTGAACAGGGAAATCTGGCGCCATTGCCTCAGATGACCTACGTCATTGGCTATGTGCGGAGCTACGCTAACATGGTTGGCGCGGATGCGGCCTCGCTTTGCCATATGCTGCGTGACAGCCTGACGGAAAACGAGATCAACCCGAAATACGAATTCGTCCAGAACAATATCCGCACGAACAGCAATGCCGGTCTTGTTGCTGTTGCCGCCCTTGGCGCGTGTTTCTTTCTCTACGCAGGCTGGTATGTCATGGATCTTGGCTCATCGCCTTCCGCGACCGGTACCGAAGAGGTTCTGGCAACCATGGAAGGGGCGGATGATACCCTCCCGGCCACGCTCATGCCTGAATTCGAGGAAAGAGATGCCGGGGTCCCGGCCGGGGATACCCTTGTCGAGGCAGGGCAAGGCGCAAGCCCGGAGCCTGCATCCGGCCTAGAGACGTCGGCGAATACGGCGGATACAGGGTTGCAAACCGAAACACCTGCCCCGGTCATGCCTGCGGAAAATGCCGCTGCCACCCTGCCATCGGCCACCGCGGATACACCAGGTCCTGAAGAGCCGGGCGCGGTGGCGCAAACCGCCACCCAGGCCATGGCCGTCGGCCGCCTGCCGGATCAGGACATGACCATCCACGCCGTAGCCACGAGCTGGGTTGAAATCACCCGCGCCGATGGCAGCAGGGTTTCCGCCTGGCTGATGCAGAAAGATGACAAATACACCATCCCGGGCGGTGACGATCTCTACCTGACCACCGGCAACGCTGGCGGACTTGAGATCATCCTCGGCCAGGATGAGAAATTCGTTCTTGGCGAATGGGGGGAGACCGTGAAAGAACTCCCGCTTGACAAGTCACTGATCAAAACCCGTCCCTAGATAAAGAGAGAGAGTCTCCCCCCGTTTCGGGGAGATCAGGCGTGAGCCGTCGTTGACCTGATCACGTCATTTGAGGTATCACGCAAGGTGAAACCGGAGCAAATCATGGCCGTGCGCCCTTATCGTCATATCGAACGCCGTCAATCCCGCCAGATCATGGTCGGATCCGTGCCTGTTGGCGGCGGGGCGCCGATCTCGGTTCAGACGATGACGAACACCCCGACGGCGGATATTGCGGCGACCCTTGATCAGATCAACGCCTCTGCCCGGGCCGGCGCTGACATTGTGCGGGTGTCCTGCCCGGATGAGGACAGCACCAGCGCCTTGAGGGCCATCACAAAAGAAAGCCCGGTGCCCATTGTCGCCGATATCCATTTTCATTACCGGCGGGCGATCGAAGCCGCCGAAGCCGGGGCCGCCTGCCTCCGGATCAACCCGGGCAATATCGGCTCCTCGAGCCGGGTGAAAGAGGTGATCCGCGCGGCAAGGGATCATGGCGCCTCGATGCGGATCGGGGTGAATGCCGGCTCGCTTGAACGTGATCTCCTGGAAAAATACGGCGAGCCCTGCCCCGAAGCACTGGTTGAATCCGCCCTTAATCATGCCCGCATCCTGCAGGATAATGATTTCCATGAATTCAAGATCTCGGTGAAGGCCTCGGATGTGTTCCTTGCGGTTGCCGCCTATTACGGCCTTGCCGAAGCCATCGACTGCCCTCTTCATATCGGCATAACCGAGGCCGGGGGCCTGCGCGCCGGCACCGTCAAATCGTCCATCGGCCTTGGCAATCTGCTCTGGGCGGGGATTGGCGACACGATCCGGGTGTCGCTTTCGGCCGATCCGGCAGAAGAGGTCCGGGTCGGGTTTGAAATGCTGAAATCACTGGGGCTGCGCCATCGCGGGGTGACGGTGATATCCTGCCCGTCCTGCGCCCGCCAGCAGTTTGACGTCATCGATACCGTCCGCATCATCGAGGAAAGGCTTGATCACATCGATGAGCCGATCACGGTTTCGATCATCGGCTGCGTGGTGAACGGCCCCGGCGAAGCACGGGAGACCGATATCGGGCTTACCGGCGGCGGCAAGGACACCCATCAGATATATCTCTCCGGCATGGCCGATCACCGGTTGCAGAATGGCGATATCGTCGAGCATGTGGTTCAGCTGGTCGAGGAACGCGCTGCCGCCATCAAGGCGCGGCGCGCGGAAAGCGCCTCCTGAATGGTTGATGCAAGGGCAGATAACAGAAAGGATCACGCATCGTGAAACTCCAGTCCCCTCGCGGCACCGCTGATCTGATGCCGGAAGAGATGGCCCGCCACCGTCATGTCATGGACACGGCGAAGGATACGTCGGCGCTTTTCGGCTTTGCGGAAATGGCAACGCCGATTTTTGAATTTACCGATGTCTTTGCCCGCCCGCTCGGGGAGTCGAGCGATGTCGTCACCAAGGAAACCTATTCCTTTACCGATCGTGGCGGCGAAGGGCTGACCTTGCGGCCCGAAGGCACAGCCGGGGTGGTGCGGGCGCTGATCAGCGCTGGCCTCACCCAGACCCTGCCCCAGAAATTCTTTTATGCCGGGCCCATGTTCCGCTACGAACGCCCGCAGAAGGGAAGAATGCGCCAGTTTCACCAGGTTGGTGTCGAGCTTCTCGGCCCGAGGGAGCCGCTGGCCGATGCCGAGGTCATTGAACTTGGCGCGCTGATGCTGTCACATCTCGGGGTGCTTGAGCATTGCGTTTTGCATCTCAACAGTCTTGGCGACGGGGAATCCCGGGCGGCGTACCGCACGGCGCTGGTGGAATATCTCAAGGGGCATCAGAACCATCTTTCCGAAGACAGTTTGCGGCGGCTTGAGCTCAACCCGCTCCGTATTCTCGACAGCAAGGATGAAGGCGACCGCGCCACTCTTGCCGATGCGCCCCGGATGACCGAATATCTCAACGCCGCGTCAAGAGATCACGCCGCGCATGTCCGTGCCTGCCTCGACGCGGCGGGGGTTTCCTATATCGAGGATCCGAAACTGGTGCGCGGGCTTGATTACTACTGCCACACGGCGTTTGAATTCATCACCGATGCCCTTGGCGCGCAAGGCACCGTGCTTGGCGGCGGCCGCTACGACGGGCTTGCCGAAACCCTTGGCGGGCCGGCGGTGGCAGGCGTTGGCTGGGCGGCCGGGGTGGAACGTCTTGCCCTTCTTGCCGAAACCGGCCTCAGCCTGCCGCAACCGGTGGTGCTCATCGCTCTTGGTGATGGCCAGATACCGGGTCTGGCGGGGCTGGCGTCGTCGTTGCGGCGGGGCGGTCTGCGCGCCGAAATGCCCTATTCCGGCAATCTGGGCAAGCAGATGAAGCGCGCCGACAAACTCGGCGCAAGCCTGGTGGTGATCCAGGGCTCGGATGAAGCGGCGCGCGGCATGGTGATCTTGCGTGATATGGCCGATGGCGGCCAGGAAGAAGTTCCGATGGATGATGCTGCCCGGCTGATCTTATCCCGGATGGGCAGGGGATGATCTCATGAGTCTTGCGGATAATCTTGAAAAAGTTCTGGCCAGACGTGCGCATATTGAAACGTCCCTGTCTTCGGGCAACATCTCTTCGGAGAAGCTGACGAAACTCTCGCGGGAGCTCGCGGAATTGCGTCCCGTGGCGGATCAGGCGGAAAAGGTGCGTCGCCTGCGGGCCGATCTTGACGCCGCCCGGCAGATGATTGCCGAAGCCGGGGGGGATGCTGAAATCATCGCCATGGCCGAAGAGGAGATCGACCAGATTACCATCGCTCTTCCCGAAGAGGAAAACACGCTTCAGATCCTGTTGCTGCCCAAAGACAAGGACGACAGCCGCAACGCCATTCTCGAAGTCCGGGCAGGTACAGGCGGGGATGAAGCCGCGCTTTTTGCGGCGGATCTTTTCGGCATGTATCAGCGCTACGCGGCCCGGCAGGGCTGGAAGTTCGAGGTGATGGAAATCTCCGAGATCGGCATTGGCGGCTACAAGGAAGTCACCGCCAATATTTCCGGCGCGGACGTGTTCGCCAGGTTGAAGTTTGAATCCGGCGTGCACCGGGTGCAGCGCGTGCCCGAAACCGAAGGCGGCGGCCGCATCCATACATCGGCGGCCACCGTCGCCGTGCTGCCCGAAGTCGAGGAGGTGGATATCGAGATTAACGAGGCGGATTTGCGCATTGACGTCTTCCGCTCTTCCGGCCCCGGCGGGCAGTCGGTCAATACCACCGATTCCGCGGTCCGGATCACCCATCTTCCCACCGGTATCGTTGTCAGCCAGCAGGATGAAAAATCGCAGCACAAGAACCGGGCCAAGGCGATGAAAATCCTCCGTGCCCGGATCTATGATGCCGAACGCGCGCGCCAGGATGCCGAACGGGCCGCCTCACGCAAGGGTCAGGTTGGCTCAGGTGACCGGTCCGAGCGTATTCGCACCTATAATTTTCCACAGGGCCGGGTCACCGATCACCGGATCAACCTGACCCTTTATAAGCTGGAACGGGTCATAGCCGGGGAAGCGCTGGACGAACTCGTTGATGCGCTCAACACCGAAGACCGGGCCGCCAGACTGGCCCAGGCCGCCGATGACAGCGCCAGCTGAAGCTGCATCTGTTGCCGCATCAGAGGTGCTGAAGAACGTGTCATCCCGGCTGGCCTCAGGCAGGCCGGAAGGCGCAATCGACAGCCCGGTGCGGGATGCGCGGCTCCTGCTGGCGCTGGCCCTCGGCCGGGAAGATGCCGTTCTGCCCCATGAAACCATCACCATGACCGCAGAAGCCGAAGCCAGACTGGAAGCATGTGTCGGTCGGCGGCTTTCGGGTGAGCCCCTGTCGCGGCTGCGCGGCTGGCGGGAGTTCTACTCCCTCAGATTCGGGCTCAGCCCCGCCACCCTTGACCCGCGCCCCGACAGCGAATGCCTTGTGGATCAGGCGCTTGCCTGGTTTGGTGCCCATCCCGTTCCGGCCCCGAAGGTACTTGATTTCGGCACCGGCAGCGGATGTCTTCTCCTTGCGGTGCTGAACGCCATCCCCGATGCGCATGGAACAGGGGTTGACCTTGCCCCGGAGGCGGTAGATCAGGCTGCCCTCAATGCCCGCGGGCTGGGGCTTGATGATCGGGCGCGGTTTCTCACCAGCGACTGGGATAAGGAGCTTGCAGGAAAATTCCTCATTATACTGGCCAATCCGCCCTATATCCCGACAGGTGATCTTGCAGGCCTCATGCCGGAAGTCCGTGATCATGATCCGGAACTCGCGCTTGACGGCGGCAGGGATGGCGGTGATTGCTGGCGGAGGCTGCTGCCGGCGATTGCCCGCAAGCTGGAAAAAGACGGCCGCGCTTTTGTTGAAATCGGCGCAGGCCAGGAAGAGATGGTCGCATCCCTTGCCGGCGAATCAGGGCTTGTCCATGTCGGTCAGGCAAGAGATCTGGGCGGGATTATCCGCTGTCTTGAGTTTGAATTGCCGTGAAGATTCACGCGCAAGGGGGAAATTTAATTTCATCGGAAAATGGTTTTTTGCAAATTAATGCTTGAAATACCCATGGGTATTGCTAAGTTCACGACACGGCATGTATATGCCTGCTCCCCGAACGTGTGAATACAAGGCCATATGGCAACGTTCCGGTTATGATTCAACGACAATAACTATTGCTGCTATTCATATGAGACAACCTGGAAAGAACAACCGCCAGCGTGGGCGTGGTCGTCGCAATGGCCACGGCCAGATCAATCGGAATACAACACTCGATTCCAACGGGCCAGACGTCCGGCTTCGCGGCAATGCGCTGCAGTTGCACGAAAAATATGTCTCCCTCGGCAATGATGCCTCCGCCGCGGGTGAGCGAATCGCCGCCGAAGCCTATTATCAATACGCGGATCATTATTTCCGCATCCACAGCGCCATCATCGCCTCCACCGAAGAGCGCCGCAAAGATGGCGCGGAAATGAATGGCCAAGCCAATGGTCATGCCTCGCCTGAGGCCAGGTCCATGAACGGCGCGGATAGCAGCGAGGATGATACCGCTGAAAGCACCGCCGATGAAACGGCTTCCGCGAAACCATC